>ONYQ01000178.1:0-1231 GCA_900322145.1 uncultured Eubacteriales bacterium
GGGAGGTGGCAAAAATCAACCATTAAAATGGTTGATTTTTGACGGAAGGGTTTGTGCAGTCTGACGAAAGCATTAGAAATTTGCTCATTTATAGATTCAAGGAGAGAATGGTATGAAAACATTTACCGCAAAGGAAATTGCTTCTATTACTAACGGTACTCTCTTATGCGGAGAAGGCAGTACCGTCATTACCAATATTCAGTATGACAGCCGTGCCGTAACGGAAGGTTCGCTCTTTGTGCCGATTCGTGGTGCTAAAACCGACCCTCACCGGTTTATTGCCGATTGTCTGCAAAAGGGTGCGGCGGCAACGCTTACCGAACAGGATGCGCCTGCGGATGCTGACAAACCCTATATTAAAGTAGCCGATACCCTCACCGCTCTCCAAAAGTTAGCGGCGGCCTATCGTCAAAGTATGTCACTGCATTTGGTAGGTGTAACGGGCAGTGTCGGCAAGACAAGCACCAAAGAAATGATTGCCGCCGCCCTGTCCGAAGGATTTGACGTGATGAAAACACAGGGCAACCGCAACAGCCAGATTGGTCTGCCGATGACCATGTTTGACATGGAACCGCACCATGAAGCGGCCGTTATTGAAATGGGTATGAGCGAATTCGGAGAGATGGATAAGCTATGCGACATTGCCCGCCCGAATATTGCGGTCATGACCAATATCGGCAAGGCACATATTGAAAATCTGCATACGCAGGAAAATATCCGCAGTCAAAAGCTCCGCATTACCAAGCATTTCAACGATAAAGGCGTTCTTCTGCTCAACGGCGACGATCCCCTGCTCAGAGCTTTACACGGCAGAATGCCGTTCCGTACCATTACCTTCGGTATGCAGACCGACAATGATTATTATGCCGATGAAATACAGGTCAGCGGTTTTTCTACCGCCTTTACCTGCCATTATAACGGCAATACCTGCCGTCTGACCATTCCGGCGCTCGGCGTTCACAGCATTATGAATGCATTAGCGGCCTTTGCCGTTGGTCAGGTACTCGGTCTGAACGAAGAAACCATTGCCAGAGGACTGTCCCATTATCAGAATGCCCCCATGCGGCAGCAGATTCGTGACTGCGGCTCCTTTGTATTGATTGATGACAGCTATAACGCCAGTCCCGAAGCAACACGGGCTTCCTTAGACGTGCTGAAAAGCATTGCCAAAGCCAGAACCACCGCTGTATTAGCGGATATGCTGGAATTAGGCGATGCCGCCGCCGCTGAA
>ONYQ01000178.1:1263-2435 GCA_900322145.1 uncultured Eubacteriales bacterium
CTTATCCCGTCATACCGCACAGGGTGCCGCTGATAATGGCTGTCCTTCCGTACAAACCGCCGATACCAATGCACAGGCTTATGCTCTGCTCAAGGATACCATCACCGAAGGTGAAACGCTTCTGGTAAAAGGCTCTCGTGGTATGCACACAGACGAAATCGTAAACAATGTACAATGTGCAATGTGCAATGATTATAAAGGAAAGGAACTTACATGATTACACAATCTTTTCATCCGGAAAAGGAATCTTTATTTTCACCGGAAGCCTTCTTAGGAAAACGGCATTATGTTTGTGAGAAAGCCATTGCTACTTTCTCTCATGAGATTTTTCATGCCGTACTGGAACAATATCCGCATGAGGCCGTGGGGCATATCAACTCTGCCAACGGCAAGCGTATCATTTACCGCCTGACTGTCAATGGTCAGCCCGTCATCTTTTATATGTCGGCCATTGGTTCCTGTCTGGCTGGTATTGATGTCATTGAAATGCAGTGGCAGACCGGCATTGACAAGCTGATTCTGTTCGGTTCGGCCGGTTCGCTGAAGTCGGATGCTACGCAAGGCAAATACGTCATTCCCACACAGGCTTATCGAGATGAAGGAATGTCCTATCATTACGCACCGCCTTCGGATTATCTGGACATTCCCAACAGCACCCGCTTAGCCGCTATCTTTGAAGCCCTGCATCTGCCCTATGTGACCGGCAGGGTCTGGACAACCGATGCCCCGTATCGGGAAACCTACACGGCTGTAGAAAAACGCAAACAAGAAGGCTGTATCGCCGTAGAAATGGAATTAGCCGGTGTGCAGGCCGTTTGCAATTTTCACGGCATAGAACTATACGATTTTTTAGTGACGGGCGATATCCTGGACGGCGATACTTACAACTCCGATGGATTAGCGGCGGCCAATCATTCTCTCGACAAATTCCATGTAGCCCTGAAAATACTGGAACAGCTATAAAAAGACGGGGGGATACTCCATGAAACTCACACTGGAAACAAAACGATTATTATTAAGACCTTTTCGTGAAGAAGATGCCGAAGCCGTGTTTTACGGCTGGGCCAGTGATCCGGATTGACACCGATAGATAAACTCTTGACCCTGCCTACCTCATTCACCAAATCCTTGACATCATCATGGAGCTGTTCAAAACCGTTTTCACGATAGAG
>ONYQ01000177.1 GCA_900322145.1 uncultured Eubacteriales bacterium
CTCAAAAGTTGGAATCTTGCCGTAAAGCATATATTTCATTCGGTCATAATCTGCCTGCAATTCAGGAAGCCTGAAATCAGGCGGAACCAATTTTAGCGTTCCCGGCTTGGCGGCCGGATAATCTGCCCAGCTGCGGGGATAGAATTTCATCTTGAAGTCAACGACTTTCTTTAGCAGGTCAATGTCAGCAAAGGCAGCTTCTTTGACACTGCTGTTCGCCATACAGAACAGGTCATAGTAATGCCTGGCGTAGCGCATCGGCATGGGAGAGGTCTGTGGACGGTTCGCCTCATGGTGCAGGATGGTTGCTTTCTCCCAGAAGGTTCTTTCCGGCCGTACGCTCAGAACGGATGTGGCCGCCTGTTCAAAAACAAACGGGTAGTATTTTGCCGCATAGGATGTTATATCGACGGCTTTCGAGGGTGTCCACGCCGCAAGAGCACCGATCTCTAAACGGATAACCGGCAGAGTCGAAATATTCTGAAACAGCTTCGGATAGGCAAAGATGATCGTCTGCGGGTCGTGCTCATCTATATACACATTCGCACTCTGTCCAATCTCATCCGTCAGGGATTTCTGCAATTCAGGGCAAACGACTTCTTTCAGAAATTGCTCCGCCTTTGCATTGGCTTTCTTGTTGAATAAGTCCTGTTTTGTTTTGGAACGGTTTGCCCACGGTTCTTCTTTGCTGTATCCGAGCAATTGCCAGTCAAGTATCAGGTCACAGGTAGTCCAGTGTAAAGCATACCCAGAAATCTTTTTCGACAATGGCGTCATGCAGCTTCATCTTGTCGGCGGTATTTCTGAACAGATCGGCTCTTTCTTCGTCAGGCAGTCTTGCTATATTTTTCATTTTGCGTTATCCTCACATATTTTCTTGATAGTGTCATATATCCGGTCGGTGCTTTCGGCGGCTTCTTGCAATGCGGCTCTTTTGTCTTCGGAAGTCAGTTTGTCTGACAGAAACCCTATGATTTCTTGTGTTATCCGCTCTTGGCCGAGTGCCTTTAGTGCCTGCACAAGCAAGCGTGTCATGTAAGACAAGCCGCTTATCTCTCTGTTGGTTCGGTGCCGGAACTCAATAGCTGTATGGCCGCATGAATATTTCCTATAGGGTCCGTCGCTGACATAAACCCACACCGCCGGAACCTGCGTGGACAGCCCAAGCAAATTGAGCGCAGCCTCTCCGCATGGGGCTATTGTCCAATGATAGTTTCTTGCGATGGCGTTGGCTACGGCATCCGGATTGACAGCCACATACTCATGGAGCAGTGAACTGTATTTCGGCTTTTCATACACGCCGTTCAGGATGCGGCGCAAATGACCTGTCTGCGTGAACCGGTTAAGGCTTCGTCTTACCGTTTCCGTTCCGGCAATTCGGGTAAAATCTGAATGGATAAAAACTGTCCCGGCAGGACTTTGTTCGATTCTTTTCCTTATTTGTTCGGAGTATCCTTCTCTCATATTCGTCACCGCCTTATAGTATTTGTCCCGTTTATTATATCATTTTCGGGACAAATTAGCAAGGTGATTTTATTCGGAACGGTACTGCTTGGCCAGCTTGTAAAAGGAATTCGGTTTCAGGTTCAACAGCCGCATAGCCTGCCGTGCGGTGATTTTTTTATCCTGCCAATCTCGATAGACGCTTTCCCACTTTTTCGGGTAGGTAATGGGTGGTCTGCCGACAGGCTTTCCGGTACGGCGGCTGATTTTCTTGCCGGTTGCACTGTCCGTCAGCATGGCGGATAACCCTTCCAATTGTCTTTTCCGTGTCGTTTCCCGTTCATTCTGGGCAATGCTCGACAGCACTTCTATCATGATATTCGTTATCATGTCGCCGATCCACGCCTGTTCTGTCGGGAAGTCTGTCATGGTCGTGGGCATATCCAGTATTTTGACCTTGATGCCCTTTTCCTTGAAGTATTGCAGCTCCCGCTTCAGGTCCTCCTTGTTGCGGCTCAGGCGGTCAAGACTGGTGATATAAAGTATGTCCCCTGCCACCAATTTGCCGATACCGAACTTTAACGACTGATATCCCGGGCGGCTCAGGTTCTTTCCGCTTGCCTTGTCTGTGACGATCATATCCGGTTCCACATATTGCTCCAGTGCCTGTAACTGCCGGTCAAGATTTTGTTCGCTGGTCGATACCCTTGCATAGCCTACTGTCTTACTCATTATCATCACCTCTGTTATCCATGATAGCAAAAGTGTTTGCAAAATTCAAGGACGATTACAAATATTTGTAATCGTCCTTTTTTGTGGTTTATCAATATTGTTTTCGGGTGTTGGCAATCGGGTA
>ONYQ01000175.1 GCA_900322145.1 uncultured Eubacteriales bacterium
TCCGGGCTCTCCCGGATCTTCCACAGCTGGGACCGGCTGATGCCTTCATGCTGCCGGTATTCCTTTTCGGTCATGCCTTCTTCCCTCCCAAGACCATCATACGGATATAGCTGCTAATGCTCAGGCCCTTCTCATCGGCCCGCTGCTTGACAAGGTCCTTCTCGTGTTCACTGACCCGGACCATCAAATAATAGGTTCGCTTGACTTCCTTAGCCATTGGTTTCACCTCCTGTTTTTTACAAGTATACAACAAAAGCAATATTTTGTCAATACTCGCTTTCGCACACGATCCAGCCGCCGGCGGTCATGAAGCTGACCTCCTCCAACGGGTCCTGACGCTTGGCCTCGATGGCCTCCAGCTGCTGATCCGGGGTCAAGCGCTCCCGGACTTCCTTGGCGGTGAGCTTCCGGCTGTTGCCCTGCCGGTCGATAAAGTAGTATTTCATATCGGGTCCTTTCTGCCCTCGTAACCTCCGGGGCGGGTAGTTTGTTTTAGTCGTCCCAGTTAGGCCACAATGCTCGATATGGATCATCTGCTTTTATATATCCATGCCTAAAGCCTTCAACTTCTCGTATTAAAATTTCTATTGCATCAGCCGCAGAAATTAACAGCATTTTGAAATTATCGCCAGGATTTCCGCTCGCAATATGTTTTTCCGCTTCACGCAATAAAACTGCGGTTTTTTTGTATTCGTTTAAGTCCATTTATTCCTCCTCATAAATATCGTTGAGCCAATCAAGCCACGCTTTTTCAGAAGACGATCTACGCAAACCAGTCTGCACTTGCCACAGAAAATGCGCGAGTCTTTCATCCGTCATAGCTCTAAAACGGTCATAGATTGTAGGCGGTTTGTAAGGCGTGAACATTTTGCAACGAAAACCATAATGATTCATCATTTCTTGCACTTCACAAACGCTCTTTTCATTGCAGTTTTCACAGTCATTCATTTCGTTTCAAATCCTCCCATAATAACTAACAATCCGCCCAGTTGAAGAAGAACTTCCGGGGATAATAGTGTAACCGTACTTTTCCATGTCTGCTTTGTGATCTGCATAATCTGCTTCACGGTTAAAGTCTGTAATCATACCGGGCTTGTGCCAAGTATCGATGAACTCTTGCAGATTTTCAGCAAACACAATGTATTTCTTCATTTCATTATAAAGCGTGTTTTCCATTTCGGGCTTATTCATTTTTCGTGCCTCCCTTGTTTTGATGTCTATACTTTACCATAATCGTATACATTTGTCAATACATTTTTGAAAAAAGTACAGAAAAAAATCCCCCGAAAAAACGGGGGATTCGTTCACTGGTCCAGCTTTCGCATGACACCATCATATAGTCGCGGGTTTATCGTGTGCAGGACGTCCATCAGCTCGTCGATGACCGGCCACACGTCCTCTTGATTCCGCCCCTTGATCAGCTCCGAAAACTCCGTGCCGCTGTCATAGGTTACTGTTCCGGCGGGTTCGGGCGGGGCGTATGAATAGACGGTAGGCGGCTCCTTAAACGGCTCCGGTTCCTGCTGCTCAGGGTACAGCTCGCGCTTGATGATCAGGAAAGCGGCCAGCTTGATGCAGGTGGTAGCGGTGGGGTTCCGCTGGCCTTGGCATTCGAGGATTGCTTCTTGCAGGTCTTGCTCCGTGATCACGGTGGATCACCGCCTCACATGCGCTCGACCTTCTCGACGAAGCGCTGGACCTCGCGCTGCTTGTCCTCGGGCAGATCGCTCATCATGCCCTTCAGCTCTTCCACGATCTCGGCCATGTCACCTTCGGCGCGAGAATAGCCCCATAGCTGCCGCCACGGTAGGAGCCGCCGGTCATCATGCCATCGTCATAGCGATAGGAACCGCCACGGCGATACATAGCGCCACTGTACTCCTCACCGCTTTCCTCTTCATTGGTTTCGATGATCTTGTCAAGGTTTTTCAGGGCGTGGGCCAGCTTGTCCACGATCTCAAGGGAACCGGCTGACAGGTCGCCCTTGCTGCCGTATTCCTCCAGCTCCTTGAAGAGCATTTCTTTCAGTTGATACAGTTCGTGCATTGTTGTCACCTCCTCAGGCAATTCTGGCAACCGTCAAGTTGGCGTTCTGCACAAGGATAGCAGGAGCGACGCCACCAGGAGCAGCAGGACCGGACGTGTTCTCAACGGCCACGGTAAAGCAGCAGCCCCTTGGGACCGTGATGATCGCCGTGCTGGTCACGTTGAAGAAGTTCGCCGACGTGGGCGGTTCGGTAGCCGTAGCTGCCGGTGTCACGATAGCGCGGCTCGTCTGGATCGGCTCACCGTCAATAGCAAGCGCCACGCTGATGGGGCCAACGGTCCCGCCGTCAGGAATGGCAATGTTGCCGTTGAACGTCACCTGATACCTTGCGAAGCAACAAGACGGATTGTTGACAGCACCACGGAGAATTACAATCCCGGACTGGTCACGATGAAAAACATAACCCTTGTTGCACGGGATCACCGTATCCAGGATGATGTTTTGACCGGGTTCCACAGTCTGGACCGGGTTAAATGCGTATTCGGACATTTTTCTTATTGCGTTTTTCGACATGCACCGGTTCAGATATTGCTCTCTCAAAAGTCCATCCGAGTTTATGTATCCTGTTATGAATAAGTTTGTAAGACAAATTCATTTCTTTGCACCAATCGAACAGATTTTGATTTTTGCCATTATAATGGATAAACAAGCAACTCGTTCTATTTTTCTGCTGCTCGTTTGCCGGAATCCATTTACAATTCTCTGGGCAATAATCTCCGTTTACATCTATGCGCTCGATAGTTAATTCATCGGAATAACCATTGCTCAACGCCCAAGCCATAAACGATTCAAAGGAAGATTCCCATTTCTTGCAAATTTTTATTCCACGACCGCCATAGTTTTTATACGCTTTGCAAGATGGTGTAAGACACCTTCTTTTCATGGCGGCCCACTCACGGTATAGCCTTGTCTTTGACATATTATGCCGTAATGTTGGTTTTGATTCCTTGCGCTTGCATCCGCAGCTTTTTACAGCACCGCTTTTTAGGTTGTTGCCTCTAACTTTTGTTATGTTTCCACAATCGCAAAGGCACTCCCACACAGTACATCCACGCGCAGCATTGTCAATCCTTTTAATAACAACGAGATTATTAAATCTTTGACCAGTAATGTCTATGAATTTGCTCATGTTTTTCTCCTCACACTCTGTATTGATTTATTATTATTCTATCATACAGAACGTGGATTGTCAAACACGAACAACTTAAAACGCTCTCCTTTCTTCAATAAATTCTCTCATGGTACGCCTCCTTAGAAGGTGCCGTTGCCGCCGCACCCGCATCCGCAACCGTTCCCGGTAGTGGGGCCAGCGCAGGTAAATACGGGCTGGTTCCCGTATACGCTGTAACTGGGGATCGGGCAGGACCTGAGTTCGTTCACAAGCTGGTTAAGCTGGGTCGCTCCGCTCTGCCGAAGGTCTGCCGTCTGCGCAGTCTGCGAGGCGCGGAGGTCGGCCATTGCCAGCTGCTGCCGCAGGTTGGCATTGTCTCTACGTTCGGCCTGGAGCTCCTGGTCGCACAGTTTGTCCAGGATGCGCTGGACACCCGCCGTCTGGTTGGCGATTACGTCCCGAATACCTTCGGACAGAGCCGCACGATCCGCGCAGTTCTCGGTGGCCACGGTGTAGCGCAGATCTGCAATGCCGCTGTTCACGCCGGTGAAGCCCTGAGCCATAGCGGTCTGTCCGGCAAACGCGGTCTGCATATTCGCCATCTGAC
>ONYQ01000171.1 GCA_900322145.1 uncultured Eubacteriales bacterium
CTGCCCCAGATGGTACAGAAATTCTATGCCATCAAATCCGAAAAATCCATCAGCACCGGTACGATTGTATCTACCATTTTTGCGATTATCGTTGCCGGCGGCTGTTATTTCCTCGGCGGTTTCGGCCGTCTGTTCGGCACGGCCGGCGCTGACGGCAAGCCTGTCGGCGGTTACGATTCCGTTATCCCGTCCATGCTGGAAAGTCTCTCGCCCGTACTCATCGGTATTGTTGTCATTCTCGTACTGTCCGCTTCCATGAGTACCCTGTCCAGTCTGGTACTCACTTCCAGCTCTGTATTGACAATGGATTTCATCGACCCCGTATTCTTTGCCAAGAAGGGCATGGGCGAAAAGAAAAAGCTCCTCTGGATGCGTATTTTTATCGTATTCTTCATTATCGTATCGGCGGTTATCGCCATTGTACAGGCACAATCTCCTGTTATGTTCATCTCTCAGATGATGGGCGTATCCTGGGGCGCATTGGCCGGCGCTTTCTTGGCACCGTTCCTCTATGGTCTGTATATGAAGCGTGTTCCCAAAGCAGCTGTATGGGTTAACTTCGTGATCGGTATCGGCATTTCTCTGGCTTCCTTCATCTGCAATATGGCAGGCATTAAATTCGACAATGCCGTACTGGAATATTTCAAGTCCCCCATCAATGCCGGTATGTTAGCTATGGTACTCGGCCTTGTCCTGACACCGATCATCACCCTGATCGCTCCGGCTAAGGATAAAGAACGTCAGGAAAGCATTTTCTCCTGCTATAATAAAAAGATTCTGGTATCTTCCAAGCAGTCTATCATTGAAGAGGAAGAAGAACCGGCACCGGTTCCGGTTTCTGCCAAAACTGCTAAAAACACTAAATCCAAAAATAAAAATACTAAGAAAAGGAAATGATGAATGATGATGTTTCAAAAAGACATTGAAACCATGCCGAGAGCAGACATTGAACGGCTTCAGCTGGAACGCCTGAAGGAAACCGTCAAATACTGCTACGACAACGTACCGCTGTACCACAAGCGGCTCACGGAATGCGGTGTAGAGGACGGTTCCAAAATCAAGGAACTGTCGGATATCCAGTATATCCCTTTCACCACGAAGGATGATTTCCGTGATAACTATCCCTTCGGTCTGATGGCTGTGCCGATGAAGGATATCGTGCGTATTCACGCTTCTTCGGGTACTACCGGTAAACCCACGGTTGGCGTTTATACTAAGGATGACCTCAAGCTGTGGGCTGACTTAGTGGCTCGTGTCGCTGTTGCCGGCGGTGTTACCGCTGAAGATGTTATCCAGATCAGCTTCGGTTATGGTCTGTTCACCGGCGCACTCGGCCTGCACTATGGCATGGAAAATATCGGCGCTACCGTTATTCCGGCTTCTTCGGGCAATACCGAAAAGCAGTTGATGATGCTGCGTGACTACGGCGTTACCGGATTAGTCGCTACACCTTCCTATGCCCTGTATCTGTCTGAAGCCGTCAAAGAGGCCGGCTATCCTCTGTCGGATTATAAACTCCGTCTGGGTATTTTAGGTTCCGAACCGTGTACACCGGCTATGCGTTCCCAGATTGAAGCCAATTTCAATATCCGTGTATCGGATAACTACGGCATGACCGAACTGGGCGGTCCCGGCGTATCCGGCGACTGTGAAGCCCGCAACGGTATGCACTTTGCCGAAGATCACTTCCTGCCGGAAATCATCAACCATGATACCGGTGAACGTCTGGGCGAAGGTGAAGTCGGCGAACTGGTCATCACAACCCTGACCCGTCGTGGTATGCCCGTCCTGCGTTACCGCACCAAAGATATCACCAAGATTTCTTATGAACCCTGTCCCTGCGGCCGCACCCATGCCCGTATGGCTAAGACCATGGGACGTACTGACGATATGCTTATCATCAAGGGTGTTAACGTATTCCCGACACAGATTGAAAATATCCTCATCAACATCAAGGATATCGCTCCCCATTATATGCTTATCATTACCCGTGAGAATTTCAGAGACAGCCTTGAAATCAAGGTGGAGCTTGAAAACGTTGAACTCCTTGAAAACTATCAGCGTCTGAGCGACCTCAAAAAGCATATCGAAGCCAAAATGCAGTCCATTCTCGGTCTGCGCACCAAAGTCACGCTCGTTGCCCCCAAAACCATCGAACGTTTTCAGGGCAAAGCCAAGCGCATCGTAGA
>ONYQ01000170.1 GCA_900322145.1 uncultured Eubacteriales bacterium
CCTGCGGTGCATCCATTGCGTTTGTCGGTGCATCCGGCTGTGGAAAATCTACGGTGTCAAAGGTCATCAGCGGGTTATACAAGCCTTGGACGGGACAGATACTGTTCGATGGCATCCCGTCAGAAACAATCCCTAATGAAATACTGAACGCCAGCGTTTCCACTGTTAGTCAGAATATCACGCTGTTTTCGGGCAGTGTCAGAGATAATTTGACGTTATGGAATAAAAATATCTCCGAAGCGGATATGATTGCCGCCGCAAAGGATGCCTGTATTCACGATATTATCTCACAAAAGCCGGGCGGTTATGATTATCGGTTGGACGAAGGTGCGGCTAATTTATCCGGCGGTCAACGGCAGCGATTAGAAATCGCCCGTGCGCTGGCTACCAATCCGACTATTTTGATTATGGATGAAGCGACCAGTGCATTGGATCCGATTGTGGAGAAGCAAATCATGGACAACATTAAGCGGAGAGGCTGCACTTGTGTGATTATCGCCCATCGGCTCAGTGCTATCCGTGACTGTGACCAGATCATTGTCATGGAAAGCGGAAAGATCGTACAGCGAGGCACCCATGCGGAGCTTTCCGCAACCGAAGGACATTATCAGAAATTTATCAAGAATGGCTGATGGAAAGTGGTGAATATATATGGCAGAAACAAATCAGATTGCCCTGAGCGGCGGCGATATTTATATTACCCATCATCATTCCGATGCTTTTCGGGTAAAAAGCGGAACGCTGTTGGTTTATATTATCCCCTATCGTAATAATGATCCGGGCAGAAAATCCTTTATTTACGAAGCGCAGAAAGGGGAGGTTATTCCTGGATTTGCCTATAAAGATATGGATTACTGTAACTGGCGGTTCTGCTTTTCTGCACTGGAAACAGCGGAAATAGACCTCATTGAAGAGGGAAGTACCAAAGTACTGAGAGAAAAATTCGCCAAAAAGGCCGGCATTAAGAATTATCAGCAGGAAGGCTTTGAAGAAAGCCTTGTCGATCAGTACAGAATCAATATCGTTACGGAAGATGGTTTTATCAAACGGAGCCAGAGGGACAGAAAAACCGTTTCCGAAGCCATTAATGAGCAGATTCGAAACGCTTTCAAAAAGGAAACCATCAGCAGAAATTTAGATTCCTCCGGCAATATGCTGTATGATTGCGCTGCACTGATGTGTATGTACCAAAAAATCAATATTGCCGATTATGAAAAAGTCAAAGAAACGTATGGCCCAAAATGCAGTATTGCTAATATTGCCGGCTTGTCTCATTTTGCTTACAGAGAAGTTGTTTTGCCGGATAACTGGTATCAGACAGATTCGGGAGCGTTTCTTGTCTTTGACAGCCACAAAAATCCGATGGTCTGCCTGCCAAAGGGCAGGCGGTCTTATACGTTATTCAATCCCCAAGACCGCAGTCTGACACCGGTTTCTGCCAAAGTGGCCAATACGCTCAGCCGGAAAGCGTTTATGCTGTACCGTCCTCTGCCGGCAGGACAAGTAACCAAAAAAAATCTTATTTCCTACTGTGCCAAAAGTATCCGGCCGGCTGATGTTCTTTTGCTTCTGGTATTAACCATTGTTTCTTCGCTGATCGGATTGCTGACACCAACGATCAGCGGCAAACTGTATGATGAGTATATTCCTCTCGGTGCGTCTGCCGTGCTGTTTCAATTGGGCTGTGTGATGGCTTCCTTTATGATCGCCAACATTCTGTTTTCGATCGTCAAAAACATGGTCAGTTTCCGTATTTCCAGCAGAATGTCCTATGATATGCAGAGTGCGATGTATGACAGGCTGTTTAATCTGCCGGAAAGTTTTTTCAGAAAATATGAATCGGCTGACCTTGCCCAGCGTGTCATGAGTACCGGAAGCGTTGTGAATACGGTTGCTACCGTGATTCTGTCAGGCTGTGTGTCTGTCGTTTTTGTTATCATATACTTTATCCGTATGCTCAGTTACTCGGTAACAATGAGCTTAATAGGTCTGCTGATGGTAGCTGTTTATGCAGTGCTGTATTATTTTCTGAATATACTGGCCATTAAATACCGGCGCAGGATAACCGAAATGGACGGCAAAACCACTTCTATTATATATCAGCTATTGAATGGTATTGCCAAAATCAGAATTGCCGGTGTAGAAGACCGTGCAGTTTATGAATATATCAAACCGTATATCCGCCAAAGAAA
>ONYQ01000166.1 GCA_900322145.1 uncultured Eubacteriales bacterium
GAATTCGCAGGCACCCGACAGGGCGCTGATAACGATAGCGGTGAGTACGGGTACCGGCAGCCATGCAATAAAGCCGGTGCCGAACAGCAGCACCAGCAGCATGGTCAGGGCTGCAAATACGGACATCCATTGACTTTTCACGCCGAACTGCCGGACAATACCGCTGCGGGATACACTGCCGTTGACAGGACAGCAGCCCACCAGTGAGGCGGCAAAATTAGCGGCGGCATAGGCGAGGATTTCCCGTTGAGGGCGCAGCGCATAACCGTCTTTGGCGGCATTGCTTTTTGAAGCTAACAGAGATTCCGCTAAAATGACCGCCGCTATACTCAGCGAATGGAACAGCAGATCGGTCAGTTCATCCAGAGAAATACCGGTCACTGGTAAACAGGGGGGCGGAAATCCGGCCGGAACTTCCGGCAGCAGGCGGATACCGTATTCTTTGAGGGGCAGCCATAGTGTCAGCAGAACGCCGGCCGCCATCATAATGACCGACATGGGTATTTTGGGGGCTATATGCCGGAACAATACGATAATAGCGATGACACTCAGCCCTATCAGCAAAGCAGAATAATTCATCTGCGGCACCTGTTCCAGCAGATGTTTTATCAATTCGGGGGCTTCACCGATACCGGACGAGCCGCCGAACAGCTTGGGAATCTGCATGAGAATAATAGTACAGCAAATGCCCGATACAAAACCGCCCATGACCGCCTCGGAAATATACCGCACGATCTTTCCGGCCCGGATGATGAAAAACACCACCAGCCATGCCGCTGATAACAGGGCAATCATCGGTACGATCTGACACGCCCGTTCCGATTCCGCCGGAATATTCAGTGCGGCAATTGCCGTGCCGACTAAAGCGGCAGGGGCGGCATCGACACCGAATACAAAATCCCGTGAACTGGTCAGCAGTCCGAACAGCAGAATCGGCACGACAGACCCGTATAAGCCGTATTGCATCGGCAGTCCTGCGATCTGGGCATAGCCCATCGCAATCGGAATGGAAATCAATGCGGTGATAATACCGCCGAATAAATCTTTCAGCCAGTCAGCAGGCTTTCGGGTCATCTGAAAGCCGCTGAGCCATTGCCGTATGCTTTGCTTTGTCATGCTGTCACATCCTTGTCTGAGGTATTCTGTTATACTAATGATAACGGATAGGCAGAGGGATTGCAACGCATTTTTCAATTGTTTACTATAAATGAGCAAATTTGAAAATTGCACAAAAACAAGAACCCCTCCGCCTCGCTAACGCTCGGCACCTCCCCTGAAGGGGAGGCAGGAAACGTTAGTTGTTTACAAATTTTCGGGCTTATGCTATAGTTAGGTCAGATAGAAATTATCACTGAATGACAGAATAAAGGAAGTGTCTGATATGTCCTCTGTGTTGTTTGTCAATGCCTGTGTGCGCCGTGAATCCCGTACCCGTATATTAGCGGAAAGTGTTTTGGCGGAATTGACGGGCGATATTACCGAACTGAAGCTATGGGAAGAACCGCTGACGCCATTGGATGAAGCAACGCTCAATAAGCGGAGCCGTCTGGCGGCCGCCGGTGATTATAGCGACCCGATGTTCCGTTATGCCAAGCAGTTAGCCGCCGCCGATATAGTAGTGATTGCGGCACCCTATTGGGATTTATCCTTTCCGTCATCCTTGAAGGTCTGGATAGAGAATGTCGCCGTGTGGGGACTGACTTTCCGTTACAGTGAAAACGGTCAGCCGGTGGGCTTATGTCGGGCGAAAAAATTGATTTATGTCACCACCGCCGGCGGCATCATCGGAGCGTATAATTTCGGTTATGACTATGTGGCGGGCGTATGCAAAGTGTTGTTCGGCATTACAGAAAGTGAACAGATTTATCGGGAAGGACTGGATATGTAACAGGCGATGGACAGAAATATGAATGGACCTGCGGCGGTCACAACAACGGTCAAAAAGAAGAAGTGGAAAGTAGTCATACTGCTTGTGGGCGGTATCGTTCTGCTGTGCATAGCCGGATTTTTCATTTATGTCAGCATTTATTATCACGCTGATACCACCGCATGGGAAGCCTTGCCGTCCGACAACGATGTGACGGTAACAGAACAGGACGGCGCTCTGATTTTTGCCCCGCAGGAACCCCGTGCCGGTTTCATTTTCTATCCCGGCGGTAAAGTGGAATATCAGGCGTATAGTCCGCTCCTGCATACCTTAGCGAAAGAGGGTATTCTTTGTATCGCTGTTAAGATGCCATTCAATTTAGCTGTTTTCAATCCTACAGCGGCCGATGGCTGGCAGGAACGCTATCCGGCGATACAGCGTTGGTATATCGGCGGACACTCTCTCGGCGGCAGTATGGCGGCGGTGTATGCGAGTCAGCACAGTCAGCAGTTAGAAGGCTTGATTCTGTTGGCGGCCTATTCTGCCGAAGATTTATCGCAAAGCGGTTTGCGGGTATTATCGGTTTACGGCAGTGAGGATGGGGTACTGAATCGGGAGAAATATCAGGCTCATTTATCGCATCTGCCGGCTGATTATCAGGAACTGGTCATACAGGGCGGCTGTCATGCCTGGTTCGGCAGTTATGGCCGTCAGGAGGGTGACGGTGAACCGACGATTTCGCCGGAAGAACAGCGCCGTCAGACGGTACAGTTTATCCGTTCCGCCATTTCACAAGCATCCCATACTCAGGCATAATATCCGCACAATCAACAACCGACCGTATCGCCCTTCAAAGGTGATACGGTCGGTTGTTAAGGTTAACGTAACGTTAATTCAATGTTCTTGCCGCTCGCAACCATTGTACATTGCACATTTATTGTACATGGGTTTTCAGGAAATCTACCCATGCCTGCAAACCGTCACGGTTATAGTGGAATCCTAAATTGCCGGGGTCAACGCAGTAATCATCCCGCAGATTGCCGTTGCCGTCGGAAACGACCGGCACTAAATCAAGGTAAACAAATCCTCTCTCGGCGCAGATCGGCCGGATTTTTTCGTTGTAAAGCGCAATATTGGCATTGTTCAGGAAATCCGGACGGGTGCCGTCCTTAGCGGCAATCATCGGGGTAACGGAATGAACATAGATCTGGATATCGGGACTTTTCGCCAACAGTTGGTCAACGAATTCCTGCATGGCATCTACCGATTCCTCTACGCCCCATGAACAGATGTCATTCATGCCAAGCATGATAAAGACCTTTTTCTTGCCGATTTCCTGTACAGCATCATCAATCATCACTTTTTGGCCGTTATAAACCGGATGGATACCGTACTCATGGTCAAGGCCGAACATGGCCGTGTGATAGCCTATGCAGTCAATGGCTAAGAAATCCGCATCGCCCAGACAGCCGTTTTCGGCGTAGTTATACAGGCCATAAGTCACGCTGTCACCGATAAAGATGGCATCGTCAAACCAACTGGCATCCACAGCGGTGCCCGTGATTTCCGGTGGACTGATCTCACGGCTTTCTTCGCTGTTTTCGTCCTCGCTCTCGTCACTGTCCTCGCTGTTCTCGTCCTCGCTCTCGTCACTGCCCTCACTGTTTTCGTCCT
>ONYQ01000162.1 GCA_900322145.1 uncultured Eubacteriales bacterium
CTAATACTTATTATTTTTCATCATAATAACATTTATGTAAACCGACTGCAACAGTTATATTATTTGCTTACTGTTTTTTTAAACACAAAGGACGGTCCTCTCAAAGCAGAAAGAACCGTCCTATTGTGTTACTCACGATTTATCATTCAATTTTTCTGATTTATCCGACATACGGGACAAGCAGAATCTGGCCGACTTCAATCGTATTTGCATTAGGGATTTTGTTCAAGTCACAGATTGTCTTTACATCCGTTTTATAGCGCTGGGCTATTACGCTGAGCACGTCTCCTTTTTTTACTTCGTACTTGAAAACAGTGCCGCTGTACGCACCGCCTGCTACATTTTGCATTTCAAGATCACTGAGTTCTTTCATTTTTACCTCCTGTTTTTTGTGTTATAGGTTTTCCCTACACGTTCAGTATACCACAGGTTCTGTCACACTTACGTCACAGTATCCCGGGATTTCGATGAGTTTTTAATAATCGTAGGAATCGTATGAATAATCCGAATAGCTGTAATCCGAGGAGTCATAGCTGTTGTAACTGTATTCGTTTTCATAGTAGTTGCTGCCGGCATATCCACCGTATTCATTTTCATAATAATTGCTTCCGGCATATCCACCATACAGATCATATCCGCAGTAAGGGCAACTGGTTGCAGTGTCCGGGATGCTGCTGTAGCAGTTCGGGCAGGGTTTCACATCATCCTGAACACCGCCGGAACTGTAGTCGGAATAAGCGTTATACTCGTTGTCATTGTAGTTAATGCCGGCATATCCGCCGTATTCATTTTCGTAATAATTGATGCCAGCATATCCGCCGTTATAACTCTCATCGGGGGTTTCATTCTCTTCGTAATGGATGCCGGCATATCCGCCGTACTGATCTTCCAGGGAAGAGACAATTGCAGCGTCAATATCAAACCCGCAGTACGGGCAGACACTGGTGTAGATCGAGATGGAGTTGTGGCAGACAGGGCATCCCATCATATCATCAGCGACACCGCCGTTCGAATCATCGATAAATGCACCGGTGGCAAAAACATATCCGCAATGGCGGCAGACAACATCATCAGCACCAACCTGGCCATGGCAGTACGGGCAGTAATACTCATAGTAGCTTGTGGTATAGGTTGTGAGAGAGCCGTAGATATCCACATGATAGATGCTGGAACTTGTGGCGGATTTTCCGCTGTAATAGGCCGTGCAGCTGCAGCCGGCAACAAGATCACCGTAGATGACGCTGCAAATTCCTCTGGGGACCTGAACGCTGGAGCCGTTAGAAAGATAGATGGTAACAGTGCTCATTAGCGGGTCAGTCACCACACCGGAGATAGAGCTGTTGGACACGGTGGTGGTTTTTGCGTTCTTGTCGGTAACATACAGGAAGGCGGAGTTTGTACGCGCTGTCTGGCCATTTTTACTGTAGAAGGTAGCGTAAGCACTCCAGCCGTTCATTTCGGCAGTGACATTTTTGATGGTGAGAGTTGTCTCATTCACACCGTAAACGACGGACTTCGGGAACATGTTGCCAAAACTCTGCCAGGAGTATTCGCCGCCGGCAGGCGCGACGAACGTCCAGGTGACGGAAGCCCAGTTGTTGGCGTTTGCAACAAAGAGTGCAGTCTCACCGGGCTTGTGGTTTTCGTTGGTGGGGTTCTTGGTGACTATGAGGTAGGAATTCTGCTGCGAGGGAAGCGGCGTTACGGCGGGAGCTGCAGGAGCAACCGTCGTTGTCTGAGCGTTGCTGGCCGCAGCAGCACCGACAGGAACCACATCACCTATGAAGATCGCGTAGCTGTCGGAGAATCTGGAAGATGAAGTAGCTTCAGATTCCAGGAACCAGTCAAAATTGGTGCTGCTCTTCTGTGCACCGGCGAAAGCATTGGTAACGGACGCATTGTAGTCTTCCGGAGTCAGGAGCCTGCCCGATTTATCGGTAAATGTAATGATGTTCAGATTATCGCGAAATTCTGTCTGCTGATAAGCGTAAGGAATATAGCCGATATTGCTGCTTTTCATGGACACGGAACATCTGGCCGCCATCACTTCAGTGGAAGAGGAAGTGATGCTGTCATCAAACATGTAGTTCCAGGTGTCTGTTGCTGCAACGTAGTAGGTGTCTGCCGTGTTGGAAATGATGTCCGGGAAGGAATCGCCTTCCTTCACGTTGACATTGCAGCTGATAAAGGATTTCAGGTCTTCGCCCACTTCCCATGCCTTGACATGAGTAAAGCGGCCGGAGCCCTGGATCGATGCGGCAAGCAGTTCCAGGCGTCCGTTATGATCAAGGTCTGTAACCGTATAGGACCAGACCTCGCCATCAGCCACCTGCTTGAAAGTTTCAGCAAAATTAGAGTAGATCAGGTTGATCTGGGATGCAACACTTTCCTGAGTTGCCTTTACAGGTGCTGCCAAGCCGACTGCACTGACGGATATCATCAGTGCTAAAGTCAAAAACCATGCAAATAATTTCTTCATTTTTCCTCCTTAATAAGGATAAATAAATTTTGTACATTTAACATTATATCATATTTTCAGAAAAAAAAAGGTTCATTCTGTTCCCTGAACAATAAGTTCCACAGAACATGTTTTTCCTGTGCGCTCTTGGGAGCACTTTTTTATCTTGCAGGATGTGAAAAATCGAGTTAAAATATATTAATAAACCGGGGCTGTGTTATTGGAATT
>ONYQ01000160.1 GCA_900322145.1 uncultured Eubacteriales bacterium
GGCCGTTTTCCGCAGAATGACAGTGAACTGTTGCTGACACCGCAGTTGATGCAAAACAAAAACAAATCCTATCATGTTGGTGATACAGTGACGCTCTCCATCGGCAAGCGCTGTTATAAAGAAAGTGTTGTGGAAGGGGAAGTGGACATTGATCCGGATATGCCCTATTGGGAGGAGTATGAGGAATTCAAGACAGAATCCCAAAAGACCTACACCATTGTCGGTGTGATTGACCAGGAAGCCGGCTTTTTAGGATACGGCAGTTATGGTGCCACTACTTACGCTTATGTGGGCGGCGAGTTGGAGAAAGCGCCGAGATTGTACATCCGTCTGACCGATGAAGCCGAAAAGAATTACATACAGGTCATTTCACAGATTACCGGTGTAAAGGAATACATGGTAGAGGATGCACAGAATCATAATATGTCCGATACGGAATTGCAGGAAATGTATATGGATATGCTGACGCATAATCCGCATATGATGGGCTTTGATGTCAACGGCGGTGTGCTGAGAGCTAAAGGCTGTTATGTAGAAAACGGTCAGAATTCGATGATGAGTATGTTCTTGGTGGTCGGTTTTGTGATGCTCGTTGTTGTGTCCGCCAGCGTGTTCATTATCCGCAACAGCTTTGCGATTTCCGTCACAGAGAAAACAAAACTTTATGGTATGTTGGCTTCTGTGGGCGCTACACCCCGACAGATTCGTTTCAGCGTGTTCTTTGAAGCGGCGGTGCTGGGATTGTTCGGTATTCCAATTGGCATACTGTTAGGCGTTGGCGTAACGGCCGGTCTGGTTGGTGTCTGCAATGCACTGCTCAAGGATATTCTCTACGGTACGGAACTGGTGTTCAGTGTGTGGTGGATCGCCTTTGCCGCAGCGTTCCTTATCGGTATTGTTACCCTGTTCTTCTCCGCTTTGTCCTCAGCGGAGGCTGCCGCCAAGATTTCTCCGATGGAAGCCATCCGCAGCAGCAAGGAAATCAAGGTAGGCAAGCGTCAGAAGAAAAATGCCTATAAGTGTCCGAAATTCATCAAAAAAATCTTTGGTATCGGCGGCAGTATTGCATGGAAGAACATGAAGCGCAGCCGCAGACAGTACCGTACAACCGTATTGTCCATCATCATCAGCGTGGCTATCTATCTGACCGCCGCCGCTTTTGTGAACTATAATATTCACGATATGCAGTCGCAGAGCTTCTTCAAAATCTCCGCCTACAATATGCAGTTGAGTCTGACAAGTCCCGGCGAGAATAAAGAAGACCAAGATGAGCGGGATGCCAAGATTACGCCGGCCGAATATGCTGAATATGACAGTCAGGTAGAACTGATCAGAACCATGGACGGCGTAAGGAAATCCCGTCTGACAACCACTGTTTATAGTTCCTATCTCTTCCCCGTCAAAGAGGAGGATATCTCTTCCGATATCCGCAATTATGAACCCTTTATGTGGATTGTGCACAATGAGGATACAGAGGAAAGTGAAGAACCCAAAATGGGATTTGCGTTCTGTGCGGTGGATGACAATACCTTTGAGGAAATATGCCTCATGAACGGCAAAAGCATGGAAGAATGCCGTGATAAATGCTTTATCAAGAACAAAACCAAATTCTATGGCGGTGAATATAGCCGTATGGGCAAGGTGGTTCGTGAATTTGAAAATCCTGTGGGCATGAAACTGACCGGCACCTATACGGAACAGGATTGGGTAGAGGTGCCCGGTCAATTCACGGAGGACGGTTATCCCGTGGAGGAACCGGTGACGAGAACCTATACTGTCAGCACCGAGATTGCCGGTACTTATCCGCAAGATTTCGTTCTGTCGTATGATTTGTTTTCAACGGACACACAGGATTTCATGGTTGTCAGCCAGCAATGGTTCCGCGAACATATTGATCAGGACCTCTCATGGTCCTATACCAATCTGATTGTGGATGCGGAAAATCCGAGTCAGCTTTCCGAAGACTTGCAGGATATGAAGAAGGACGAAAAAATTACCATTCTGCAGGGTGTCAATAACTATGCACAGATGGTCAACAGTATGCGTTCCGCTATTCTTGTGGTACAAATCTTTGTCTATGGCTTTATCCTGATTATTGCCCTCATTGGCGTGACCAATATCTTTAATACCATCACCACTAATATGAAGCTGCGTCAGAAGGAATTTGCGATGCTGCGTTCCATTGGCACGACCAAAAAGGAATTTAACCGCATGATTCATCTGGAAAGTCTGCTCTATACGATGAAATCTCTGCTGTTTGCGATTCCGATCGGGTTGATTGGCAGCGGTGCCATCCAATGGGTGATGAATCTCAATCGTTATGAGGAAAACCGTGTTCCGTATTTCTTCCCGTGGGCGGAAATACTGCTGTGTCTGGTAGTGGTACTGTGCCTGCTGCTCGTTATCATGCGCTTCTCCATTGCCAAGGTCAGCAAGCAGAATATTATTGAAACCATCCGCAACGATAATATCTGACGATTCCGACAGATGATGTCCTCATTCCGTTATCATGGCCGACCCCCCTGTTTTGATGGTCAGCCTTGATATATACCCCCTTTCTGAATGTCAAGCGGTACGATTTTACCCCCTTCGTACAGCTTGACATTTCTTTTTTGAACTATAAATGAGCAAATTTGAAAATTGCACAAAAACAAGAACCCCTCCGCCTCGCTAACGCTCGGCACCTCCCCTGAAGGG
>ONYQ01000173.1 GCA_900322145.1 uncultured Eubacteriales bacterium
GAAGAAGTCATCCTTCAGCAGTTACAGCAACCTGTAGAGGATATTTCCGCCCTGCAAAAAGCCATTCTGCAATTAGCCGGCGCAAAATACGACTGCATTACCATAAAGGAGACGATGTGATGAACCACAATACAACCGATACCATCACCATTATTCCTGCCAGACATAAAAGCATCCTGCACGACAGCAGCGCCCCTATGAAACGGGTGGCCGCTTATTGCCGTGTTTCAACCGAACAGGAAAACCAGCAGAATTCCTATGCTATACAGATCCATTACTATACGGATTTCATCAACAGCCATATCAATTGGCAGTTGGTCGGTATCTTTGCCGATGAAGGCATCAGCGGTACCCGTACCAAAAACCGCACACAGTTCAATCACATGATTCGCATGGCACGGCAGCATAAAATCGACCTCATTCTCTGCAAAAGTATCAGCCGCTTTGCCAGAAATACGGTGGATTGTCTGAAATATGTGCGGGAACTCAAAGCCCTCGGCGTTACCGTTATCTTTGAAAAAGAACATATCAACACCGATGAAATCACCTCGGAATTTGCGATCAGTCTTTACGCCTCCTTTGCACAGGCCGAAAGTGAATCCATCAGCCGGAACGTCACCTGGGGCATTGAAAAATCCTTTCGGGAGGGAAACGTCCGTTATCAGTTCCATCAGACACTCGGCTATCGTCTGGAAAATGGCCGTCCCGTTATCATTGAACCGGAAGCCGCTCTGGTACGGGAAATTTTCCGCCGCTTTGCGGATGGAGAAAGCGCCAGCGTCATCGCACAAACTCTCACGGAAAGAGCCGTACCACGCAAAAACGGCCGTACCGTCTGGTCGAGAAATAATATCTATCAGATTCTCAAAAATGAAAAATACGTCGGTGATGCCATCCTGCAAAAAACCTATACGGTCAATTGTCTGACCCATGAACGGGCAAAAAATAACGGTCAGAAACCCAAGATATTGGTACAGAACTGTCACGAAGCTATCATTGACCGCAGCACCTATGATCTGGTACGTCTGGAACTGGAAAGACGGCGGCGGAATAACCATCATCCCGAAAGTGGAAAAGGCATCTATCAGACCAAATATTGCCTGAGCCGCCTGCTGATCTGTCCCTGCTGCGGCAGCCGCTATAAAAGAGCCATCTGGATCATCAAAGGACAAAAAACGGGTGTATGGCGGTGCCGCAGCTGTCTGGAAGGTAACGGCTGTTCCCTTTCGCCCTCATACCATGAAAACAAACTGCATCAGGCTGTGCTGTCAGCTATCGGCATTTTCAAGCAAACCCTCACAGAGTCTGACAATCACTTTCCCGATGATTTTTCCGCTGCGATACAAGCTATTGAAACCGAAAACCGTTCCCTTCTGGAACGCCTTTCAGAGATTGAAGCGGAACGGGAAGGCATTTTATCCGGTATGGACGGTTACGTCTTAGAGGAAATGAGCCGTACCTTACGGGAACTGAATCTTCAGGAACACACCGTTGCCGACCGCCTTGAATCACTGCGGCAGAAAAAAGAGGAACTGCACCGGCAATCCCTTTGCGCCGAAAATGTCCGTCAGCTTCTGATGCACATGACAAACCCGCCGGATACCTTCGATGAAGCATTGGTCTGCAAGCTAATATTAAAGGTCGAAGCCGTCAGCAAAAAGGAAGTGTCTGTAGTATTTCACGGCGGTTATCAGATCAGCGTTCCGGTCGTATAAAAACAAAACTCTATCATCCTGTCATGGGAAAGGATGATGGAGCCTTGATGAATGTATGCCGTTATAGCTATGTAAAAAGCAAAGAAACAAAATGTTATTTTCGTGACGGATGAATACCCCTACTGGATGAACCTAAACCCGAAGCAGTGCTTATGTTCAAACAGGTATGGGAAGAATCAGAAAATCTCACTTGTTTTGTAACCTATCCCGATGGGATTGCCGGTTTATTCCGCATAATAATGATTTCCTCAATCCTATAAATGAGCAAATTTGAAAATTGCACAAAAACAAGAACCCCTCCGCCTCGCTAACGCTCGGCACCTCCCCTGAAGGCTAAACTTGACCCACAAATATATAAGGTGTAAAATAAAGTCCAAAGGGGGCAAGTCA
>ONYQ01000159.1 GCA_900322145.1 uncultured Eubacteriales bacterium
GGAGGTGGCAAAAATCAACCATTAAAATGGTTGATTTTTGACGGAAGGGTTTGTGCAGTCTGACGAAAGCATTAGAAATTTGCTCATTTATAGTTTAATAGTACTATGCTGTGTGTGGTTTGTCAATGATTTTTTATGGTGTGTCAAGGAGAAAAATGTCGGAGGATGTTGTTCATAAAAAATTTACAAAATGATTCTGGTGAAAATTCGACCTCTGAAGGTCGAATTTTTGCTTTTTGAGCAGGATAGATAAAGAATGTACGATAGCACATTGTACATTGTACATTGCACATTGCAAATTGCAAATTGCACATTGTACATTGTAAATTGTTTGGAGGTATGAAAATGGCAAGACCGATCAAGGCAGGACTGGATTATTTCCTGTCGGATGTAGATTTTTGGGATGAAGGCAAGATTATGGATTTGACGAATGAATACGGCCCCATAGGGGTATGCGTGTATGATGTGATACTGCGGCAGGTGTACAGGAACGGGTATTATCTGGAAATTTCGCCGGACACATTGGCCGCCCGTGTTATCCGTATCATTGGCAACAGGTGGATTGAAAATAAAAGCCGTGTGTTAGAAGTGATTGATTATTGTGCGGAAATAGGGCTGTTTGACAAAGCACTTCTGTCACAATCCATTATTACCTCTGTAGGTATTCAGCAGCGTTATGCGCAAGTGAGTGCAAGGAACAAGGTCGATAAGAGTAAATATTGGCTGTTGGAGGAGAGCGCCCCGTCAACGGCTTCGACTGACCCTGAAACAGTAACTGTTACAGAAACAGAGGTTTCTGCAACAGAAACGGGCATTTCTGCAACAGAAACCCCCGTTTCTGTTGGCCATATCCCACAGAGAAGAGAAGAGAAGAAAAGAGAAGAGAAGAAAAGAGAAGAAGAGAGTGTGTGCGAGCGTCCGGCGGCCTGCGGCATCGCCTTGCCCTGTCGGGACGGACAATATGTGGTGACACAGGACTTTTACGACCGACTGACACACACTTACCCGGACATGGAGGTGGAAAAGTCTTTGGAAAAGCTGTCGAAGTATCTGGCTTTGCACCCGTCCAAACAAGGAGCGGTCAGTTCTGTCGTGAGTTATGCGGAACTATGGGTATCGGAGGATAATCTCAGCGGTAAATATCGCCGTCAGCCCACGAAGGCGAGTTATGACCTGTTCGATTATGAGAGTACCAGCGTATTGGATGAGCTGGACGAAGCGGAAATGGCCGCCATTATGCAAGAGGTTGGAGCGTCCTTTCCCTCCGGATGAGGCAATCATTACTCACAAAATTCAACAAAATGGATGTGACAATACATAGGCGTGCTAAAAAACGGATGATTGTCTATCGCAAAGGATGTGTAATTTTTTTGACGGGTGCGGAAATCATTAAGATTTTTGTGTACATTCCGTCAGAGGAGAAAAAACGACAACAGGGGTGTTGAATACTCACTTTGGTTAAATAGTAAAAATTTGCCGGAAAAAATTCAGAGTTTTTCTATGCTATTTGCCATTTTTTGTTTATTTAACTATAGCAATTCAGAGATAAAATGGTGTATAATAGTAAGGATAAAATAGCGATAATTCTGTTTGGATGAACATATATCCGTTAATAAGCAGAAAGAGAGGTTAACGGTAATGAAGAAATTGAAGAAAGTGAGAATAAGAATCCCCCACAGAGTGATAGCATTCCTGCTGGCGTGGGCTATTATACTGACATCCCTGCCGTATCAGCGCTCAGAAGCACAGGATGATACACAGCCGAATCTGAACGGTATCGGTATCTATAACCATGTCCTGACAGGACAGTCCGATTTGCAGACGGTGTATCACGTCAAATTCTATCAGACAGAGGAGTATACAGTGACACCGGCTACCGAACCCGCTGTCATCGGTCACCGTTATACGGAATATACGCTGGGAGAGGAATATGCGCTGAAGGATAACAGCAATCCGGCGAAAACCGTCTATCTTGACAGTGACGGCGAAATGATTCTGGAACAGGGTCAGATCGTGAATTTTGTGAGCACTGCCAATGAATCCTTCAAGAATTTTCTGATTGCCAAAGGCATTACCCGTATTGTCATTGATGTGGCTTGCTATGAAATGCGTGACGGTCAGAACGTCAAAAACTATGAACAGTATGAATCCCCCTCTCAGAAAGAGCATTGGTTCAGCGGTACGCCGGCTGAGTATGACAGTGATGTCAACACCCTTAACGATCCGGCGGATGCGGAAAATATTCCGCTTGCCCGTCAGATTTATATGCTCCAGTATTACACGGAATCGGGAAGCACACAGAAAAAGATTAAGGATATTGGCGATTACAAGGTGAAACAGTATGATCTTACGCCGATGGTGGACTATGATGTTTATGTCCAGTGGCATGATACCAATGCTTCAAGACCGTCAAAGGACAGCGTTCTGTTTGGTATTACCCGTGCCGAGGGCAGTGAAACACCCGAAGCCTATATTACCGGAACGGAACAGACCATTCCCGAAGGCGGCACCGCTGATACCACCTATGGCGGTGTCTATGCCGGCACTGAGCCTGCCGAAACCGTACACCGCACTATGACAGAGGTTGACAGCAATAATATTGTCTATACCTACAGTGTGCCGGAACGTTCGGCGGATAATCAGCCCTATAGCTATGATGCGGATGAAAAGAGTATCACGGATTATTATATCGAAACGGGTACCGACAGCCATTTTGCCAATTATCACCTGACGGAGTTCTCCTGCACCAGATTACGCCCCAGTTTATCCGTGAGCATTTTGAGCTGGTCGATGAAACCGATCAGAACAATCCCTACAATGTAATGCAGTTCAGTGCGGCAACATTTGCAACGCTGTCGGACAAGATGAAGGCGTTTGTGGAGGCAAATTATGATACGGTAAAGGATGAACATGGTCAGGTTGTTTCCTATATTATCAAGGATGAGAATATTGTATATACACCGGAAGTGATAGACGAGACAACCCATACCGTTACTACACCGGCTAAAATCACCATCAAGGGTCTGCAGGAAATCACCGCAGATGGTGATGCCAAAACCTATTCCTTAAAGCCTATGACGGAGAAAGTTACTCCGCTGGGACCGGAGATTATCAAGCCGATACCTGTATATGAGGTAGCGGGAACAACGGCGAGTGAAGCCGAAACCCTTTACACTGGTGCTTCTGCTGACTATTATCAGACGTTGGCTACCAATGAGGGTGTACGCTCCAATGTTATCGACAGAGCCTATAACGGGGCGGAACTGTCGCTCGTCCTGACCGGTAAGACCGATTTCAAAGGCCCGTTGGAGTGGTTCGACAATGCCAAG
>ONYQ01000158.1 GCA_900322145.1 uncultured Eubacteriales bacterium
CCGGCTTTGAGAATTTCGCCGTTTGGTGCAACGGTCAGGCTTGGGTCTTTCATCGTCAACTTATAAGTGCCGAAACCATTGGAATAGGAGAGTCTGGTCGTAAACATAACTTCATTCACATCGAGGTTAAACGCGGGACTCGCCCAAAAGTTACCGCTAGAATTAATACTACTTGGACTAGTCGAAGTACCAATGGCACCTCCACTGCTGACAGAACATACCGTGTTTGCGGTAGCACCGGATGAACGAAGCCAATAACTATCACTGGGTTTCTTTCTTGTGCCATCCGAAACATAACCATATGAAGGATTTGTTACCTCGTCTATTGAAAGTGCAAAGATTTTCTCGCCGGTTAAGGGGACATAATCGATGGTGCTATTTCCGGTGGTATAACTATCTCCTGTACTTTTATAACTGTTTACAATTGCGTTTTTCTCAATTTCGGTCAAATAAGCGAGAGGGCTACTAGAAGAGTTTGCACTGTTCATGTTTTCTTTGAGTCTGCTTTGGGACCATGGCTTGGCTCTATTGCTGTAAGTGTTAAAAACCGTGTTGGTTCCCATCGTTCCATTGAAATCCAGCAGCATGGTTGTTTTACCGACTACCGGCATCCTCACCGGATTCTGTGTATGCTGTGGTAGACGGTGCAAGCACACGGTACTTTTTTGCTGTATAGGACGGATCCTTACCATAGTAAACATAGTCGCCTTTCCAAGTGGTGTTGCTTGAGGAAGTGCTAGGTGTTTTGAATGCCGATGTACCGAGTCGGGTAGGAACCGTTCCATAGTAGTGGACAGATTTGTCGAACTCGTCATCATAAGTGGGAACATGAATAACGACGGTAATCTCCGGCTCCTCCAACTCAGCACGAGCCGTGATGACGGGAAATGCCACAAACATACTGACTACCATGATAAGTGACAACAGTATGCTCATGGGCTTTTTGATTTTTTTTGTCATAAAAAATCCTCCTTTAAATAAATTAAAAATTAAGAGTTGAAAGTTGAAAATGACGGTCGCACTCCCTATATACGATGTCTGCAACTTTCCATTTTCCATTTTATTTGCGTTTGCTCGCTAACCACCTGAACACGGCTCAGCAAATAAAACAGTTATTATTATCTTCCCATACTTTTTTTCTGTTTTCAAGGGGGGTTACCATAATGGAACTTTTTTTTTTACGAGAATTATTCATTGTATTCTTGCTTTTATTTCTTTTATAAGTTAAACTATGTTCAGGTGTAATTATAAGGAGTAATGAATGATGACTATGTTTTTTGCGGATACCCTGAAAAAGCTGCGAGCGGAAAAAGGACTCTCCCAGAATGAAATTGCAAAGCGGATGTACGTTACCAAAGTCACGGTATCACGCTGGGAAAACGGCAACCGCCTGCCGGATGCTGCAATGATATACCGGCTTTCCGAGGTTTTGGGTGTGGACATTAATGTATTGTTCTCGGCGGCGGCACAGAGTGACGAGTCCCCTAACGTCATTTTGGTGGACGATAACAAGATCATCCTCATCGGAGGTCTGCCGATTCTGGAGGAGGTAATGCCGAATGCCACAGTCACAGGCTTTACAAAACCGTGGGAAGCTATCGAATACTCAAAGGCAAACCGTATTGCACTTGCTTTCCTTGATATCGAGATGGGCACGGTAAGCGGTTTGGACGTATGTCGCAAACTGCTTGAAATAAATCCGCAGATCAATGTGGTGTATCTGACTGCATATCAGGAGTATTCTTTTGACGCATGGAGTACAGGTGCGTGCGGCTTTATGCTCAAGCCGCTCACCGCCAAGGGCGTAAGAGAACAGCTCAGACGTTTGAGATATCCGTTCCTGACGGGAGGTGAAAGCGTTTGACAGACTGGATATATATTTTTGATTACTCGTTATCAGGTGCACTGCTTGTGATGATGCTGTTCGGGATCACATTTTCCGCTTTTATGCCTGCACTCGATCGTTGGAATAAGCGATACTTTATCACGTTGTTTTCCTTGCTTTTTGTTTGTACTGTCACCTGCTTTTTAGCCGTTATCTTTTGGGAAAATCCCACTATGGCTGAGGCGGCAAAAATCGTCTATCTGTTTGAAGGGCTGCTTATTTCGACTCCGGTATTTATGCCGACGTTTTTTCTGCTGCATTGCTGTGGTGAAAGCCTCAAAAACAGCCTGTTGTTCAGAACCGTGGCATTGCTGATGGGTATATACGTCTTGATACTTATCATCGCTCAGTTCACAACCGCCTTTTACTACGTTACACCGGACAATAAATTTTTCCGCGGTTCGTTGTGGTGGCTGTGGCTGGTTCAGCTTGTTCTTATTATGATTCTCAATATAGCACGTGTAATCAGAAATCAAAAAAAGCTCTCGAAAAAGTATTTTATCGCTCTGCTTGTTTATCTGCTGCCAATGACAGCCGTCATCATTATTCATATGTTTATTCCTGTCGAAACATATGTTATATTCGGTATGGCACTCCTTGCGATGATGATGTTCATCCTAATCCTCTCGGATAACATGGAACAATACACACGCCAGCAACAGGAGATCTTCCATCAGCGTGCCGACATTATGGTGCTGCAAATGCGTCCGCATTTCATCTACAATACCATGATGGGCATTTACTACCTTTGCAAGCAGGATGCGGATAAGGCTCAGCAGGTCACTTTGGACTTCACCACCTACCTGCGCCGGAACTTCACTGCTATTGCGAGCGAGAACACCGTGCCGTTCAAGGATGAGCTGGAGCATACCCACGCCTACCTTGCCGTTGAACAGGCACAGTTTGAGGACAGACTATTTGTCAGCTTTGATACGCCGCACACTATGTTCCAGGTACCGCCGCTGACGCTGCAGCCCCTTGTGGAAAACGCAGTCAAGCACGGTATGAATCCGGACGGTAATCCACTTAATATTTCTGTTAAGACACGTCAAACGAAGAAAGGCAGCGAAATAATCGTCGAGGACGACGGTTCGGGCTTCAATTCAGCTGGCGACCAAGAGCCACATATCGCCCTGAATAATATCAGGCAAAGGCTCGAAATGATGTGCAAGGGTAAAATGGTGATTTCACCTCGTGAGGGCGGAGGTACGGTAGTGAAAATAACGATACCTGCATCGGACAGATGATTTGAGTGCTGTTCGGCTTCAATTTCAGACTGGGACAGCTTGCGGAAACTATCCTCTCCGACAATCACACCAAATGTTCTGCCGTTATCCCAGATAGGATGAATAGTCCCGGCATCATCGACAAATGACACTGTTCCTCTCGTTCGGGAGAATAT
>ONYQ01000156.1 GCA_900322145.1 uncultured Eubacteriales bacterium
ATCTCGGTTGAGATTTCGGGAGATACTACCAAATTATCGAAAGCACTGAAAAATGTAGACAGTTCCATTAAGAACACACAAAATCAACTTCGGGATGTCAACAAGCTCCTGAAATTAGACCCCGGCAATACGGAACTGCTGTCACAGAAACATAAACTCTTGGCACAGGCTGTCGGTGACACCAAACAGCGTCTTGAAACGCTGAAAATGGCGGCGGAACAGGCTAATGATGCACTGGCAAAGGGTGAAATATCGCAGTCGCAGTACGATGCCCTACAGCGTGAAATCGTGGAAACGGAACAGGAATTAAGGCGGCTGGAAACTGCCGCCAACCAGTCTGCAACGGCTGTTCAGAAAATAGCCGCCACAGGTGAAAAGCTGAAAACACTCGGCAACAACATCTCCAATGTCGGACAGAAGTTTCTGCCTGCTACTGTTGCGGTGGCAGGGCTTGGAACGGCGGCAGTAAAAACAGCCGCTGACTTTGACTCGGCTATGAGTGAAGTGGCGGCGGTGTCGGGTGCAACAGGAGATGATTTTGATGCTCTCCGTGCAAAGGCTCGTGAGATGGGCAGTAAAACCAAGTTTTCAGCCACAGAAGCCGCACAAGCGTTACAATTTATGAGCATGGCGGGCTGGAAAACAAGTGATATGCTTGATGGCATCGAGGGCATTATGAACCTTGCGGCGGCATCCGGTGAGGATTTAGCCACTACTTCCGACATTGTAACGGATGCTTTAACAGCGTTCGGACTCTCTGCCGGAGATTCGGCACACTTTGCGGATATATTGGCGGCGGCAAGTTCCAATGCGAATACCAATGTGTCCATGATGGGTGAAACTTTCAAGTACTGTGCTCCTGTTGCAGGTGCGTTAGGTTTTTCGGCAGAAGATACCGCCGAGGCTATCGGCTTGATGGGCAACTCCGGCATCAAATCCTCACAGGCAGGTACAGCACTTCGTTCTATCATGAACAGGCTTTCAAAGGAAGTCAAACTGACGGGGAATGCTATCGGGACAATGACGATTGAAACCACCAATCAGGACGGCTCTATGAGGTCGCTGAACAGCATTCTTGCCGACTGCCGTGTGGCTTTCAGCAAGATGTCGGAATCCGAAAAAGCCGCCAATGCACAGGCACTTGTCGGCAAAAATGCAATGAGCGGATTTCTTGCTCTGATGAATGCCGCACCTGCTGATATCGAAAAGCTGAACACAGCTATCACTAACTGTGACGGCAAAGCCGGAGATATGGCTGACACCATGCAGAATAATCTTGCAGGACAGATAACCATTCTGAAATCGCAGTTACAGGAATTAGCCATTTCATTTGGAGATATTCTCATGCCTGCCATTCGTCAGATAGTTTCCTGGATACAGAAATTAGCCGACAAGCTGAACGGCATGGACGAAAGCACCAAAAAGACGATCGTTACTATCGGACTTGTCGTGGCGGCAATCGGTCCGGCATTGATTGTCATAGGAAAGATAATCTCTGCTGTCGGAACGATAATGACCATTATTCCGAAAGTCAAAGCGGCTATCACAGCCGTCAAAGGTGCGATGAGTGCCTTGAATGTAACTATGCTTGCCAACCCCATAGGCATTGTCATAGCGGCTGTGGCGGCATTAACGGCGGCTTTTATCTATCTTTGGAATACCAACGAAGATTTCAGAAATGCCATCACCGAAATCTGGAACGGCATTGTAAAAAAGTTTCAGGAGTTTTTTCAGGGCATTACAGACAGGCTGAACGCTCTCGGATTTGATTTCAAGGATTTTGGAGAGGTTATCAAAGCCGTATGGGACGGTCTGTGTTCATTTCTTGCACCTGTTTTCGAGGGTGCTTTTCAATTCATCAGCAATACACTTTCATACACGCTCGATACAATTATGTCGGTACTCGATATATTTATCGGCATTTTCACGGGTAACTGGGAGCAGGTATGGGAAGGTGTCAAGGGATTTTTCATGGCAACATGGAATTATGTAAGCGGATTTGTAACAAATATCCTCAATGTTATCAAAGGTATTTTTGATGTATTTTTAGGGTGGTTCGGCACTTCGTGGGAGGAAGTGTGGAGCGGAATAAAAGATTTTTTCGTGAACATCTGGAACGGTATCAGCGGATTTTTCAGCGGCATTATGGACGGTATCAGAACAACCGCAGAAACCGTATGGAACTCCATATCTTCTTTCTTCACTTCTGAGCACCCTTCAACGATCAGGACCATCTCGCCCTTCAGATCATGAAGTTCGCTAAGCTGCTTCAGAGTCCCCCGGTGGTACTCCTCATGGATCTTGGTCAGTTCTTTGGCCACGGCAACAGGATGGTCGCCACCCATGATTTCCACCATTTTGGCGAGTGTCTTCAGCAGGCGGTGCGGCGCCTCATAAAGGATCGTGGTCACCGCCGATTCGGAAACGACAGAAAGGCGCTCTTTTCTCTCCTTTGTCTCGACCGGCAGGAACCCTTCAAAATAGTAATGTCTCGTATCCATTCCGGAAAGCACCAGCGCACTGATACCTGCAACCGGCCCCGGAACGGTCGTGATATCGATTTCTTCTTCGATACAGAGCTTTACCAGATCTTCCCCCGGATCGGAGATACTGGGCATACCGGCGTCAGAGACCAGAGCAACGTTCTGCCCTTCTTTTAAGCGGGAAATGATTTTACTGCCCGCCGAGGCCTTATTGTGTTCATGGTAGCTCATAAGTTTCGCGGAAATACCGAAATGCGAAAGCAGAAGCCCCGTTCTTCTCGTATCTTCACAGGCGACAAGGTCGACACTTGATAGGACTTCCACCGCTCTGGGCGATAAGTCCTGCATATTTCCGATCGGGGTTCCCACTAAATAAAGCATAGGTCAGTTTTCCTCGTTATAGATCTT
>ONYQ01000155.1 GCA_900322145.1 uncultured Eubacteriales bacterium
CCAACGGACTGCTGTTATTCGCCGGATAACCGCCCAACGGACTGCTGTTATTCGCCGGATAACCGCCCAACGGACTGCTATTATTCGCCGGATAACCGCCCAACGGACTGTTATTATTCGCCGGATAACTGCCCAACAAGGGATTAGCCACCGGATGACTGCCGATAGGAGAAGCATGACTGCTTTGCCAGTTATCACCGGAGGAAAAACCAAAGGACAAATCTTCTGAGGAAGAAGAATCATACTGTTCGTTCATAGTCAGACTCCTTTAACCTGAATGAGGTAAACATATTGTCAGAATGTGTTCTCTGTTCTAAATAATACCGGCGGCTGCCTGCTGTGCCATAGAAATGATGCCCCATAGACCGCCAAATCCGAATATTGCTCCCATAATGATGAACCATTTCTGTATAGAACGGTTATATTCCGGTTCAAAGAAATCCTGCGGATGATTCGGGTCAATCATCAGGGGATAACATTCCCCGACGACAGGTACCCCGACATTACTGGAGGATTTCCTTTCGGAAATGATTTTTTCATTGTTATAATAATACTCATAGGTCGGGCAATAGGTTGTACCGCCGCCGTGATGATGAGTGGTGTTAACATGACTGCGGTGCCTTGAAAGATTTATACACAAAGCGGAAACCGGTACCGTACAGCGCTGCTTCTTTTTATGCGTGTATACCAGATTGCCGATCATCAGACCGAACCCGATCCAACAGAAAATCATGAGGAAAATGCACAATCCGGTGACAGAATTCAGACCGCCGAAAAAGACAGGCATACTCAGGCGGAGTATCAGCAGCAGTAAGGCAGCGCCTGCATCACCGCCGATAAAAATTCCCATGTGTTTCAGACGGTTCTTTTTCAAGGAAGTGACATAGACGGCAATGCCCAGCGGCAGCTGCATTAAAAACGGCAGAATGACCCACCATTCCCGACATATCATCAAAATAATTGTCAGAAGGCTGGAACCAATCAGCCAACCGACAAAAGCGGCAATCGCTGCATTAGGGGTACGGAGATTTTCCAATCGGTCCGGTTCTGTTCTCTGTGCGGTCGTCTGTGGCTGCTCAGAAGCTGTATAAGGAGCGGCAGAAATAGGTGAAGTCTGGGGCGTACTGTTCTGTGTTGGTGTAGTCGCCGGATAGCCGCCCAATACACTGTTGCTTTGGCTTGGATAACCGCCCAACGGACTGTTGCTTTGGCTTGGATAACCGCCTAATACGCTGTTGCTTTCGCTCGGATAACCGCCCAATACACTGTTGCTTTGGCTTGGATAGCCGCCCAATACGCTGTTGCTTTGGCTCGGATAACCGCCCAACGGACTGCTGTTAACAGAGCGTTCATCTGTTGTATGTGGGATGCCGCCTAATAAAGGATTGACCGCAGGACGGCTGCCAATAGGAGAAGAATGGTTACTATGCCAGTTATCCTGCGAGGAAAAACCGAAGGATAAATCTTCTGAGGAAGAAGGATCGTTATGTTCGTTCATGGTAAGACTCCTTTCAGATATTCCGACCGAAACCGTCACTTCATCAGTAGGTTACGGTATACTTTGTACTTATTATAATACAACAACTTTTTTCGTACAATTGTCAATTTTACGATATTTATTGTCGGAATGTAGCAAAAATGCTGTAAGGGCTTTTTGGCGGGACCGGATAAATGCGCCGGACAGCGTTGATTTCTGTGAATGATACAATTTATTGGTTGACTTATTTGTGTAAATATGATAGAATTAATACGTTGACCGATTGAATTTTATCGAAAAGGAGTTATGGTTATGTCTAAGAAAAATGCTAAAACAGAAGCCGCTGCCGAGACAGTGGAAGAGGTAACCGCTGCAGCAGAAGCTGTAGAAGAAGCTGTAGAAGCGGTAGAAGAAGTTGCAGAAACAGCCGTTGAAACAGCCGCAGAAGAAGTTGCTGCCGTTGAAGCTGAAGCCGAAACAGCCGTTGCTGAAGAAGCCGCAGCCGAAGAAGCACCGGCTGAAGATACTGCTGAAGCTGCCACTGAAAACACGGAAGAAGCTGCTGAGGACACTGCTGACGAAGATGCCGAATTGGCAGATGCAGAGGTAGTGGCTGAAGATGACAAGAACCTTTTCGCTCTCGTCACCAAGATTGTCAAGAAAATCAAGGAGAAATATGCTCATTTCGGTAAGGAAATTGAGATTGCTGAGGATGACGATGCCGATGCGCAGCCGTCTGAAGAAGATGATGTGATTACGCTCGAGGATGATGACATCATTCTGGATGATGATATTATTGCCGAACTGAGAGAGCAGGAAAGAAAAGACCAGCTCAAGAAAAAAGCTATGATCGGTGTTGCCGGTGCTGCCGCTGCTGCGCTGACACTGACATTGATCGTGAAGGCTGCCAAGAAAAAGAAATAATCTCTACCTGAGCGGTTGGAACTTCCACCGTAACCGATCATTCGCTTTTCAATGGACTAATTGGAGCAATTCTAACCACCACTATAGTAGATTTGAACAGTGGCAGGGTGACGGGCGGCAAAATATACAGAAATTGGCAAAAGGGCATAACAAAGTTGACATAAAACCTTGCCTTTTGGAAAACAATTTGTTATAATACACATAAGTATATAGAAGCTGTGGCAGTTTCTTTCTATGAATAAGATGAAAGGCCGGAGATACTTTGAGCGATAAGAAGAAAGACGACGAAAAAACCAAAAAGTCCGCAACGGAATTATCCGATAAAAGCGGCAAAAATAAGCCGTCCAAGACGTTGAAGGCGGCAAAGTCTGAAAAGACGGCTAAGGCGGCTAAAACAGCTAAATCTGATAGACCGTCCAAAACGCCGAAAGTGGCTAAAACCGAAAAAAACAAAACGCCCAAGACCGTCAAGGGACAGAAACCGGCTAAACGTACAGCCGGTCTGACACCGATGGATCTGTATTCACCGCCGGATTTTCCGTTCCATAACCGTGAACTGAGCTGGATAGATTTTAATTCCCGTGTATTGGAGGAGGCTTTTGAAAAGGATAATCCCGTATTGGAACGGGTGAAATTCCTTTCGATTACAGCCTCTAATCTGGATGAATTTTTCATGGTGCGTGTAGCAGGCGTTATGGACAGAATGCATTCCAAGCCGAATGTGCCGGATGAATCGGGCATGACACCGATGGAACAGTTCGATAAACTGAGCGAGAAAATTCACGAATTTGCTAAAAAACAGTATTCCTGTCTGCACCATTCCATTATACCGGCACTGAAAAAAAATAAACTGCGTTTCCTGAAAATCAAGGATCTGAATAAGGCGCAAAAGCAGGAAACGGATCAATACTTTGATAAATTTCTGTTTCCGGTACTCACGCCCCATGCCGTAGATACCTCACGGCCGTTTCCGCTGTTAGCCAACAAGAGCCTGAATATTGCGGTTCGTCTGGAAAAGGACGGCGGGGATGTTTTCGCTGTGGTACAGGTGCCGTCCATTCTTCCGAGATTCTTTGAAGTCAAGGCTGACAACGGACGGGCGTTTGTCATGCTGGAGGATATCATCATCGACCACCTTTCGGATTTATTTGAGCTGTGTCGGATATTGGCATGGTGTCCGTTCCGTATCACCAGAGATTCCGATCTCGATATTGACGAGGAAGCGGATGATCTGCTGGTCGAAATTGAACATTCCCTGAAAAAGCGTCAGCGTGGTGATCCGGTACGTCTGGAACTTGTTTCCAAATGCGATGAAAAGCTGAAAGCCTTTCTGATTGAAATGCTGGAAGTACAGGATAAAGAAATCTATGAAGTATCCGGTCCGTTAGACCTGACGTTCTTCTCTAAATTCGGCGGTTTAGAAGATCTGGATCGTCTGCGGTTCGACCCGATTATTCCGGTCAATCCGCCGGCTGACTTTTTTGGCTATGACGATATTTTTCAGGCTATCCGTGAAAAGGACAGAATGGTACACCATCCTTATGAAAGCTTTGAATGTGTTGTGAAATTCATCAATCAGGCGGCGAATGATAAGGACGTGTTAGCCATCAAACAGACCCTTTACCGTGTCAGCGGAAATTCTCCCGTCATTGCGGCACTCATCAAAGCCGCCGAAAACGGCAAGCAGGTGACGGTGCTGGTGGAGCTGAAAGCCCGCTTTGACGAAGAAAATAACATCGGCTGGGCGAAAAAACTCGAAAAAGCCGGCTGTCATGTCATCTACGGTCTGGCCGGTTTGAAAACGCACTGCAAAATTCTGTTAGTGGTACGGCGTGAAGAGGATGGTATCCGCCGTTATCTGCACATGGGAACGGGCAATTATAACGACATTACCGCCCGTTTCTATACCGATATCGGGATGTTTACCTGTGATGAACGTTTCGGAGAGGATGCGTCCTCGCTGTTTAATGTGATTACCGGTTATTCCGCACCGCCGGTTTATCATAAAATGAAGGTAGCGCCGACCGGTCTGCGTACTTTCTTTGCGGAAATGATCGAGAATGAAACCGAAAACGCTGTTGCCGGTCTGCCTTCGGGTATTACGGCGAAAGTGAATTCTCTGGTTGATCCGGATATTATCCGTCTGCTGTATAAAGCTTCACAGGCAGGTGTGCCGATCACGCTGATTGTACGGGGTATCTGCTGTCTGGTACCGGGTATCAAGGGTATCAGTGAAAATATACAGGTACGCAGTATTGTCGGGCAATTGCTGGAGCATAGCCGTATCTTCATCTTTGAAAACGGCGGTCACCGTAAAATCTATATGGGTTCGGCGGACTGGATGCAGCGCAATCTGGATAAGCGTGTAGAACTGGTATTCCCGATTGAAGATCCCGAATTGGCGGAACGTTCCTTCGGCATTATGAACCGTATGCTTAAGGACGTATTGAACACCCGTATTCAAAAGGCGGATACCGGTTATGAACTGTTGGATCGTCGGGGTAAAAAGATGCATAACTGTCAGCAGGAATTTTATGCGGAAGCGGAAAAGGCACTGGCGGCCAAGAAAAATACTGTCCGTGAGGAACGGCAGTTTATTCCGCTGACGGGAGAAAATGCCAAAGCGGCGTTCCCGCCTTTCACAGAAACAGAAGACTGATATTCAATGTGCAATGTGCAATGTACAATGTGCAATGTACAATGTGCAATGTACAATCTATAAATGAGCAAATTTCTAATGCTTTCGTCAGACTGCACAAACCCTTCCGTCAAAAATCAACCATTTTAATGGTTGATTTTTGCCACCTCCCCT
>ONYQ01000154.1 GCA_900322145.1 uncultured Eubacteriales bacterium
AAAGTACAGAACGCCAGTGAGCCAATGACCAATGCCCCTGCCGGTGTTGATCCCCAACAGCTTACCGATCTCGGCATTCAGATTGCCGCCAACAATACAGAAACCTAACCGATAATAATGGTGATATGCCGAAAAACAACGGTCGGAACCGTATCCGACACTGTTTTTCGGCATTTATTGTTTTATCAGCGTTCACACATTCATAACCGTTATGATGACATAACACATTGTTTCCAAAAGTAAGCTAACCAACTACAGGAAGGTATTCCGGTCATATTCCTTCTGCTGAATGTTCTTATCTGTGGACATTATCAGAAGGATATGATACAATAGAATCAAAAAAAATATGAAGCCAGCGAATTCAAATATTATAAACGCTCACTGCCGAAAGTCGGGGATACCGTCAGGCTGATGATCGACCCTCAGGATCCCGTTACCATCAGAGATTCCCAGAGAACCGGACGGGCACGGAATTTTCATGTGCTTTGCGGCGCAGCGCTGCTGCTGGTTGGCTTTGGTCTGATGGTCGTGTTTATGGTGACGGGCATCAGTATTTTTGAACATTAAAGGAGCAGACTATGGATTTCACCGAAAAATATACGAACGATAAAGACCAGCGTTTACTGCTGCGAAAAATCAATGATCTGATACAGACTTCCCGCAAGCAATACACGGTAACCTATTCTTCCTTCCTGGATCCTGCCCAACAAGCGCTGATTTTGTCCGTCACGGAATTTTACGGACTGATTGAAATGACCGGCGGCTATGACGATGCAGAACGACGGGTCTGCCGCATCCGTACAGATGATTTTAATGCAGAACCCGAACCGCCTTTTGTGCTGCTGACGGCGGAAGCTACGGATAAAACTGCCGTTCTCTCGCATCGTGACGTGTTAGGGGCGCTCATGGGATTAGGCATTAAACGGGAGATGATCGGGGATATTCTTCCCAACGGCCATACCGCACAATTTTTCTGTTTATCCGGTATGGCGGAGTATCTGCTCACCAATTTCACAAAGATTGGCCGTTATACGATTCATCTCACACATTCTGATACAGCGCAGCTGATCGCCCAGCCAACCCGTACCCGCACTGTCAATGTCAGCGCCATGCGTCTGGATTGTATTGCAGCGGAGGGATTCGGTCTATCCCGTACCAAAGCCGCCGATGCCATCCGTAAAGGATTGGTATCGCTAAATTGGGTCATCTGCACCGACCCGTCACAGGAAATTAAAAGCGGTGACCGGTTATCGCTCCGGGGAAAGGGGAAATTATCCGTCGGCACACTTTCCGGCACCAGCAAAAAAGGCCGCTTGTTTCTCGATTTGATTATCAGTACATAAGAACTCACCGGACAGACATCTATGAAAGATGCCTGTCCGTTTTTTTTGCGTCGGAACTTCACAGCGGCAAATGGTGGAACAAAGTGTTCAAGAACGTGAGCAGCAAGAACAGCATATTATGATAAGGAAAGATGATAATACCCGAAACAGCCGGACAGCAAACGCTATGTTCCGGTGTTGCGATATGCGATATATTGGAGGATGAATGATGAGTAAGCTGCAATGCTTTGGCATCATCGGCGGCGACCAGCGCCAGCTTTACTGTGGCCGCTCGATGGAGGAGGACGGCTACAGTGTGAACTACTGTGGCTTTTCCAAGAAACCTGACGGATTCCATCTGACAGAACGTGATATGCTTTCGGTGATACGGCAGAGCGATGCCCTTCTGCTGCCGCTGCCCTGTACCCGTGACGGTATGACGATCCATGCGCCGCTCTCAGAACAGGCGTTATTGATAGATGAACTGTCGGAGGTATTCGGCCAGAAGCCGGTTTTCTGCGGCATGAAAAAACTGCTGCCTTTTACCTCCTCTCTGCTTTACGATTATAGTGAGCGGGAGGAATTTGCTGTTGAGAACGCTGTTCCTACCAGCGAAGGAGCCATAGAATGTGCGATGCACCACTATGAAGGTACCATTCAGGGATCCCGTTGTCTTGTGATAGGCTATGGCAGAATCGGTCGTATTCTTTCGTCCATGTTGCGGGGATTAGGCGCTGATGTGACTGTGAGCGCCAGAAGCCTGCGTGACAGAGCCTATATCCGTTCCTGCGGCATGAAGGAAATTTCTTCAGCGGCGCTTTGTGGGCAATATGACCTGATTTTCAACACGGTGCCGGTCATGCTGCTCCATGCACAGGTATTAGCGAAAATTGCCGCTCATGCACTCGTCATTGATTTGGCATCCCTGCCCGGCGGCGTAGATTTTGAAGCCGCCCGGCGGCTGTCAATTCCTGCGATACACGCACTGTCCCTTCCGGGAAAAGTTGCGCCGAAAGCATCGGGAATTATCATAAAAAATGCTGTTTATAACATCATCAGGGAGGAAGGATTATGAACGACCTCAAAATAGGCTTTGCCATGTGCGGCTCCTTCTGCACCTTTGAAAAAGCCTTGAAGCAAATGGAATTACTCCGACAGAAAGGATATGACATAGTACCGGTTTTATCCTATCATGCAGCCTCGGTCAATACCCGTTTTGGACAGGCAGAGGATTTTATCCGGCGTATTGAAACACTGTGTCAAAGAAAGGTCATCCGCACCATCGAGGAAGCCGAACCCATCGGGCCTAAAAAAATGACCGATATCATGATTGTAGCGCCCTGTACGGGCAACACCGCCGCTAAATTAGCTCATGCCATCACAGATACGCCTGTTACGATGGCCGTGAAATCCCATCTGCGGCAGGAAAAACCCGTTTTGCTCTGTATGGCCACTAATGATGCTCTGGGGGCATCGGCACAGAATATTGGTCGGCTGTTCAATACCAAACACTACTATTTTGTACCTTTCTCACAGGATGACCCACAGCACAAACCTAATTCATTAGTAGCGGATTTTGAGTT
>ONYQ01000150.1 GCA_900322145.1 uncultured Eubacteriales bacterium
CGACTGACCCGACCACAGACCCGTATGAAGGCACATTCACTGGAGATGGTATTCCGAAGGTAACAATTGATGCACTTGCAGGCGGTCAGACCGCAGATGTTCACTACTACGACACGGTGAAATACTACGATAAGTTCACGCAGGTGGACGAGGAGATCAATGCTTTCCATCGCTATACCGATACGAATGACAACAACACTGTCAAGAAGTCTGTCAAGGGTATCCGCATTGAGGATTACCATGTTGATACGGATACCAATACAGACAAACATGATACGGTTGACAATGACGTTCTGACCGTTCATGTGGCAGAGCCTGACAGATTCAAGGCATACTTTATCTGTGCAGACGGTTCTGAAAGACAGCTCACCGCATCGGAACTGGCAAAGCTCAACATTACTTACACTTACGATGCTGAGTCCGGTGACAAGGTAAGCTTCGGCAATAACGGCGATAACAATGACTTCTCGTATGACACAGCGACGGATGTTATCACAGTTGATAACTATGCGGCGAATTACATTCAAGGTGTTTACACTCTGACGGCGACATACGTTGAAGACAATACTGACAAGTATTCAGCTGACTTTGACATTGTTTTTGAACGCACAGCGCCTTCTAACCCGTAATCAGCTTATTATCCTATAGCAAAAGAAACGACTGTCTGTCGGATACACTCCGGCAGACAGCCGTTTTTTATCAGGCATAAAAACATCCCGACGGATATTGGCCGGTACAGGCTTGCTATCCGTCGGGATACTGCTTTGAAAAAAAGTTATTCTTCACAGACGATCAATTCATCCGCATAGGGCAGGGTGCGGATGAAATCGCAGAAAACGTGCCACTCATCCAATTTGTGATTCTTGCGGGCATGATAGATATTGATAAGGGTTTCGTAATTCATGGTACAGGTACGCATCTGATTATAGCTAGACGGGAGCAGTTGAATGATATCATACCAGAACTGCTTGTCCTTCGTTTCTAAAAACTGTATCCGCAGTTCCTCTAACTTGTCAAGGATGATCTGCATCACGGCGAGAGTGCCTTCGTCCATCCTGTCACAGCTGAACTGTGACAGTGCAAACGGTGCGGAAGTAATCTTGTGCATGGTGCTGGTGGAATTGGCAACAGTGCTGACCTTATAGGTATCATATTCTTTCCACCAGTAGAGAGGAGCGGTAATATCTACAGTGACGAAAACCTGCCGCAGATATTTGCGGTGATCACTGCCGGCCTTGCGTAAGCGAATGGCCAGTGAGAGGTCATTTTCACCGAGAACAAATTCTCCCTTGTCATTAAAATAGCTGTCGGAACGTGCCCAGCTGTTCATCGGATTGCGGGCACCCCGTATAGCGTTGTGTAAATTCAGCACTTCGGCATGAGCAACGGTAAGCATGGTTGATACTTCCTTTCTGTTATTGTTTTTTCTTCTGAAAATGATAGCACATCTGTGTGATGAGGGTATCGGGCAGTAAGCGCCTGATGAATTTCAGGCTTTTGATTTTGAGAGAAGGCACGATAACCGGTTTGCCTTTCAGAACGCCGCCGAGCGCTTTATGGGCGGCCGTTTTACTGCTGATAGGGCCTGTAGAAAATTTGACGTGAGCGACCTCGTTGAATTCCGTGGCAACGGGGCCGGGACAAAAGGCGCTGATGTGTACATGACTGTTGCGCTGTTTCAGTTCTTCACGGATAGCGCCGGTCAGGCTGACAACATAATTTTTCGTAGCGTAATAGGTCGCCATGAGGGGACCGGAAAAAAATCCGGCGATAGAAGCGACATTCAGGATATATCCGCTGTCCTTCGCTATAAAATCCTTGAGGAATAATTTGGTCAGTATATGGACAGCCATCACATTGGTTTCAATCATCTTGATTTCCGTCGCTAAATCGGTTTCATCGAAGAAACCGCACAGACCGAAGCCGGCGCAATTCACCAGCATATCAATATTCTGTGGCTGTAATACCTCATGCAGTTTCAGACATTCTTCCGTACGGGACAGATCACAGCGGACGCATTGAACACGATCCGGCGCTTCCTCTTTGAGAGCGTGAAGCCGGTCGGTACGTCTGGCCACCACGATGACCTCCCACCCAAGACGGAGCAATTCCCGTGTGATATCTCTGCCTATGCCGGAACTGGCGCCGGTGACTAAAGCTTTCATGACTATTTTCCTCCTTCATGCAGTGTGGGGATGCTTTTACAGTGAATATACACGCAAAGCATTTTCTTTGGTGATTTGCAGTACCTCTTGTGTGGTTATGCCTTTAATAGCGGCGATACGTTCCGCCGTCAGCGCAATCAGGCCGGAATCGTTGCGCTGTCCACGATGCGGCACCGGCGCTAAATAGGGACAATCGGTTTCGAGTACCAGTGCGGTCAGGGGAATTTCCTGCACGACCTCGACAGCTTTACGGGCATTCTTGAAAGTAACGACACCGCCCATGCCGATATACATCCCCTGTCGGACGACTTCGGCGGCCATTTCCTTACTGCCCGAAAAACAATGCACAATGCCTTTGGGATGATAGGTGCGGATAAAGTCCAGTACATCGCCGTGGGCTTCCCGGTCATGAATCACGACCGGCAAAGATAAATCGTTGGCTAAGGCTAACTGTGCGGCGAAAATTTCCTGCTGTAACGGCTTCGGCACGTCATAATAATAGTCAAGTCCGATTTCCCCGACAGCGACTATTTTTTTCTGCTGAGTCATCTGTTCAATTACAGAGAGATAATTTTCAGGTAAATTGTCAGCGTCTTCGGGGTGGATACCGACCGCACCATACATAAAGTCATAGCTAGCCCAGAAGAAGACATTAGCGCCTGGATTTCTAGCATTCTTCACACTTTCATTACCAATCCAATAGCAATATGCCCATAAGTTATTGTTATCAGTGCCGGCAGCGGCATAATCAGGAGCGGCATAAATAAGCATCACACTATCAATATAGCCATCACCATCTTTGTCGTAATTCTTTCTCTTATCAGTTGAGTGGTTATTGAAATACCAATCTGATGCGGTTTTTACTAAGG
>ONYQ01000148.1 GCA_900322145.1 uncultured Eubacteriales bacterium
ATGGCTTTCTGTTGCTGTCCCAATCTCACCAGCGTAACGATTCAAAGCAAAACCGCACAAATCGACAAAATTGCTTTCACGAATTGTCCGAAAGTAACCATTTACGGCACCAAAGGCAGTACGGCTGAAACTGCCGCCAAAGCTAACGGCGTGGCTTTTTCCACACAGAAAGCGCCGGTACAGAATCTCTCTGCTGTTGCCGTATCCGGACGGAATATTACTGTCAATGCCAAAGCGACAGACGGTACAGCCCCCTACACCTATGCCGTCTATTACAAAAAATCCGATGCCAATGTATGGCGCACCGCACAGAACTATTCTGCAAATAGCACTATTCGTTTTACCGTTCCGCAAGCCGGCACTTACAGAGTGTATGTTTCCATATGGGATGCGGAAGGCCGTGCCGCTAACAAAGATACACTAATATCTGTCCGCTAAGTTCATCTGACATACCAAAAATAATCGGGTCACAGGGATATCGTTCCCTGCGACCCGTTTTTTTCCGCCAGACACGACCGGCACCATATCAGCGTGTAACATTCTGTCGGCAGCTGTTCCGCATACACCGACAGATTTCCGCTGTCGGCTAACCGTTCCTTCTGTTTTTTTGTCAGTGACTTAATGAAATACTCCAATTTTGAAGCGAGCGACCGGCTTTCAGTCTGCCAGAGCGCTATCATCTGTTTCGCTTGATGGGAACGGGTATATTTTGCCGCCTTGCCGCCGTTACAATGTTCATGGAACCGGCGCTCCGGATCGGTGGTAATGCCCGTATAAATCGTGTTATCCCTGCACAACAGCATATAGGTATAATACATCTTACCTGTCCGCCGCTTTCCTCTTCTGCATTTCCTCGTGATCGGCTCTGACAGCATGATACAATTCACTGCTGTTCCAGTCGATATTGGTAGGGGTAATCACCGCTTTGAGCGCTACTCTGCCTACACCGTATTTACGCAGGCCATGAATTAACTGCTCGATATCATTACCGTCAAAACCGCTCATCACCAGCAATTCTTCTGCAAAATCCTCTGCGGCGGCTCCTGTCGGCACATACCCTTCCGCACCGACCAAACAGCCTAATTTCTCGCCATAGGCCGCCTTCTCTACTTCTTTCGCTATGGCTTTCAGCGGTATCAGCGCACGTTTCACGCCGGATAATCTTTCTCCGCTGAAATTATACAGCAACACCATTTTCTTCATGATATAAAAGCCCTTTCTGTCAATCGGTATCCAGTTTCAGCACCGCCATAAATGCCTCCTGCGGCACTTCTACCGTACCTAACTGGCGCATACGCTTTTTGCCTTCCTTCTGCTTTTCAAGCAATTTTTTCTTACGGGTGATATCACCGCCGTAACACTTCGCTAAAACGTCCTTACGCATCGCCTTAACCGTTTCACGGGCAATGATTTTACCGCCGATACACGCCTGAATCGGCACTTCAAATAACTGTCTCGGAATTTTCTCCTTGAGCTTTTCCGCCATTTTTCTGGCACGGCTATAGGCTTTATCGGCATGGATGATAAACGACAGCGCATCCACCACATCACCATTCAGCATAATATCCAGCTTGACTAACTTCGATTCCTCATAGCCCGATACCTCATAGTCAAAGGACGCATACCCTCTGGTACGGGATTTCAGCGTGTCAAAGAAATCATACACAATCTCGGCCAACGGCAGAATATAATGGATATCCACTCTGTCAGCGTCAATATACGTCATGCCCTTGAAAATGCCCCGTCTGTCCTGACACAAATCCATGATATTGCCGACATATTCCGAAGGGGAATAAATATGCGCTTCGGTCACGGGTTCTTCCGCTTTGGCAATCTGTCCGGGGTCTGGATAATTGGTCGGGTTGTCGATGTATTCCACTTTGCCGTCCGTCCTGGTGATACGGAAAATAACGCTCGGGGCGGTGGTAATCAAATCAAGGTTGTATTCACGCTCTAACCGTTCCTGAATGATTTCCATGTGCAGTAAGCCCAGAAAACCACAGCGGAAACCAAAACCTAATGCTATCGAGGTTTCCGGCTCAAACGAGAGCGCCGCATCATTCAGCTCCAATTTTTCCAAAGCTTCCCGCAAATCGGGATATTTCGCACCATCCGCCGGATAAATACCGCAGAATACCATCGGCTGAACGGCACGATAACCCGGTAACGGTTCTGCGGCAGGATTCGTTGCCAATGTTACGGTATCGCCCACACGGGCATCACTGACGGTCTTGATAGAAGCCGCAATATAACCGACCTCACCGGCATATAATGCCTGCGCCGGTTCCAGACTGGTTGCCCGCATAAAACCGCACTCTACCACGTTGAATTCCTTGCCCGTTGCCATCAGGCGGATGGTATCGCCTACTTTCAATTGTCCTTCTTTCAGGCGCACATAAATGATAACACCCTTATAGCTGTCATAGTACGAGTCAAAAATCAGCGCCTGCAACGGTTTACTGTCATCCCCCTGCGGCGGCGGCACCAACTGCACGATCTGTTCCATCACGTCATGAATGTTAATACCGACTTTCGCCGAAATACACGGCGCATCCTCTGCCGGCAAGCCGATGACATCTTCAATTTCCTTTTTGACCCGTTCCGGATCAGCGCTCGGCAGGTCAATTTTGTTGATAACCGGTACAATTTCCAATCCGGCATCCAGTGCTAAATAGGTATTGGCTAAGGTCTGCGCTTCAATGCCCTGTGAGGCATCCACGACTAATACCGCACCTTCACACGCCGCCAAGGAACGGGATACTTCATAATTGAAGTCCACATGACCGGGCGTGTCAATCAGGTTAAAGATGTATTCCTCGCCGTCATCGGCATGATATACCAGTGTTACGGCGTGTGCCTTGATGGTAATACCTCTTTCCCGTTCCAGATCCATATTATCGAGCAACTGATCTTCCATATCACGCACCGCTACGGATTGTGTCTGCTCGAGAATTCTGTCCGCCAGCGTTGACTTTCCGTGATCTATATGCGCTATAATACTAAAATTCCTGATTTTCTCTTTATTAGCTTGCATACTTACACCTCTCGTTTATGGGGAGAATATTTCTTTAATTATCTATAAATGAGCAAATTTGAAAATTGCACAAAAACAAGAACCCCTCCGCCTCGCTAACGCTCGGCACCTCCCCTGAAGGGGAGGCAGGAAACGT
>ONYQ01000145.1 GCA_900322145.1 uncultured Eubacteriales bacterium
GGGGAGGTGGCAAAAATCAACCATTAAAATGGTTGATTTTTGACGGAAGGGTTTGTGCAGTCTGACGAAAGCATTAGAAATTTGCTCATTTATAGATAATAACAACAGATGGTTTGCGGAACATCAGGTTCAAGATGCAGTTTTTTGTCAAAATATTCAATTGTAAGGGGATGAAGCGAAAAGGCCCTGTAAAGAGGGGCACTGTCATAAAAATGACAGTTATCAATGCAAAATTCACAAGACAACAGATTGCTGGATGCATCTTTCCGGTGATGTTCCGGAATCGGTTTTACTTCAAAAATAGTGCAGACATCCTGTTCCTTCGCCGGTGCTATGCACCGTTTCAGCTGTGGGCACGCAGAATGCACACTATCCGCAGCATAGGGAACGGAATGAAGGGGAATATTCAGTTTTCAAGGTGCAAAAAAAGAACTTATATTTCAAAATGAGTACAGTTATCCTGTAGGAATTCGATTACAGATTCTGTGTTCACTTTGAAATATAAGTTCTTCCGCTTTTCAGCGTGTCCCTATTATAGCACCCCTGTATTCAATTGTCAATACCTTTTCAAAAAAAATTGTCGCATTTTCGCCGGAAGTGACGACAGCGTGTTATTATGGTATATTGTACGTTGACAAACGGAGCGAAAGGGAATACAATAATAGCAGAAAACCGCCCATAGGCGGTTGGAATGAATGATAACGGGAGGTTGTCGGACAATGTTTGAAGCAGAGAAAGTGAAAAATGCCTGTGTGGCATGGATCAGGGATTTTTTCGAGAAGAACGGAAAGGGTTGTAATGCGGTAATCGGCATTTCAGGCGGCAAGGACAGTTCCGTAACAGCGGCGCTGTGCGTGGAAGCACTGGGAAAGGACCGTGTCATTGGTGTGCTGATGCCCTGCGGCGAACAGCCGGATATTGATAAGTCCCTGCTGTTGGTGAATACACTGGGTATCCGGTATTATGTTATCAATATCAAAGAGGCGGTAGAGGGAATCGTCAAGAGCATTCCCTTTGAACTGAGTACACAGAGCCGCACCAATCTGCCGCCGAGAATTCGTATGTCCACGCTGTATGCCGTTTCGCAGAGTCATAACGGCCGTGTATCGAATAACTGTAACCTGTCAGAGGACTGGGTAGGCTATTCGACCCGTTACGGTGATTCGGTGGGAGATTTCAGCCCGCTGTCAAAGCTGACCGTGCAGGAAGTCAAAGCTATCGGACGGGTACTGGGCTTGCCGTCAGAACTGGTGGATAAAGTGCCGACAGACGGTTTATGCGGTAAGACGGATGAGGAAAATCTCGGCTTTACCTATGAGGAACTTGACCGTTATATTCGTGAAGGCATAATCGAGGACGAGGAAAAGAAAGCTAAAATCGACCGTCTGCATAAAATCAACCTTTTCAAGCTGGAACTGATGCCGGTCTTTGACCCTCAGCTTTAATTGACGAGCCATGCAACAGAAGGATTTCCCTTTGGGTGACGTACTCAAAGGGGAATTTTTTGTGAAATTGACCATAAAAGTAGCAAAGGTGACAAAAAAGGAAAGTTTCCACTTGCCAATTTTTACATGAATTTCACAAAAATGGCATGACAAAACCGCTTTTGTGTGATATAATAATTCTCAGAGAGATGAATACGCAGATACGCACCATAACAGGCGGTGTCTGTCCTCTCTCTTTCTCATCATTTATTTTGCTTACAAGAAACCCCTTTAGTTTCCCTGATGCGACTGGTCTGGGTAATCGTGTGAACGGTTATTCAGGCCAGTCGTATTTTTATCAATGTACAATGTGCGGTGTGCAATGTGGAATGTGGAATGTGGAATGTGGAATGTACAATGTGCGGTGTGCAATGTACATTGTGCGGTGTGCGGTGTGCAATGTACATTGCGTATGAAAATTTATATGTTTTGCGTTTTATCCTACGTTCGTATAGCATAAAGCCGTCTCCCAAAGCATATATATATCATCGTCGGGATAAAAAAGGAGTGCTGTCATTTGAAAGGGGCGAATGCCTTAGGAACTCTTTCAACGGCACTCTCAAGGATGACGACAAGGCATGAAGGCAGAGGGAAAAGGAGCCGTGAGAGCATGGAAAGCATCAAAAAGGAAACTGCTTCGGGATGGCATAAGGTATGGGGCATCATCGGTATTGTCTTGTGTGTGATGCTGATACCCGTCCTGCTGGTCAACGTGATATTGATTATCAAGAGTTACACTCATCAGGAGGAAGTGCCGGCGATTGGGGGCTATAGCCCGTTGATTATCCTGACAGGTTCGATGGAGCCGGCGATTGCCACAGGTGATTTGATTATTGTCCGTACCGTACAGCCGCAGGATGTGCATACCGGCGATATTATCGCTTTTTTTGATCCGGACGGCAACGGCACCAGCGTATTGACGCACAGAGTTACCAAAATCATACAGGACGGTGAAAACCTTTCCTTCTATACGAAAGGTGACGCTAACAACACAGAGGACAGACAGCCGGTCAGCGCAGATAAGCTGATTGGCCTGTATCAGACGAGATATGCCGGTATGGGTCATGTGGCTATGTTCATGCAGACACCGGCCGGACTGGTAATTTGTGTAGTAGTACCGCTTATTCTGTTGGTTGGCTGGGATATTATCCGGCGCAGACATTCCGAAAAGTGCCGTCAGACAGATACCGATGCGCTGTTGGCGGAACTCAATGCGCTGAAAGCCCGTACCAAACCGCAGGAAACGGATAAAATACCGGTGATGGCCGGCACAGCCGCCGTCACGCAGGAACAGACAGGGGATATACCCCCGACTGAATAATGTTATTCCGTCCCGTTATGCCACATCGGGACTGAATATATATATTTTCTGCTCCGTAAAGGTCAGATACCTTCACGGGACAGATACACTGTTGGCCAAGACATAGAAAAAGTGAAAGGGGACAAGCGGAATGAAAAAAAGCATTCCTATGAGAGCGGCCGGTGCATTGTTCATCGGCGTGATGCTCACTGCCGGTATGGTGAGCGGTTCTTTCGCAAAGTATGTGACACAGGACAGCAGCTATGATGCTGCAAGAGTAGCACAGTTTGGTGTGGTGGCGAGTCTGACCGGCGATTTGTTCGGTGATTCCTACAAAGCGGCGGATGATAACACGGTACAGGCTTATTCCGTGAATAATCCTACGGTTTCCGCCAATGCAAAAGGCACTTCTGTTGTAGCACCCGGTACCAGAAGCACAAA
>ONYQ01000144.1 GCA_900322145.1 uncultured Eubacteriales bacterium
GCTTCTTGTGAAGAAGGTCTTGGGAAATCATCCCCCTGTCGGAAAAGTTGACAGCACCATGAAGCTGACTGGCAGAAACACGAACCAGAAACTCTGCCAGATGACGCACAAAGACAACCGGTGTGTTTATGGGGAAGAGGGAACCGGGCTGTATGGCTCGCTGGGCCGCTTTGACAGCCGTCAGATATATTTCCCTTTCATTCACCATACGCGGGACTCTGACGGCAAGGAGATCTATACCGTTTTCAGCAGCACACTGGAAGGCAGCCGCCTCACGGTGCCGGTATAATTCCCGAAGGGAGTCTCTCCCATGCACCGGCTGATAATGCATCGGGTCGAAAGCATCCTCTTTCACCGGAGAAACCGCCTCATCGGCATAAACAAGCGTGGAGGAGAGAAGAATGTACTTATTACATCTCACCGATGGCAGGATGGACTGCCGTTGTTCCGGCGGCAGCATAGCGGTATCATACACATCATCAAAGGATTCCTTGACAGCTTTGTTTGCGGGAATGCGTCTGACAGAGGTTCCCAAAACGTCAAAGCTGTCATTGATACGGCAAAGTGTTATGTTATGTCCCAGCTTCTGCAATTCTTCCACTAAAACAGTACCGATCGGATCACCGTCAGAAATAACCAATACATTTTTCCCGTAAGAACACGGTGGACATTCTCCGGTTTTATGGCGATACGCAGGCGAACAATCCGCCATGGTTCCGCCGACCTTACGGCTCCAGCAAACATCCGTCCGGATGACGGCTGCAGGTTCACCGGAAACCAGACAGTTATTAGGAAAACGGCTGTTGATATGGGTATTATCGTTGATGATACTCCCTGAACCAATCTCTGTCCCCTTCCCGATACGGCAGCCAACGCCTATGGCCGTATGCTCTCCGATAAAAATATGGCGACTGTCAATAGACCCGGCTTTGCTTTCTATACCGGAAGACAGCTCATAAACGCTGATTTTCTGACAGCTGCTCATACTAATAGCACGGTCAACCATACAGTCCCGACCGATAACCACTTTATTTCCCTGTCCGGCTTCTATGAACAGATCATCTCCGAAGCTACAATGTTCATTGATCGTCACCGAAGTACCAGACGGATCGGCTGCAAGCACTATTCTGCCCGAACCGAAGGTACACCCTCCGGCAATGTGCAGATGACTGATACCGCTTGAACCGAACATCTGCATTTCAAATGGCTTATCAAATCTGCATCCGCTTCCGATTGCCAATCTCCCGTTACTGCCGAGCGTCACAGAAAGGCTTTCAAGCCCTTTCAGATCGCTGCCCAGTATGATGCGGCTATTGGAACCGGAAAATTCTATCCTGCCTATGACACCTCTTTTTCCTTCGATGGCGTTGCCGTACGGATCGCTGTAAGGGCCTTCTGACAGATCATAGTGTTCTATCACGATCGGCAAATGTACTCTTGCTATATAATCTGTTCCTTCTGCATACCCTGCCTCCAGCAGCTTTCTTTCTGTAAAAGGGTCGTTGGGACGCTGAATCAGTACAAGAAAGTATTGCTGATGCTTCCCGGCTATTTCATCGAAAAGGAGAATACTGTTTTCTTTGATCGACTCGAGCTTTGTTGTAATACCAAAAGCGACACGCTTTCCGAAAAACTGCCGGAGTATCTTCTCGAATTTAGGGGAACGAACCCATGTAACCATTTGTCTGCTGCCGCATTTTTCGGAGGCGGTTTTTGCTAAAAGATACAGTTCCCTATCCTCACGGGAGATGTTTTTTTCACTATCGGTTGCCAGAAGGTCGTAAAAACAGTGATACTTGCAGCCATATACCAACAAATTGAAATCAACCTGACCGAGATGGTCAAAAAAAACATTGCGGTATGATGAAAGGGGATTCTGTTCCCGAAGAGCGGCATTTTTGGCAAGAACATAAGCCAACGGCTGTTGTTTATATTTAGCAATGTGTGGGATAAGACGTTGGAAAAGATGCTCACCCTTTTCATGATTGATCAGCACCGCAGAAGTGCCTTTATAATCATTCATGTCCGGATCCAGCACATCAATGCCCCAAAAGTCTCCCATCGTCAGATCACCCTGACGGGGCAGGGTATTCGACGAACAAAAGGAACAAGCCGCATTTTTGCTGTCACCGCTGTGATAAGCAATAAAAAACGGGTCAAAATAGTGGTACTGCTCATAAGCGGTTCCATCCTCAAATAAAATACTGGTGCCTGCCCCCCATCCCCAGGGTTCTTTTCGTTTGAAATACAGCTCTTTGACGGGCTTTTTGTGGTGGATGTCCTGCAGATATTTTTCAAGCACTTGATAGGAAGAAACCCCGTGACACATCAGGTCAATGGTGTAGAGGTGTTTGTGTTTCCTTCCCACAACAGCATAAAGTGCGGCTACCTGACAAGGAACCCCCGTAAACAGAACGGGGGTTCCCTCTGATAGTTTTTCTTTGATTTGCCGATACACATGACCGGTATTGCTCTGAATATATTTGGAGCCTCTCAACGCAGGCAGTTGGTCTATGGCATCCATCATTACATGGTGAACCTGAAAATTTTCATCAAAAACGGCACCGCAGACGACACCGCCCTGCTCCAGTATCCAAGAGGCAGCAATCGTAAACATACCGCCGGAGGAACTTTTCATTCTGGTTGCCTCATCCGCCATCACCGCATAACAGACAGGCACCGCATGGTTTGGCCGCACAGGATGCAGCTGCGGACACTTCCGGACACACACACCGCACATAATACACTTATCCATGTCAATCTGCGGCTTGAGAAAGCCTTCTCTGTCTGTCTGCATGGTGATGGCTGACTGGGCACACACTGCCGCACAAGCGGAACAGCCGGTACAATATTTCAGGTTCAGTTCGCTGATAACATTCGATGACAGAGCATCATGCAAAGAGGAATTCTGTCTTATCCTGTTCTGTATTTCCTTATCATCCATCATAAAATCCTCCTGCCGCATCTGTCATCGTTGATTGTCTGATATTACTATACCACAAATATCACTTTACCGTCAAATCAAAGAATTTCTTTTCGCTGACGCCCTGAATATCCTTTACTTTGATGCAAAGCTCATAGGTTCCCTTTTTGTCCGGCTTGAACACTACCCTGTTGTTGGCACCAAAATCCTGTATAAGGGTCCATTCCTCTTCGCCGCTCATGCGGTAACCCATATTATACTCATAATAACCGCTTCCGCCTGCACCGATTCCCTTCATCACGACAGACTTTCCCAACGTGATAGATGTCGCAGAAACTGTGGAATTGTTCTGTATGAAGTTTTCTTCAATCTTAAC
>ONYQ01000143.1 GCA_900322145.1 uncultured Eubacteriales bacterium
ACGCGCGTTTTTTGTTTTTTGAAAAATCATTCCAACCGCTCAGGTAGCATTTTTTTCAGCTGTCGAAGTCGGAACTGTCATAGCCCATGACACGAAGCATTCCTTCCCCCCGACTGCGCCAGTCCTCTTTGACCTTGACCCAAATCTGAAGGTTGACTTTACAGCCGAAAAAGCGTTCCATATCCTGTCGGGCATACGTTCCGATACGTTTCAGCATAGCACCGCCTTTACCGATGATAATCCCCTTATGCGATGCCCTCTCGCAATAAATGGTAGCATCCATATCGATCAAGGCACCGTCATTGCGTTCTTTCATACGCTCTACAACCACCGCTGTACCATGCGGCACTTCCCGTTCCAGCAGACGCAAAAGCTTTTCACGAATCATCTCCGCCGCTATCACCCGTTCCGGCTGATCGGTCAGCGTATCTTCATCAAACAGGAAATCTCCCTCTGCGGCTAATGCCCGCATTTCTTTTTTCAGAGCTGTCAGACCGTCACCCGTCTGTGCAGAACACGGTACGACAGCACTGAAATCATACAGCACCGACCATTCCGCCAGCTGTTTGGCTAATACCGTCTTATCCTGTAGGGTATCTATTTTATTGATGACCAGCACCGCCGGCATATCCAGTGAACGGAATTTTTCAACCAGTTGTTTTTCTTCCTCAGCAACAGGCTCATCGGCTTCTGTTACCAATACGCACAAATCCACACCGGCAACCGATTCATTGATGGAACGCAGCATATAACGGTCAAGGTCATTTCTCGGTTTATGCAGGCCCGGTGTATCAATGAATACTAACTGTGTATCCTCTTCTGTCAATACACCCATAATACGGGTACGGGTTGTCTGCGGTTTGGAGGATACAATGGCGATTTTCTCCCCCAACAGTTTATTCAGCAAAGACGATTTGCCGACATTCGGCCTGCCTACAATCGCAATAAAAGCACTTCTTCTCTCCATCATCTGTTCCCCTTCCTTTTTCTTCCTGTACACGGCACATTGTACATTGTACATTGAACATTGTACATTGTCAATCAGTGTTGTCCGGTTTTGGCGGGACGGGATACTCCGAATACGATATACAGCACCGATAGCACCGACAATATCATCAAGGCGGCGGTATGCCACGGATGACTTCCGTAAAAATGTAAGGCGGCCAGCCACCCTTCCCCATTCCAGAATAACACGACACCGATCACCGCCGCAAAACACGCCGCTATCAATACGGCTCCGGCGGCGGCATCCTTCGCATGACGGATATGCTCATCTCTCTCCGGACTGACTTTATCACACAATTCCTCTATCGCAGTATTCACGGCCTCCAGTACCATAACACTGCTGATGGTCAGCAGCAGGAGAATATATTCCCCTCTGGAAAAATGAAAAAAACGTGCAAAAATGAGAACATACAGCGCTGCCACTGTATGAAATCTCATGTTCCGCTCGTTTTTTATGCAATGTATAATGCCGCTGAATGCGTATAAAAAGCCTTTCAAAAAGGACATCAGAATTCGTCCTTCATGACATAACTGGAGGAACTCGGCAAACCGAGCTGTGTCATGACCTGTTCTTCTTTCTCACGCATACGGATGCGCTGCAAGCCGTTATCCTCATGGTCGTAACCCAACAGATGCAGCATGGAATGTGCCGTCAGATAACCCACTTCACGCTGTAAGCTATGGCCAAAGCGCTCCGCCTGCTCCACTGCCATTTCCATTGAAATAACGATATCGCCCAGAATCTTGGCACCTGTCGCAGGGTCTGTATCATACTTGCCGTTTTCCCCCAACGGGAAGGACAATACATCGGTCGCTCTGTCCTTATTGCGGTAGATACCGTTCAATTCCTTGATCTGCTTATTATTCACCAGCGTTACACTGACCTCTACGGAACCTTCAAACTGCTCCATTTTCAGCACTGCATTACAGCATCTTCTGATGAGCATCCGCAGACCGGTCGGAATCTTGATATCTTTCTGCTTATTCGTAATAATGACCTTGATTTTATCCATTGTCAAACCGCACCTTTCTTTCGTTAGCTTCGGTATAAGCCGTCTTGTTCCTGTCATTTTTCTCCGTTTATCGTGCCGGCCGTTTATTGCCGGCATTTTCATAGGCTCTGATAATATCCTGCACCAGCTTATTTCTCACAACATCCTTTGCCGAGAACATCACCGTTTCAATGCCTTCAATATCCTTGAGAATCCTCACCGCATCCTTCAGACCGGAACGCACACCGCCCGGCAGGTCGATCTGTGTAATATCTCCGGTAATGACCATCTTGGAATTGAAACCCAATCTGGTCAGAAACATTTTCATTTGTTCGGGCGTTGTATTCTGCGCTTCATCTAAAATGATAAAGCTGTCATCAAGGGTACGCCCTCTCATATAGGCCAGCGGTGCTACTTCAATATTCCCCCGCTCTACATACTTCTGATACGTTTCCGCCCCCAGCATATCAAACAGGGCATCATACAGAGGACGCAGATAGGGGTCAACCTTACTTTGCAGGTCACCCGGCAGGAAACCCAGCTTTTCACCTGCCTCTACGGCAGGTCTTGTCAGGATGATCCTGTTAATTTCTCTCGCTCTGAAAGACGCTACTGCCATTGCTACCGCCAGATAGGTCTTGCCCGTACCGGCGGGGCCTACTCCTACGACTACGGTATTCTTGCGGATAGCCGTACAGTAATTTTTCTGACCGAGCGTTTTCGGCTTCACCGGCCTTCCTTTGGACGTGATACAAATGCAGTCCCCTGCTAACTGTTCAATACGGTGCTCATTGCCTTCGTTCACCAGTGACATACAATAGCGCACATTCTGATCACTGAGCACTTCGCCTTTATTCACCAGATTCAGCAGGCTTTCAATGACCTTCACGGCTTTGGCAACGTTTTCGGGATCGCCGGTAATTTTCATTTCCGACCCACGGCATACCACCGATACCATATATTCATTCTGTATCAGCTTGATGTTTTCATCGAACGTACCAAACAGGGCTACCGCCTGTTCCATACGATCAATATTGATGACTTGTTCGAACATTCAACCACCTGAATTTATAATCGGGATAACAGCTTCTTAACAATTTTAGCAAAAATATGGAATAGAGATAGTTTTTTTTTGATTATATCATAAAAATAGTTAAAAGTCACTATATTTTTTTTAATTTTTCAAAAAAAACTTCCTGTTTTTTGAGTAATATAACAAAGTCTATTCGTCAATTTGCATAAGACATTCTGATACCACTGCCATTCCTGCATCAAAAGAGGTGCTTTGTCCTCGTTTCAAGGGCTTTTTCTCCCCATCAGCGGGCTTTCTTAAATTGATGTATAGTTTTTTTCAAAAAACGCTTGA
>ONYQ01000142.1 GCA_900322145.1 uncultured Eubacteriales bacterium
ACAGGAATGGGGGATTGAGTGCCGGACGGTGATCGTATCATAGCGCTAAGAGGATGAGAGAGCAAAGGGGTGGACGTCATGGCGGCGGAACGGGAAACACGGGAAGAAAAGGCAGGAGGGGTATTTGGCAATAAGGAACGGTTTTTAAAGCTCATTGTCATTGTGGGACTGGCGGGTATCGCCTTGATTTTTTTATCGTCACTGTTAAAGCCGAAGGAAACGGCGCAGACGGGGGATAATCTGACAGCGCCGGAAGATGCTTTAGTGAATGCGGAAAGCTATCGGGAGCAGTTGACACGGGAATTAGGCAATATGGTAGCGAGTATTGAAGGGGCAGGGCGCACGAAACTGATGCTGACGCTCGACGGCACGATACGTTATCTGTATGCGGCGGACAGTGATATACAGACCAATGAACGGGGCGGCGGTGAACAGCAGAACACCGAAAAGAAATCCTATCTGGTAGTACGCAGTCGTGACGGTTCGGAACAGGCGCTGACCATCGGGCAGGTCATGCCGAATGTCAAAGGGGTACTGGTGATCTGCGAAGGCGGTGATAATGAAAGGGTCGTGAATCGTATCAAAGAAGCGGTATCGGCGGCGGTACATCTTTCCGTGTCACATATTTGTGTATTGAAATTAAGCGAATAAGAGGAGGAAGAAGCATGACTTTTGGAAAAAGACAGCTTTTAGTAGGGGCATTGGTGGTAGCGTTAGGTGCGGCGGTTTATCTGAACTGGCAGTTCTCTGCCGTACAGCCGGAACCTGTTACCGAAACGGCGGCTTCGGATACGAAGGAACTGGGACAGACCGTTTATGTCAATACGGAATTATCCGGTCAGACGGCGAAAAAAACGGATACAGATAAGGCGAAGGAGGCCGACAAGCAGACATCCGGCACAGATAAAAAGACTGCCGCCAAGGAAACCGCCGCTCAGGTGAGTACATCAACGGAACAGCAGGATTATTTCACATTAGAGCGACAGCACCGGCAGACAGCCCGTGATGATGCGATAGCCGCCCTGACAGAAATGCTCGAAGCCGCTGACAGCTCAGAAAATGCCCGTAAAGAAGCGACAGCGGCGGTTGAAAAGCTGTCAGCGGTGATAAAAGCGGAAAGTGACATGGAAGCGGAGATTAAAACAAAGGGATTTGCGGATTGTCTGGTATCGGTCAACAATGATAATTGTACGGTGATCGTGCCGGCGGAAGGATTGAACGAAGCAACCGCCGTCACCATTAAGGATATTGTCAACCGGCAAGCCGGCATTGACTTCGATAAAATTACCATTACCGGACGGTAAAAACAATGTACAATGTGCAATGAAAAAACCTCTCACGGATGGTTTTATCCATTCGTGAGAGGTTTTGATGATTGATAGAGTGAAAGGAAATTATTTGATGACACGAACCCAGCCGAAACGATCTTCAATACGACCCATCTGGATACCGGTAAGGGTATCATAGAGTTTCTTGGTGATCGGACCCATTTCTTCCATGCCGCTCGGGAAGCAGATTTCATTGCCGTGATCGTAGATCTTGCCGACAGGAGAAATAACCGCCGCTGTACCGCACAGGCCGCATTCAGCAAAGTCCTTGACCTCATCGAAATAAACTTCACGCTCTTCTACCTCAAGGCCGAGATATTCCTTAGCAACGATCATCAGGGAACGTCTGGTGATAGAAGGCAGAATGCTGTTGGATTTCGGGGTAACGACCTTGTTATCCTTCGTAACAAAGAGGAAGTTAGCGCCGCCGGTTTCTTCAACCTTCGTTCTGGTGCCGGCATCGAGGTACATATTCTCGTCAAAGCCCTCTTTATGAGCGGTAACGATGGCATGAAGGCTCATAGCGTAGTTCAGACCGGCCTTGATAAAGCCGGTGCCGTGAGGAGCGGCTCTGTCGAAATCGCTGACCTTAATGGTAATCGGCTTAGCGCCGCCCTTGAAGTAAGGGCCAACGGGGGTGCAGAAGATACGGAACTGGAATTCGTCTGCCGGTTTTACGCCGATAACGGGGTTAATACCGAACATGAAGGGACGGAGATACAGGGTAGCGCCGGTGCCATAGGGGGGAACGTATGCTTTGTTGGCACGAACAACCTGTTCTACAGCCTCGATGAATTTATCCTCGGGGAACACGGGCATTTCCATACGGCGGGAAGAATTAGCCAGACGTTCCGCATTGAGGTCAGGACGGAATACAACGGTATCACCCTTTTCGGTAGTATAGGCTTTCAGACCTTCAAAGATCGTCTGTGCATACTGGAGTACGCAGGCACATTCGCTCATATTGATCATATCGTCATCAATGAGAGCGCCCTCATCCCAGGCACCGTTTTTGAAGGTGGAAACATAACGTTTGTCAGTTTTGATGTAGCCAAAGCCCAGGCTTGACCAATCAATATTTTTCTTATCCATGATAAGGACTTCCTTTCAAAAAAATTAGCAAGTACATTATATCGCTAAAAATCCGGTCTGTCAATGATTTATGCAGGATTGTCAGCAGGAAATTGCATTTTGTGCCGGTCTATCGGAACAACTGCTTTTCATCAAAACAATGCGGATGCCGACAACACCGCATTGTTTTTGCTGCGTCGGTGTATAATACTGCGTCATGTCATCGGGGGATGCTGTTGGCAGTTCCTCCTCCGTATAACCGCAGGCTGTCAGTGGCAAAGCGGCATAGAGGGCGGCAAAATCGGGAAATATATGGAGTGATTGTACTTGTACGGTCAGGGTATCATAGGGAGATGCCGTACAGGTAAAGAGAATCGTATCTCCCGGCTGAATCTGACGGCGTTTGCTGTCATACAGACGCATTTCAATGGTTTTCTGCCCCTTGCGTATACGTTCAAAGGGCTTCGGCTGTAACGTCATCGTATGCTGCATCAGAATTCCTCTTCTCTGATTTCGTCCACCGCTTCTTCGAGCAGATTGTTTTCCTGAAGTTCCTTCAGCTTGAAAACGGTCATGATCGTGCCGATGATCCATTCCGCTACCGTCATGAAAGTTTCGGTTGTTTTCGAGAGCTTTTTGCGTGTGACAGTACACACAAGGGTTACTGTCACTAACACTAACATCACAGCGGCGAGCAGTAATTTGATGCCGGACAATTTTTTCATATCAAAGACTCTCCTTTCGGATGATAGGATAATCGTGATCAGAAAGCAATTTTAGCGTTGAGGTATTCCACTAACTTGTCGACAGCGACTCTTTCCTGCTGCATGGTGTCACGGTCACGAACAGTAACACAACCATCGTCCACGCTGTCAAAGTCATAGGTAATGCAGAAGGGGGTACCGATTTCATCCTGACGGCGGTAACGCTTGCCGATAGAGCCGGCATCATCAAAATCGACCATGAAGTGTCTGGAGAGCATGGTGTATACCTCGTCAGCCTTTTCATCGTCAGCCTTTTCAGACAGCTTTTTGGACAGCGGCAGAACGGCGGCTTTGAAGGGAGCCAGTGCCGGATGCAGATGCAGAACCACACGGGTATCCTTTTCGTCAATCACTTCCTCGTCATAGGCTTCTACCATAATAGCGAGGAACAGACGTTCTACGCCGAGAGAAGGCTCGATGACATAGGGAATGTATCTTTCATTGGTCTGCGGATCGAAGTAATCCAGAGATTTACCGCTGGTGTTGATGTGCTGGGTGAGGTCATAATCGGTTCTGTCCGCCACGCCCCAGAGTTCGCCCCAGCCGAACGGGAACAGATATTCAAAGTCGGTAGTTGCCTTGGAATAGAAACAGAGTTCTTCCGGATCGTGGTCACGCAGACGGAGATTTTCCTCTTTGATATTAAGGGAATAGAGCCAGTCACGGCAAAAGCCTCTCCAGTAATTGAACCACTCTAAATCGGTGCCGGGCTGACAGAAGAATTCCAGTTCCATCTGTTCAAATTCACGCACACGGAAAATGAAGTTACCGGGGGTGATTTCGTTACGGAAGGATTTACCGATCTGTGCCACGCCGAAGGGAATCTTCTTACGGGTGGTACGCTGGATATTGGCGAAGTTAACGAAAATACCCTGAGCGGTTTCGGGACGGAGATACAGCTCATTCTTGCTGTCCTCCGTAACGCCCTGAAACGTCTTGAACATCAGATTGAACTGACGGATATCGGTGAAATTATGTTTGCCGCAGTTGGGGCAGGGGATGGCCTTTTCCTTGATGTAATCGGTCATCTGCTCATTGCTCCAGCCGGCCACATTGGTGCCGTCAAAATCCTCGATGAGG
>ONYQ01000140.1 GCA_900322145.1 uncultured Eubacteriales bacterium
CAGTGATAAGCTCGCATTCGCCTGTGACGGCTACGATGTCGAAAAAGCAACATCCGGGGACTATCAGATTGCACGTATCAGAGGTATTAAAGCAAAGCACATCGGCGATACTTTCACTCTTAAGGTGAACGGAATTAATGCTGTTACCTACAGCCCGCTGAACTACTGCAAGAATCTTATCGAAGACGATACACAAAACGCAAATCTGAAAAACGTGGCCAAGGCGCTGTATCTCTACTGGCAGGCAGCCAACAGCTATTTTGTTGATTGATGGAGGTATTCACGGTGAAAAAAGAACAGTATGAACGTGCCGAGCTGGAGATTATCCAGTTTCAGACAGAGGACGTCATCACGACAAGTGACCCTATGCAAAAATTTTATGAAGATGAAGAACTGCCGCTTGTACGGTAACCCCTAAATCAGCATTATACTAAAAGACTTTGTATGCTCTCAGCGGCACTAATTGAGTTGCCGCTGAGAGCTATTGTCCGCTTTAGCGAGTGCAACAACCGTCTTGCCGGTTGTTGCACAAAAACCACCTGCTATACCGGTGGTGGGCGAATCTTTAGATGTAAGTAAGCAACTGTCGAAAAAAGAAAAATCTCCTTCGCAACAAAAAAGCACCCGATTTCTCGGGTGCTTTCTGTAAATAGAGTACGAAAAAGATATTTCTTATGGTGCGGGAAAGAAAAATCGCATCCGACAAAAGTCGAATGCGATTTGGCTGCGGCGGCTCGCCGCTGGAGCTGATAACCAGATTCGAACTGGTGACCTCGTCCTTACCAAGGACGCGCTCTGCCGACTGAGCTATATCAGCATAAAATGAACTCTCTCTGAGAGAGAGTTCATCTGGCGATCCGGAACGGGATCGAACCGTCGACCTCTAGCGTGACAGGCTAGCGTTCTAACCAGCTGAACTACCGGACCATGAGGGGAAATCAAGTCGTTTCACTTGACTGCGTAAATAATAATACCATAATGAATAATATTTGTCAAGTGTTTTATGCAAATTTCTTATAAAATATGTACGGATGAGGAAAATACCGCCCCCGTTGTATGGATAGAACACAACGGGAACGGTATGTACAATTGATAGCCGTTTGGCGATTGCATCGGCGCATTGCTGCGGTTATTCCGAAAGGAATATTTATTCAGCGATTGCTTTCCCGCTGTAAGCGGAAGGCGACGGAGCGTTTCAGATAATCCAGATAATCGGTATCACGGCACATAGCCTTTCCGGGCGTATCGGACAGTTTGGCCACCGGACGGCCGTTGACATACTGCAGTTTGATGACGATATTCAGCGCCGGTACTTCGGTATCATTGGAGCAGAAGGTGCCGATACCAAAGGAAACCTTTGTCCGTTTTTTGAAATGGTCATAGAGCTGCTGTGCCTTATCGAAATCCAGACTGTCGCTGAACAGCAGCAGTTTGCTTTTGGGGTCAACGCCGTATTTCTGATAGTGAGCAATGATTTTCTCGCCCCAGGCATAAGGGTCACCGCTGTCATGGCGCACACCGGAATAGTTATTGACCATAGAGCGGTTGAAATCGAGCAGGAATAAATCTGTCGTGATGGTATCGGTCAGTGCCGTACCGTTATCGCCCTGATATTCGTCATACCAGTCATTCATCGCATAATGATTGGTATAGGCCAGCGGGATGGAATCAATGCCCTGATACATCTGCACGAATTCATGGGCATAGGTACCGATAGGCGTAAGGTTATATTTCATTGCCAGATAGACATTAGACGTACCCACACAGCGGTCGGTTTCGGTGGTCAGACGATGGACAACGGTATCCTCCCATTCACGGGACAATCTTCTGCGGCAGCCGAATTCCGCAAAGGGGAAGGTATATCTACCGCTGCGGAAATCCTCGATCTTCTTATTCAGACGTTCCTCCGCAGATTTTTTAAGTGTTTCATAATCATAGGTCATGCGGAAATAGACCTCGTTGACGATTTCGAGCAGAAAGATTTCAAACTGCATCGCCGAGAACAGCGGACCTTTGACAACGATATCCAGTGTACCGTCATCCTGACGGGTCACGGTAACGTATTCCCGTATCGGCCGCCACAGCCGCAGGAATTCCACATAGTCATTCTTGATAAAACGGATAGAGCGCAGATAATTCAATTCTTCTTTGGTAAAGCGCAGGGTGCAGAGGTGGTCAATCTGTTCATTGATTTCCTGTACAATGGCTTCGGAGAAGGTAACGCCTTCATTGCGGCACTTGAAATAATATTCGCCGCAAAGGTCGGTATGCTTATGGAAAATGACCTGATCCATATTGAATTTATACAAGTCCGTATCGAGCAGAGAAGTAACAATAGGCGCTAACTGCATGGTTGTTCAGTCCTTTCCGGTGCGGAATTATACGCACTGTAATATTTTATGATGTTTTACCGCTTGTAAAGAATAGACAAAACCGCCTGTCCGCAAAGGGGCAAGCGGTTCTGAGCAGGGATTAGTCAACACAGACGATTATACGATGATATCACCGTCAACATTACCGGCAATAGCGGCGGCATTGGCTTCATCGGTGTCAATGTGCATGGCCGGTGCGAATTTGGGGCTGACTCTGATAACAACATCACCGAAAACAAGCTTTCTGCCCTCGCCGCCTACGGCAACGCTGACAACCTGCTTATCCTTCAGGCCGTATTCTTCTGCTGTTTTGGGGTCGAAATGAATGTGTCTTTTAGCGACGATAACGCCGTGATCGATTTCTACCTCACCCTTGGGGCCAACGATCTTACAGCCGGGGGTAGCGGCCAGATCACCGGATTCTCTGACGGGGGGAACGATACCCAGCTTGCGGGCATCCGTAAAGGACAGTTCTACCTGACATTCCGGTCTTTCCGGACCCAGAATGGAGCAAGCCAGCTCACCTTTGGGGCCGACAACGGTTACCTTCTCATAGCACAGGAACTGACCGGGCTGAGAAAGATCCTTTTTGTTGGTCAGGGAAGCGCCTTCGCCGAACAGGGTAGCCAAAGCCTCAGCGGTAACATGAACATGACGGGCGGATGTTTCAACAAGAATTTTCATAGTCTGATGTCTCCCTTTTTGATAATTTCACAGCATCACTGCCTTATGGTTCTATTTTACAACTTTTTCACCGAAAAGTAAAGTTATTCTTGGCTAAAAGCTGTGTCGGGAAACTCTTTTTTAAAAAAGCACCTCGCTGATTACCACGATTTTTGCGGTTTGCGTCAGCAAGGTGTTTGTTTTTAAAAGAGTGTTTATTTTTCAGAAGAAACTTTCCGTATCAACAACACAAGTTTTTTAGGAAGGGGGTGCGGGTGTCCTGTGGACACCTCTGCCGAAGGCAGAAGCACCGACCGAGCCGACAGGCGAGAAGGGGGATAACCCTTTTTTTCAAAAAAGGGTTTCCCCCAATGGGGTTTGGGGCAAAGCCCCAACATTACTTGAAGTAAGCTACGCC
>ONYQ01000136.1 GCA_900322145.1 uncultured Eubacteriales bacterium
GGGGAGGTGGCAAAAATCAACCATTAAAATGGTTGATTTTTGACGGAAGGGTTTGTGCAGTCTGACGAAAGCATTAGAAATTTGCTCATTTATAGTACCATCCAATATCAGACGGCAGGCTATTTCCTGCCCATCACAGCAGCGGTTTGTCCGGTAAAGGCTCACCGCTGCTGTTGTCCGTTATCAGTGATGCGAAACGTGTATCTAACGATGTTAAGATTTTATCACAATAAAGTGATTTTCCATTGAAAGAAACGTGTTTACAAAACGGTAACAGGTGTGTTATAATAAAAAAGTATAACAGCTTTTGCTTTTTTTGGTGAAAGCCGATGTATCTATTATTTTTTTTAGGAGAGTGATAGCAATGAAAACCTCAACAGGTTCTGCAAAGCACAGCTTTAGCAAAAGAGCCGCCTGTCTGTCGATAACGGCTGCTCTGGCTATTTCTGCTTTTGCAGGCATGGGCGTACTGTCCACGACAGCCAACGCCAAAAACGACCAGGAAGACTATGGTCTGGTGGAAAACATCCAGGACGGCACGATTCTGCACTGCTTTGACTGGAAGTACAGCGATATCACGGATTCTCTGCCGTTTATTGCCAAGGCAGGCTTCTCCGCCGTACAGACTTCTCCCGTACAGCCGGCCGCCGGTACCGGTCCCTGGTATTGGCTGTATCAGCCCCTGTCCTTCACAGTAGCAGAAAACGGTGACCTCGGTACCGCCGATGAGCTGAAAACCCTTTGCGAAGTAGCAGAGCAGTACGGCATTAAAGTCATCGTTGACGTTGTTGCCAACCATTTAGCCGGTGACCACACCAATATTCAGGACGACCTGAAGGACGACAAATATTGGCACAATGCTTCTTCCAACATCGACTATACCAACCGTTATGACACTACACACGGTGATCTGGGTATGCCTGACCTCAATTCTGAGGATTCTTATGTACAGCAGGTAGTCGCCGGTTATGTGAATGCCCTCAAGGAAATGGGCGTTGACGGTATCCGTTGGGATGCGGCCAAGCATATCGGTCTGCCGAGTGAAGATTGTAATTTCTGGCCGGCTGTTACCGATAATGACCTGTACCACTATGGCGAAATCCTTGACGGCCCCGGCGGTGATAATCCCGTCAAGCTGATGAAGGAATATACCGATTATATTTCCGTTACCGACAGCGGTTATTCTTCCTTGCTGGCAGATTGCTTCAAAAATGGCAAGGTTCCTCCGGCTGACGGCGACTGGTCAAAGGAAGGCGTTGCCGCTAATAAGCTGGTTTATTGGGGCGAGAGCCATGACACCTACTCTAACGGTGAAAACTATGGCACCAACAGCTACAGCCAGAATGTGATCGACAGAGCGTATGCCGTAGCCGCCGCCAGAGCCGATGCGGCTTCTCTGTATCTGTCCCGTCCGTATGCTGCCGCCAAGGACAGCATTCGTGTCGGTGTCAAGGGCACCATGCACTTTACGGCACCGGAAATTGCCGCCGTTAACCATTTCCACAATGCAATGGTCGGCAAAGAGGATGCCTATACCACTTCCGATAACTGTGCGGTTGTCACCCGTAAAGACGGCGGTGCCGTTATCGTTTGCGGCGAAGGCAGCGGTGACGTTTCCGTTCCGAATGCTAAGGGCTATGTACCCGCCGGTACATACTATGATGAAGTAACCGGCAATGAATTCACCGTTACGGCTGATACCATCAGCGGTAAGGTTGGCGAAAGCGGTATTGCCGTTGTTTACAATTCCCAGTTCCTGAGCAAGGTTTATGCCGAGCCGGAAGGCGATGCCGAATTTACCGATACCCTCAGCGTAACCCTGCACACAGTCGCCGCACATGACGGTTACTATCAGGTACTGGCAGAAGGCGACAACAAGATTTATCAGTACGGCGAGTTCAAAGACGGTGACGTTGTTGAGATCGGTGCCGATATTGCAGCGCCGTCACAGGTTTATCTGCTCCTGACCGCACTGGATGCCAATGATAATTATGTCAACGCTTCCTATTTCTACAAAAAGATTTCCAACAGAACCCTGCCTCAGGTAGAAGCCGGCGGTATCGTATTCGATAACAGCCAGGCAAAGTGGGATACCATCAACGCTTATATCTATGACGAGAGCGTGACGCCTAAGGTAGAAAATGCAGACTGGCCCGGCGTTGCCATGACAGACTGCGGCGATGATTATTATACCTATCAGCTGCCCGAGAAGTTTGCGGACTGCAAACATATCATGATTATCTTCAACAACGGCAACGGCGACCAGATTCCCGGCGCTATGCAGGACGGCATGACCATGAAGTATGCCGACAAGAAGCTCTACAATGGCACAAAATGGATGAACTATCCCGGCTATACTCCGTCTGACGATCCTGAGCCCGAGCCGGAGCCGGAAGATCCCACCAAGCTGGAACCCTCCCGCTACAGCATTATCGGTTCCTTTAATAACTGGCAGGGCGATGTGCCGATGTATGAAACCGTTGCTCTGGAAACTCCCGGTGTCTATGTCGGTTATATTGACGGTCTGTCCGGTCACTATGATTTCAAGGTTCGTGCCGATAAAGCATGGAATCTGAGCTGGGGCGCTTATGAACAAGCCGAAGACCGTACCCAGAACAGCCAGATCAACTGCAGTGTCGATGTGGCCGAAGGTGAAAGACTGGTCGTTATACTGACTACTACTCTCTTTGATCCGGCTGCTATGCTGAATCCGGATTCCAGAATTTTTGCCTCCGACTTCACTTCTGAGGAACTGATTGAACTGTGGCCTGTTTCCTTCTACACCTTTGTACCGCAGACCGAGTATACCTTTGGTGTAGTGGGTGACTTCAACAACTGGAGCAACGATATTGAACTGAAAGATGTCTATGGCATGGGCTTCTATTTCGGTACCGTAGAAAATCTTACCCCCGGTCAGACCTATGAATACAAGGTTCGTGCCAACGGCACATGGGAATACAGCTGGGGCCGTTATGAGTTCGATGCTGATAAGGCTATCGACAGAACCCAGAACAGCCAGACCAACTGCTCTGTTACCGTTGATGAAAATGCCAAGAGCGCTAAACTGATCGTTGGTATCGCTACCGCCGCCATTGATGAGGATGCGCAGGACAATCCGGCTTCCTACGTTCATAACCCCAACTTTACGGATGAGGATAGAAGCGAATTCTGGCCGGTATATTCCAACCTTGTGATGGATATGAGCGAGCAGGAGTCCTCTCAGGAGTCCTCTCAGGAATCTTCTGAACCCTCTCAGGAATCTTCCGAGCCTTCTCAGGAGTCCTCTGAACCTTCTCAGCAGTCCACTGTTTCCACTCCTTCCGAACAGCCGAGCCAGACCTCTGTTGTTATTCCGGACAGCGGCAACATAAAAACATCCGACGGTACATCCGCATGGGCATTTGTCTTTGTGGCTATCGGCTCTGTAGCAGCTGCTGCTTTTGTACTGACTTCCAAAAAGCGTTCCTGATGCTGAAGAAATTGCCGTCAGTATCTGAGCGGAACAAAGGACAGTGACTGTCCGAACAAAACCAATTGCCGCCCATCGGTTCCCTGTGAATCGGTGGGCGGTTTATTGGCCGCAAAAATTACATTCCGTATAGTATACAAATCGTATAAACATTTCATGGAAAATAGTCTTGACTTTTTCTTAAAT
>ONYQ01000132.1 GCA_900322145.1 uncultured Eubacteriales bacterium
TCTTACCGGTGAAGATCTTGTAGATCGTATCGCTGAGTATGCGCCGGAAGCGGAAGGACAGGATCTTGCTCCCTCAGCCGCAATGAGCCTTTTAGCGGCACATTTCGAGGACTATTCAAAGAAACTTGCCTCCGAGTGGATAGATGTTCACGAGAATATTCTTTGGTTTGAGCGGTACTGTGACGAACACGAGCTCTGGCAGGATAAAGACAGCGGCGAGTTCGACAATACCAAATTGGAACAATACTTCAACGCTCTGAATGAAGAGGACGAAGATCGTTACGACAAGGAATTTAAAAAGTTCAATAATGTTTTTCTCTATTATTTCAAACTGAAGAATGTTGCTTATGCAGGTGATTGGGGCGAAACGTTGTTTGATTTCTTCCGTCCCGAAGATGATACTGTTGATTACAGCGAAGAATTCGATTATTTTGCACCGATTGCGGCGGCACTCTCAGACGGACAGCGTGCGGCACTTGAATTTATCAGACTTACAGCTCTGTTAAGACTCGGTGTAGACAGCGATTCCGTAATGGAAGCTGACTTCCCATCAGTTGATTCTATGTTCAAGGATGCGAATGACAAGCAGCTTGACAGTATATCCATTTACAGCGGCATCAACCGCGCCATCTTCCGCAAGGGCGTTGCTCTGACCAGCGATGCGCTGATGCAGAAAAGTCTGGGCAAAGATCCCTATGAAGAAATCTGGGATGAAGGCGGAGTCGTCGATATTGTCTCTTACGTAACATTTGGCGTTGGTACTATTTCATTGGTGAGCGGTGCCGTTATAGCTGCACGTGTTTCGAGTACCGTGAAGGTTTTATCAGCACAAAGTGCGGAATATGCCAGCAAGGCGGCAGAATGGTTTAGCAAGTATAAGGATTATCAGGCAGCCGGCGGTTGGGAAAATACCATTAATGCAGATAAATCTTGGCTGAATAAGCTTAAGTACGATACTGCAGTAGATCAAACGGGCACGAAAATCAGTAAATTACAAAATGGTTTAGGCACAGCAAGTAAATGGATGATGGGCATCGGCGGCGCGCTGATGATCGCGGCGGCAGCTCTCAAGGGCGTGCAGATATACAAATATTATCACCGTGACTTTACGATGATACCCGTAATGATCGTTGACGAATCCGACATCGTAAGCTACACCACCGATAAAAACGGCAAGCAGGTAAAGCTTATCAACTTCGACCAGTTCGCTTATTACGATGTAGTAAAATGCAATCGTCAGGAGATCGGTATTCATAAGAACGCACAGAACGGTGTTTCGGATTATAAGAGCTGGGGCTGCGGCGACGCCGCCGACATCAATGCCGATGTAGGCAAGCAATGGCTGGCGATGTATGTGAACCGCTCGAGTGCAAAGGGCGACCCGATCCTTGCGGATACTCTCATGCTCCAGAAGGGCAGCGATAAAAAGCCCGACAACTGCAACGGCTGTCTCCATTTCTTCACGTTCGAGAATGCGGCGAAGTTAGATGACACCGCTTACTGCTACCGTGACGATAACAAGGGTATGTATATTTTCTGGAAGGGCGACGAAACAGCCTTTGCGGAATCCACATCGACAGGAGCCAACACATCAGGCGGATCCACGTCAACGGCATCTGCCTTCAACGCCGGCTACCTTGCGCTTGCCGGAATAGGCGGATTGGCACTTGGTATTCTCTGCACCACGCTGGTAATGCTTCCCAAGCTGAAAAAGAAAGAAAAAACAGCAGAATAAACGGATTGGCGTTTCCGGAATATCAGATCCTTGTTTAACGTGAGTTCGATGAAAAAGGCTCTCAAGCAGCGTGTATTACGCTGTTTGGGGGCTTTTTTCAAGATGTGTGGCGGTGCAGAATGGTATACGTGTTTTTTATTGTCCCGCTTTTCTACTTGAAAGTCTGTATCTGAAAACAGGAGGGGCAAACGGTCAGCGGCGAGCCATTTGCATACAACCTTCTTATAGCGGCAGTCAGTATTACGGTTTGGATTCTGAAAGGTGCTGACAATGAAAAAAATCATCTGAATGATACTGAAACGAAGGAGTTGTTAATATGATCTCACTGTTTATTTCTTTTGCGGTATTGATCGTGGGTTATCTGGTCTATGGCAAGGTCACGGAAAAAATATTCGCACCCGATGACAGAAAAACACCTGCTATTGCCATCAATGACGGTGTTGACTGTGTACCGATGAAAACGTGGAAGGCTTTTCTGGTGCAGCTTCTTAATATCGCAGGAACCGGACCTATCTTCGGGACTCTGATGGGAGCTGTATTCGGTCCTGTGGTGTTTTTATGGATCGTGTTCGGCGCTATACTTGGCGGTGCGGTACACGATTATATGAGCGGTATGATAAGCTGCCGACATGAGGGCGCATCCATCGCAGAACTGTCGGGAACCTATCTCGGCAAGGCTGTAAAATGGATCATGCGCATATTTTCGGTGGTATTGCTGGTGCTGTGCGGAACCGTATTTGTTACCAGTCCGGCCGGTCTTCTTGACAAGCTCACACCCGACTGGATGAACGGTACATTCTGGGCAATCGTGATACTTGCCTATTATCTTCTGGCTACCCTGCTTCCCATAGACAAGCTTATCGGCAAGCTCTATCCGATTTTCGGCGTTCTGCTTATCGTTATGGCTGCGGCAGTTATCGGCGGCATTGTTTTTTCAGGCGGCAAATACACCATCCCTGAGCTCTCTCTTGAAAACCTGCACCCCAACGGAATTCCGGTATGGCCGTATATGTTTATTACAGTGGCCTGCGGTGCGATCTCCGGCTTTCACGCAACACAGTCGCCTATGATCGCCAAGTGTATCAGGAGTGAAAAGGAAGGCAGAAGGATATTCTATGGTGCTATGATCTCAGAGTCGGTCATTGCACTTGTATGGGCAGCGGCAGGCGTATCATTTTACGGCACGACACAGCTTCTGAACGAAGCATTGGCAAATGGCGCATCCAATGTAGTATATGAGATCTCTACCGGCGTACTGGGAGCTTTCGGCGGCGTATTGGCGATTGCAGGAGTTGTGGTATGTCCCATCACATCCGGCGATACCGCATTCAGAAGTGCAAGGCTGATACTTGCAGAGACATTTAAGTTGGAACAGAAGAAGATAAAGAACCGTCTGCTGATAACCATACCGCTTCTTGTTGCCGGAGGCTTGCTGACATGGTATGCCATAGTCAACGACAACGGTTTCCAGATCGTATGGCGCTACTTCTCCTGGAGTAACCAGACTTTAGCCATGATAGCCTTGTGGGTGGCTACGGCTTATCTGCTGAAAAAGGGAAAATATCGTTTCGGTTCCCTGCTTACCGCATTTCCTGCCGTCTTTATGACAGGAGTTAGCCTGACCTATATCCTGATTGCACAGGAAGGATTCCGGCTCGGTCAGACCATATCCTATACCGCAGGAGCCGCAGCTGCAATTATTTTGTTGGTGGTTTATCTGATAGTTCTGTTGAAGCATATCAGAAAAAAGAGCAGCTTTCAACCAGACTGATATGTGGAGAATAAGAACAGAATAAACCGGCAATGTTGATTTTGCTTCGGGTTCAAAATAAAAAACACCAGTTTCCAGGTTTTTGAAAAGAAAAAGTGCTGATAGAGCGAAAGAAGCAAATAGATTTTTTGAGGATATGAGGTCCGTCTCGAAAGCGGTCAAAAATAATACATCCCCCAATATCTATATTACCTATCTGACAAATAGGCTATTGCTATCATATCCATTTGTATTTTCTTTTGTCAATCTGTCTTGACAAGGAGCTGTTATGATGGTATAACATACTTAACCGATAGGATAAATGGCTTATACCTGATTCAGATACACATATCCGCAAAATATTTGTGTACGGTAATGTCGCCGTTGAGTTCCGGATGAAATGCTGTGACCAGTTGATTTTCCTGTCTTGCGGCAACTGTTTTGCCTTGTACAGATGAAAGAACAGTAACATTTTCACCTGCTTTCAGAATATACGGTGCTCTGATGAAGGTCATTGGAATCCGGCCGTTTTCGCCAAAGCTTTCTTCTGTATAAAAGCTGCCCA
>ONYQ01000130.1 GCA_900322145.1 uncultured Eubacteriales bacterium
GGATACCCATAATTATGCCACCCAAAACGAAACCCTCAGAGCGTCCCTGCTGTCCGTTATTTTAGAAGCACAGGAAACAGACGGCGGATGGACGATTGATACATGGACAGGCGTAGAGGACGGCTCCGATGCGGATATGACGGCTATGGCATTACAGGCTTTAGCGCCGTATGTGAACGATAACGAAGCCGTACATACTGCTGTCGATCAAGCGCTGACCTTCTTATCAGCACAACAGAATGACAAGGGACAATGCTTCTCCTATGGCCATTATGACTGCGAAAGCGCCGCACAGGTATTGACCGCCTTGTGCGCCTTAGGCATTGACCCGTCACAGGATGAACGCTTTATTAAAAACGGCTGTACCGTATATGATGCAATGATGACCTTCTTCCATGAAAGCGATAACGGCTTTTCACACTTCGAGGACAGCGAAACGAATTATCTTTCCACTTATCAGGCGTATGCCGCCGCCGCCGCTTATTATCGTTTCCTGAACGGTCAGACATCTTATTTTAACATGACGGACATTTCCCTGACAAAACAGCAGGAAACTTCACAGCCGGATGAGGACAGTCATTCTTCCTCGATGGAGGAAAGTATGCCCGTTTCTTCAGAAATTTCCAATGTATCAGAAGTATCTGTTCCGGAAAGTACTTCCTCAGCGGTAAGCGTTCCGGCTGATTATGTCAAGACCGGCGATTCCGCTCCGCTGTATGCAGTGGGCGGTGTACTTGTCGTATCGGCGGTCTTGCTGTTTGTCAGCCGTAAGCGCCGTTCTTAATCGTTTCATCGAAAAGGCAGGAGGTGAAAATATATGCTGTCCTTTTTCCGTCAACATAAAAACAAACTGTTGCTGGTTCTCATCGTCCTACTGGTATTAGCGGCGGCGTATATTTTCACCGAAAAACCGCCTACAGCGCCTTCTCCTGTCAAAGAACCGGCATTTTCCGCCGCATCGGCAGAGAGTACCGCATCCACAGAAACGGCCTTTCCGGAATCTTCTTTGCACAAGCCGTCAACAACATCAAAGCCAAAACCGGCCATACCGTCATCGGATGAAGCAAGCACCGGTCAGACATCCTTACCGCCTGCGGAATCTTCTGTTGTCCGTCCGGAAAGTACCGTATCTGTCACGGAATCGTCTGCGGTGTTTATATCCGAACCGTCTGTTGAACCGTCCGTTATCACATCGGACGTTCCTTCCATGATCGAAGAATCCTCTGTTATATCGGCGGCGGAAGTACCCGTGTCATTGCCGGAGGAATCCTCTGCGGTATCGGTCATTCCTTCTGAACCGGAAGTATCCAAAACATCCACGCCGGAACCTTCCGCAGAACCGTCTGAGGAACCCTCTGTTCCACAACATACCTGTACTTTTTCCATCTCCTGCGCCGTATTGACGGACAGGATAGAAGATTTGCCGAAAAATAAGCGTTCCCTCGTACCGTCAGACGGTATCTTATCAGCGCCGTGTACAATTGCGATAGAGGACGGGGACAGTGTTTTTGACATTACGAAACGCTTCTGTCAGGCGCAGAGAATTCCTTTTGAATTCACCATGACACCGGTATATCATACCGCCTACATAGAAGGTATCGCTAACTTGTACGAATTTGACTGCGGAAGTGCTTCGGGCTGGGTTTATACGGTCAACGGCGTACAGCCGGGTGTTGGCTGTTCGGATTATGCCGTTCATGACGGCGATACCGTTATCTGGCACTACACCTGCGCCCTCGGCAATGACATTACAATGTACAATGTGCAATGTGCAATGTACAATGATAAGGTTCCATAAGAAATTGTGAATGTGGAACATATGACGTATTACCCATGTGCCATGTGCATTGCACATGGGGCTAATTGCACATTGCTAATTGCACATTGCACATTGATAAGGGGGTGGTGGTTTGGCAGGGTATCATCCTGCGGTGCAGTTGGTTTATTTTATAGGGGTGCTGACAGGTACGATGTGCTTACAGCATCCCGTTATTCTGATAACGGCATTTGCCGGTGGTTTGTCGGCGGCTTTGTGCGCCGGACGGCGAAAAGCGCTCCGGCTGTTTTTGCTGGGGATCGTGCCGTCGGCTGTCTTTGTGGGATTGCTGAATCCGTTGGTGAATCATGCCGGCATGACGATTTTAGCCTATTGGCCGGACGGCAATCCGCTCACGCTGGAATCGTTGATTTATGGTGCTGTGGCAGGTACGCTGTTTGCCGGTATATGGCTGTGGTGCTTATATCTGCGCTATACCGTCAGTACGGACGGGATACTCTATTTATTTGGCAGAGTATCCCCGAAGGTCAGTTTATTGCTGTCGATGATTCTGCGGTTTCTTCCGCAGTTTGCCGTACAGTTACGGCAGGTAAGAACGGCTCAGCATGGTTTAGGAAGGGACATGAATCAGGGAAACGTGCGGCAGAGAGGACGCAATACACTCCGCATTCTGTCAAGCGTGATAGGATTATCACTGGAAAATGCCGTACAGACCGCCGATGCCCTCAAAAGCAGAGGTTACGGAGTTACTAAGCGGACGGCGTTTTCACTGTACCGCTTTGAACGGAGGGACGGCCAATTATTAGCGGTCATTGTATTATGCTGTGCGGTCATCTGGACAGCCTTTTTCATGGAACGGCTGGATTTCTATTATTTTCCGGCCATTACGCCGCTGTCGTGGGAACCGTTGGACGGCATTATTTATGCGGCGTGTATATTATTGTATGGTTTGCCGGTGCTGTTGTGGGGGAAGGAGGTCTGCACATGGAGGATTTTACGGTCAAGGAACTGAATTTTTGTTATCCTTCTGCGAAAAGGGCTTCGCTTTGTGACATCAGCTTTTCGGTACAGAGCGGCGAATGGGTGACGGTATGCGGCTTGTCGGGCTGCGGTAAAAGCACCTTACTGCGTCAGCTTAAAACCTGCTTACAGCCCTGCGGTACACGCACCGGCACGATTTTCTATCAGGGACAGCCATTGGAACAGGTGGATTTGGCAGTACAGGCGGCGCAAATCGGCTTTGTACAGCAATCGCCGGAGCATCAGTCCGTGACCGACAAGGTATGGCACGAATTAGCTTTCGGCCTGGAAAGTCTTGGACAGCCGACTGCTTTGATACGTCAGCGAGTGGCGGAAACGGCTTCGTTTTTCGGCATGGAGAGCTGGTATGAACGTACCGTTGATGCGTTATCGGGCGGACAGAAACAACTGTTGAATGTGGCGGCGGTCATGGTATTACAGCCCGCTGTCCTGATTTTAGATGAACCCACCGCCCAGCTTGACCCGATTGCCGCCGGTGAACTGATCGGATGGCTGCGGAAAATCAATACCGAATTAGGCACGACCATTATTATCAGTGAACATCATTTAGACGAAGTATATGCTTTCAGCGACCGTATTTTAGTGCTGTCAGAGGGACGGCTGTTGTCGGATACTACCCCTCAGCAGACGAGCCGGCTGTTATATGACCAGCATCATGCGGCTTTTTATTCCCTGCCGTCACCGACAAGGATTTTTGAAATGGTGCCGCAGACTGCCGCACAAACACCGCCGTTATGTGCCGCACAGGGCAGAAGCTGGCTGAAAGATTATTTGCAGGAACATCCGCCGCAGTCCGTTGCGGAGAATGATACACCGCCGACCGAAAAGCGTCCTGTCTGTTGGGAAGGACGGGAACTGTGGTTCCGCTATGACAAGGATACGCCGGATATTCTGAAAGGCTGTTCGCTGAAGCTGTATCAAGGGGAATTCCTGACGATACTCGGCGGCAACGGTACCGGCAAAACAACCCTGTTATCCCTGATAGCCGGATTACACCGTCCCTATCGTGGACAGATGCGGCAAGACGGAAAGAAGATTCCGTTAAAGGGCGGCTTTCTGCAGGGAACGGCGTTTCTGCCGCAGGATCCCCGTACAGTATTTGTACGCAAAACGGTGCGGGAGGATTTATACGAAATGCTGACCGACAGCGGCTTGTCACCGCAGGAGCAGGAAGAACGCATACAATATGTAACAGCACTGTGTGATATTACAGCGTTATTAGAACAGCATCCCTATGATCTGTCCGGCGGTGAACAGCAAAAAGCCGCTTTAGCCAAGATATTACTGACGGAGCCGACATTATTGCTGTTAGACGAACCCACGAA
>ONYQ01000129.1 GCA_900322145.1 uncultured Eubacteriales bacterium
ACCGCCATGATCGAACAGCGCCGTCAGGAACTTCAGCTCAAAGCCGGTGAGGTATCCGCCGATTTCGATTACACCCTGCCCGGCACGTTACCGCCAATGGGCGGTCTGCATCCCATCACACAGATGCGCTATGATCTCGATGATGCGTTCCGTTCCATGGGATTTGAAATTTATCAGGAAGATGATATTACTTCGGAATTGTTCGCCTTTGATAACCTCAACTTTCCGCCGAACCATCCCGCCCGTGAAAGCATGGATACCTATTGGCTCGAAGGACATGACAGCGGAACGGCGGCAGAAAAGTTATGCCTGCGCCCCCATCTGACAGGCGGCAGTGTCCGTTATATGCAGACCCATAAGCCCCCCTATCGTTTCGTTTATCCCGGCAGAGTGTACCGCAACGAAACAACCGATGCCCGTCACGAGAGAGCCTTCTTCCAGTATGAAGCCCTGATCGTTGATAAGGAATTCACCTTTACGGCCGGCAAGGTCATGATTAAAAGTATTCTTTCCAAAGTATTCGGCCGGGATGTACCCGTCCGCATGAGAGCAGGCTTCTTCCCCTTTGTAGAGCCGGGTTTTGAAATTGATATGGGCTGTCTGGTCTGCGGCGGCAAGGGCTGCAGTGTCTGCAAGCACGTTGGCTGGATCGAGATTATGCCCGGCGGTACACCGCACCCCAATGTACTCAAAGCAGCCGGTCTTGACCCGGATGAATATACCGGCTTCTATGTCAATATCGGTCTGGACAGACTCGTTATGATGCGCTACGGCGTGGACGATGTCCGTTTGTTCCACAGCACAGACCTGAGATTTCTGGAACAGTTCCATTAAGTAGGAGGGGCAGCTATGAAATTATCACTCAACTGGATCAAAGATTATGTAAAAATCCCTGACGATGTAGACCTGAAACGTCTGGCCTTTGACCTTACCATGTCCACTGTCGAGGTAGAAGGTACCGAAGAACTGGCAAGACGTTTTGACGGCATTGTTGTCGGTGAAATCAAAGAGGTATTGCCTCATCCCAATGCCGACAAGCTGCGTATCTGCAAGGTGGATATCAATGACGGCACCATTCATGATATTGTCTGCGGCGGTTCCAATCTTGAAGCCGGCATGAAAGTAGCCGTTGCGTGTCCCGGTTCATGGGTACGCTGGCACGGCGAAGGCGAACCGGTCGAAATCAAAAATGCCAAACTGCGTGGTGTGGCTTCCTTCGGTATGATCTGCGCCGCCGTTGAAATCGGACTGGACGATTTATTTCCCACCGAGGACGATCATGCTATCCTTGACCTGACCGCTCTGAATCCGTCAGCCGGTACGCCGATAGCAGAAGTGCTTGATCTCGATGACATCATTTTAGAAATTGACAATAAATCCATGACAAACCGCCCCGACCTCTGGGGTCATTACGGCATTGCCCGTGAACTGGCCGCCCTGTATGAATGGCCGCTCACGGAACTTGCAAAATTTACCCCCGATACTGTGGAAACCTTCCCCGTTGACATTCAGGATACGGAACGCTGTACCCGATATATCGGCGTAAAAATTGAAGGTCTGTCGGTGAAGCCCTCTCCTCTCAAAATGCAGAGCCGTATCTGGCGTGTCGGTATGCGGCCGATTAATGCGCTGGTCGATATCACCAACTATGTCATGTTAGCTGTAGGACAGCCGACTCACGCTTTTGATGCGAATAATATCTCCGGCGGCATTATTGTCCGCAGAGCCGCTGACAAAGAAACCCTGACGCTGCTCAACGAAAAAGAACTCTCCCTTTCCACAGATGATTTAGTTATTGCCGACAGTGAAGGAGCCGTTGCACTGGCCGGTGTTATGGGCGGCGCTAAAGATTCCATCCTTCCGCAGACGGAAAATGTCGTGCTGGAAATCGCCAACTTTGAATCAACGGGTATCCGCCGCACAGCCCTGCGTTATGATAACCGCACCGATGCTTCCTCCCGTTATGAAAAAGCCATTGACCAGGAACGCTGCGATCAGGCGCTCACGCTTACCATGCAGTATTTCAAGGAACTGTATCCCGATATGAAAATCACGGCTTTTCAGGATTGCTATCCCGTCAAACAACAGCAGAAGGAAATTGACGTGGAATTTTCCTGGCTGGAGCGCCGGCTTGGTAAAAAATTAGCGCCTGAAGATGTACAGAAAAAACTCAGCCTGCTCGGTTTTACCGTCAGCTTTTCCGATAACATGATGCATATTGTCGTGCCGACCTGGCGTTCAACCGGTGATGTTTCTATCAAGGCCGATATCATGGAAGAAGTCGCCCGTATGTACGGTTATGAGAATTTTGACGCTACCAGAATTATCACCAGCTTTGACGGCGCTATCAATCAGCTCGATATTGATTTAGTACGCAGAATCAAAGAATATTTAGCGTTCCGCTGTAATATGCAGGAAATATTCACCTATCCCTGGATGAGTGATGATGCGGTCAATGCCGTTATGCCCGATACCAACGGTATTCTCAGATTATCTACCCCGCCTTCTCCCAGTGAAAGCTATATCCGTTCTTCCCTGCTGCCGAATATCTGCAAGGCGATTGCCCGCAACGAACGTTACTATAGTGAATTTTCTATTTTCGAAGAAGCACAGATTTTCAGGGATGAAAATTATCAGAATCAATACGACAGCAGAGAATGGCTTCCCACACAGGAACGTCATTTAGCCGCCGCTTTCACCGGTTCTGCCGAGGATATCAAGAAGATATTCCTCAACGCCAAAGGCGTTCTTGCCATGATGCCCCGCATGACACACATGGAAGCATTCACCTTCCGCCGTACAGAAAAACCCTATTGGGCGGATGATACCGTCTGGCTGAATGTCTATCTCGGAGAAGAAAAAATCGGTGATCTTGGTCTGTTGGCGAAAAAGATTTCTCTGGCCTGCGGTATCAAAGCATTGGCTTCCGTATTATTTGAACTCAATCTTGATGCCCTCAAACCCTTCAAGTCAAGAACCAACACCTTTACACACTTAGCAGAATACCCGACAACCGAATACGATGTTTCCATGCTGTTTGATGCGGATGTCAAATGGGAACGTATTCAGGAAGTCGTTTTGTCCAAAAAGAAAAACGGCAGTTTCCTGCAGGATGTATCCTTTGTGGATGAGTATAAAGGCAAGCAGGTACCCGATGGCAAAAAGTCCGTTACCCTGCGTCTTATAATCGGTTCCGCAGAGAAAACGCTTACTTCTTCCGAAATTGAAAACTGCGCCAATACCGTTATCAAAGCCCTTTCCCACCTGTTAGCCGGAGAGGTTCGTTCCAGATAATCCGTATACACACTCAATAAAAAAATGCCGGAGAATGACCCCTTGTCAGAAAGAGTCATTCTCCGGTTATTTTTCTGTCAGACGGAAGGCCGCTTCTGATCGAACGAAGGATTGAAGGCATAAAAATTCTTGCTGTCCAGCTTATCCGTTACAAGGCGCAAGCCTTCACCGAATCTTTGATAATGCACAATTTCTCTTGCCCGCAGAAAACGGATGGCATCCCGCACGTCATAATCATCACAGAAACGCAGAATATTATCATAAGTGGTACGGGCTTTCTGTTCGGCCGCCAAATCTTCATGAAGATCGGTAATCAGATCACCCTTAACCTGTAAGGCGGCCGCCGTAAAAGGCATTCCGTTACTGGCCGATGGATATACACCTGTCGTATGATCGACAAAATAATCCTCAAACCCCTGTTGCTTGATCTCGTCAACACTCAGATTGCGTGTCAGCTGATATACAATGGTACCTACCATTTCAAGGTGCCCCAGTTCTTCTGTGCCGATATCCGTCAGAATGGCTTTTATCTCCGGATAAGGCACCGAATACCGCTGACTCAGATAACGCAGGGAAGCCCCCAGTTCACCGTCGGGACCTCCCTGTTGTCAAAAGATATCATCCCGCTATCCCGTATGAAATAACAGGATAGCGGGATGTATTCTTTCGCCGTTATGAGTCATAAAAATGCTGTCCGTCATCGGTAACCAGACGTTCCGTTTTCGGATACGCAAAAATTTCAGGCTTTCCGGCATGAGCAACAAGATAATCCGCAAAACCAGCCGCATACCATTTAGCCATCGGCAGATTATGCATCAGATAATTACCGCAATTTTCCGCTGTAGCGCCCGGCA
>ONYQ01000174.1 GCA_900322145.1 uncultured Eubacteriales bacterium
CGTTTCCTGCCTCCCCTTCAGGGGAGGTGCCGAGCGTTAGCGAGGCGGAGGGGTTCTTGTTTTTGTGCAATTTTCAAATTTGCTCATTTATAGTTCTTTAGATACGGATATAGTTTTTTACAATATCCAGTTCCCTTTCAAAGGAGATACACTCTGTTTCGAGCATAAGGTCGGTAGTGCTTCTGAGATAATCGGAAAAATCGTTTATCGTTTCGGCAGCTTCTTCCGGCGCATTAAGGCATTGATAACGGATAAGAGACAGCGTGTTGAAAATGAAATGCGGCTGCATCTGACGGTTGACAAGACGCATCCTTTCTTCGCTCAGCTTTTTCTGCTGCTCCACAAGGTACTGGGTATAGTAGGATTCGTAAGAAACGAATAGTATGATCGTTGAAACCACCACGGCAATATTCGTACAGGGAAATCTGTACACAAATTCCGAAATAACGATAGCTATCATCGGCAGTGTCAGATAGGAGACCATCGCTACCCGTTCCATCGGGAGAAGATATTTGATATACACGATGGCAACGCTCAGTGATACGGCGGCTTCCATAAATATAACAAGGTCGGGCAGCCAGAAATAATCACGTAATCTGATATAGGTGTTATTTTCATCAAAGGTATAAATAAACGGATAACACAGAGGTATCCAAAGTATCGGAAAAAACGGATAACGTTGAGGTATCACAGGACACATCCGATTCCTCTGAACAAAACAACGAACCTATTACCATCGACAATATCCGTAATCTCGTTGTCGGCATCAATGAACCTATCGAGCTGAAGGACGGCACAAAAAGGCCGCTGATCAACTTTGACAATGCCGCCACCACTCCGGTTCTGAAGCCTGTTGAGGATGCCGTAAACAAGGAGTTTGAAATGTATGGCTCTATCGGACGAGGTTTTTCGGCCAAGTCCAATCATTCTACCGATGTCTATAACGAAGTCAGAGAAAAGGTGATCGACTTTGTCGGCGCAAAAAAAGGTGAGGATAATTCTTACACTGCTTTCTACGTCAACAATACAACGGACGGACTCAATAAATTAGCTTCTGCGCTGATAGAAAGCAAAGACGATATCGTTCTTACCACCCGCATCGAACACCATGCCAATGACCTGAGCTGGCGTGAGCGCTGTAATGTTGTCTATGCAGAGGTAGATGAACAGGGTCGTGTGATCTATGATGATATTGAAAGACTGCTCAAGGAATACGACGGAAAAATCAAGTATGTTTCCGTCACGGCGGCTTCCAATGTAACCGGCTATGTTACAGACGTACACAGAGTCGCTAAAATGGCACATCAGTACGGCGCAAAAATCATCGTTGACGGCGCTCAGATCGTTGCGCACAGAGCCTTTTCCATGATAGGCGATACACCCGAAGAAAATATAGACTTCTTCGTATTCTCGGCGCACAAGATGTATTCCCCCTATGGCGGCGGTGCTGTTGTAGGTCTGAAAGACGTTCTGAACGAGCATATGCCCACATTTTACGGCGGCGGCATCGTTAATCTCGTAACAGATGACAATCAGTTTTATAAATTTGCTCCGTCCGTATATGAGGCAGGTTCTCCGAACTATGCCGGCGTTGTCGGACTCGGCAAGGCTATCGACATTTTGCAGGAAGTCGGCTTTGACAAGATAGAAGCGCACGAAAAAGCACTCAATAAGCGCCTGATTGAAGGACTCAAACAGCTTGATAACGTCATTATTTACGGCGACAGCGAAAACCTTGACGACAGAGTAGGCGTGGTGACGTTCAATTTCAGCGATATCAATTCCTATATTCTGGCGAGAAACCTTTCAAATATGGGCGGCATCGCCACAAGAAGAGGTGCTTTCTGCGCCCATCCCTATGTATGGCGGCTGATGAACCTGACGGAACAAGAAATATACCATTTCCAGAACTGCACCGATCTCAAGACCGCAGGCATGGTACGCATCAGTTTCGGTATATACAACACGGAAGAAGAAGTCGATCAGTTCCTTGCCGTAATGCCTGAGATTATGAAGGCCAGTGATCCTATAAGCTAT
>ONYQ01000128.1 GCA_900322145.1 uncultured Eubacteriales bacterium
TCGACACTGTCTTCGCTGTTTTCGTCTTTGCTTTCGACACTGTCCTCGCTGTTTTCGTCCTTGCTCTCGACACTGTCTTTGCTGTTTTCATCCTTGCTCTTGTCACTGTCTTTGCTGTTTTCGGTTTTGCTTTCCGACTCTTTGGATGAGATATCCTTACGGATGAGAGAGGCTTCCGCTACAATGGCAGAGGTATTGTCATCGGTTGATGTGCTGCCGTTGGAGCAGGCGGCTGCCGTTCCCACTAATGCAGTACATAATAAGATACATAAAACGATTCTTTTCATTTTCACATCTCCCTGAGAAAAAGTGCTGTTCTGCTTATATCATGCCGGTGAATTCCGGCTCCTTTTCTGAAAAACCTGTGTTGACGGACGGGAAAAGGTATTTAACGTCCGGCATTTTGGGTGAATGGCGGCGCATGGCACAACTCCACACGCCACCTTCCACACTCAACAGTATTATCGGTCGTAGGTGTCAATGATCGGCTCATCGGGGGACTGGGTGAGAAGGTCGGGCAGTTCATAGGAGTTATTGCCGAAGGCGGAGAAAGTACACATCGTAAAGAGTACATCCGTAATGCCCAGATCGTTGACAAAGCGGACAAGATTCAGGTTGAAATAACGCATATCCACGATATAGATTTCCTCGAAGGAATTCATCAGATAACCGGGTTCGGCATTGCCGTAGCTGTCTTTTACAACGAGAAGCTTCTTGCCGTTTTTGACGTTGGTGCGAATCTTGACGATCTGCTCATCACCGCCGAAGAAGGTCAGATAAGCATTGGATTCCGGATTGCCTACCTCCTGGAAATAATTGCCTGTCCAGGAGAAATTAAAGGAAGTGTCATAATAATCCGTATGGCACTCGCTGTAGTTATCCGGTACATGATAGGTGAAGTCCTCGGGGTCGTTCTTGATATTGATATCGCCGTCGGTGAAAGCGTACATCGTGCCGACAAAATTGCTGATGGTTTTCGGGGTGAAGGTGCTGATGTCCTTGAAATCAACACCGGCTTCTTTGGCAAAGGCCTGTGCTGCATAGTAAGCGCCCAGCGGCATCCAGTGATGGTCGGTACGGCAATAGATGGGTTCGGTGGTATGCTGTCCGAGAACCGAAATCAGGTCAATGGATTTGATACCGCTGTCAAGGCGCTGGGCGATATCGTCAAAATAATCCTTCTGTTCGGCGGAGTAATCCGCATAGTTGGCCGGGAGATAGAATTCACAGGAAAGCGGTGCGATCATGGAATAGATATTGATTTTGCTGTCGAGCTTACTGCGAAGGGTATTCAGCGAATCTACATAAGCATCGCCGCTGCCGCCGCCGAACAGCTCCATCGCACGGTAATGTCCGTCCTGATTGACCACTACCACGCCGTTTTCAACGGTATACTCTGCGTCTAACTGGCGGTAATCCTTCTTGGTAATATCTTCTGTAGAAGTCTGTGATTCAGCGGCGCTTTTCTCTTCGGAAGTGGTGCTGTCCTGTGTGCTGGCGGTGCTGTCCTGTGTATCGGTGGTGCTTTCCTTTGCGGTTGAAGTATCGGAAGTCGCCTGTGAAGCAGAGGTGCCGGAGGTGGTGCCGTGGTTGCCGCCGCCGCCGCAGCCTGTTATCATACAGGCGCAAAGCATAGCGGATAATACAAGAGCTGCTGTTCTTTTCATGTTCATTGTTATTCCCTCTCTTTTCTCTTAAAAATTATATGGGTGTCAGATAACGACAAATAATCCGTTGATTCCTGCAAAAAACAGATTATCTTACTATTATACACTTGCTTTGACAGAATGTCAATGAAATGCTTGACAGCAATTGAAAATATGGTATAATAAGTCTGTATACTATACGACAGTTCGTTTGCGCCATCCTGTCGTAAAACAAAACCAGGGCATCCGTGCAGGGAAAGATTTCTCTGTACGTTATTTTGTTATGAACGGATGCGTCTGCGTGGGCAGGCGCTCTTTTTTTGAGGTGAAATAAGATGTATCATTTGAAAACGACCGCCGCTTTTGACAGCGCACATTTTCTGGCCGGTTATGAGGGCAAGTGCGCTAATATTCACGGTCACCGCTGGGTTATTGAAGTGGAAATCAGCGGCGCAGATTTACAGGAAAGCGGTACACAGCGGGATATGCTGTTGGATTTCGGGGACATTAAAAAGGCTGTCCGGACGTTGGCGGATTTTTATGACCATGCCCTTATTTATGAAATGGGTTCTCTGCGGGATAAGACACTGACCGCTTTACAGGAGGAAGGTTTCCGGCTGATTGAACTGCCCAGCCGTCCGACAGCGGAATATTTTGCCCGCTTATTTTTTGAAACACTGAGGGAACAGGGCTTACCGGTTACGCAGACGACCGTTTATGAAACGCCCGATAACTGTGCCGTCTATCATGTATCATAAAGGAGAGGATTACCATGTTATCTGTTGCAGAAATGTTTATCAGCATCAACGGTGAAGGCGCTCATGCCGGCGAACTGGCATTTTTTATCCGTTTCAAAGGCTGTAATCTGTGCTGTACCTATTGCGATACCTGCTGGGCGAATCTCCCCGATACTCCGGCTGTCCCTTATTCCGCAGAGGAACTTACGCAGAAGGTACAGGCAAGCGGTATCCGGAATGTTACCCTGACCGGCGGTGAACCTTTATTACAGGAGAAATTGCCCTTGCTGACCGATCGGTTAATGGCAGTCGGCTGTCGTGTGGAAATTGAAACCAACGGCAGTTTATCCCTGTCGGCACTGGCACAGAGAAGCGCCCGGCCTGTTTTTACGATGGACTATAAATTGCCCGACAGCGGAATGGAATCGTTTATGTGTACGGATAATTTCCGTCTGTTAGGCTCACATGATACAGTAAAATTTGTAGCAGGAAGCCTTAGCGATCTGGAAAAGGCGGCGCAGATCATACGGCAATATCATCTCACGGAAAAATGTCATGTTTATCTGAGTCCGGTGTTTGGCCGCATTGATCCGGCGGATATGGTGGAATTTATGAAGGAACGACAGTTAAACGATGTGCGTTTACAGCTTCAACTGCATAAATTTATCTGGGATCCGCAGAAACGAGCGGTATGAACCGTATAGGGGGGAACATACATGGATAAAGAAGCGATAGCGTATCATGTACGGGGATTATTGCAGGCTATCGGTGAGGATCTCGACAGGGAAGGCTTACAGGAAACGCCGGAACGTGTGGCTCGTATGTTAGAGGAAGTGTTGGCCGGTACGGCTTACAGCAACCATGAAATTGCGGAAATGTTCGGCAAAACCTTTCCTGACCCTGATACGGACGAACAGGAACACACCGTTGTCGTCAAGGATATTACGGTATTCAGCTATTGTGAACATCATCTGGCACTGATGTATGATATGAAAGTCAATGTGGCCTATCTGCCGCATGGCAAAGTGCTGGGGTTGAGCAAAATTGCCCGCATTTGTGATATGGCGGCTAAGCGTTTACAGCTGCAGGAAAGATTGGGACGGGATATTGCACAGATTATCGGAGAAGCCGCCGGTACGGAGGATGTAGCGGTTGTTATCAGCGGTTCTCATAGCTGTATGACCGCCCGAGGCATACGCAATGTATCGGCTAAGACGATTACCACCACTTATACCGGACAGTTCCGGCATAATAAGGAATTACAAACGTTAGTACAATTCGACTGAACAGAAAAGGTGTCGTTATGGTTGAAATGAGGTGATGCGATGATACGGGAAAACATTTGTCAGCGGCTGACAGATTTACAGGATATTGCTTATCGGGATTTTCAGAGTGCCCTGATACCTACCGTCGATAAAAGCTGTTTTATCGGTGTGCGTACACCGGAGCTGAAACGTCTGGCGAAAGAGTTAGCCATGCGGGAAGATATCGGTGACTTTCTGAACGATTTGCCGCACCAATATTTTGACGAAAACCAGCTTCATGCGCTTATCCTTTCGGGCATGAAGGATTATACCGCCTGTCTGTCGGCGGTGGAACGGTTTCTGCCGTATGTGAATAACTGGGCGACCTGTGACACACTGATACCGAAAGTATTTAGCCGCCACAAAGCGGAACTGCTGACCGCTGTTGACCGATGGCTTATCAGCGATCACACCTATACGGTACGCTTTGGCGTGAAAATGCTGATGCAGTATTTTCTGGACGAGGATTTTTCCGAGTTATATCCCGAAAAAATCTGTGCGATACAAACCGATGAATATTACATCAAGATGATGGTGGCATGGTACTTTGCCACGGCACTGGCGAAGCAATATGAACGGATACTGCCGTTTATACAGCAACAGCGTCTGCCGGTATGGACCCATAAC
>ONYQ01000126.1 GCA_900322145.1 uncultured Eubacteriales bacterium
CATCGGCAGAAAGAACTTTCCGGATATTCTTTTCCACCTTGCTGCGGGGCAGCATTACTTCATGCCCGCAGCCCTGACAGCGTATCCTGAAATCCATGCCGATGCGCAGCACCAGAAATTGTTTGCTTTCTTTAGTGCCGCAGGGATGCGGCTTTTTCATCTCTAATATATCTCCTACCCTGATATCCATGATACAGTTCCTCCGTCTGCTGCGGTACAGACCGCTTTTTATTTCTTTACCACCACCACAACGGCCACTGCTATGACCGCCGCCGCCACAATGCCAAACAACACGAACACTAAAAACATCGTTCCGTCAGAGGATGCCTCCGCCGCCGATACAACGGATACGGCAGACGGCGTACTGACCTTTTGAGCCGGTGAAACAACGGATGTGATTTCCGTGACCTGTGAGGAAGGCGTATCCACCGCCGGCGTTGACTGCGGCGAAGGTACGGAAGGTATGGAAGGTATGTCGGATATGCTTTCCTGTCCATCATAGTAACGATTGACTGCCTGACTGATGGCGGACAGGTCATAAAAACGGCTGTAATCCTTCTGACCATCGGCGCTTTCACTGACCAGAGAAATATCCGCCGTAATACCGTCATCCACGGTATCTGTCAGCGTACTGACAAAACGGACATAAGAAGACATATTGTAACTCATGCCGTCAGCCGTGGCCTTAATCAATACGGCACAGGCACCGCCGGCGCTGTTTTCACCGAGTACCGGACAGCCGCTTTCCTTCATCAATGCCGCCATGATATTGGCACAGGAAAAGGCATAACCACTGCTCAGCACCGCAAACCGCAAATACGGATAACGGGTGATGCGGTCATCCTCATTGATGACCCCGTCAAAATTCGTATCGGCGGTGGTTGTCTGTGTTATGGTCTGCCGCCCCAGCACATTATAGAACCGACATTCAAAAGTGCCCTGTATCAGACACATAAGCATTTCCAGAGCGATCGTATCGCCGCCGCCGTTAGTGGAAAGATCAAAAACCACGTTTTTCACTGACGGGTCTTTATCCGCCTGTTCCAGACACCGATAAACAAAACCGATGGTATCATCCGGCATGAATTTCCGGTTACCGCTCAGATAATCGTTCCATTGTGCATACTCCACTTCAAACCTTTCAAAGCTGATGAGAGCGGTATCCCCTTTGGTATAGTAGCCGCCTGCACCAAGCTCTTTCAGCCGCTGTTCCGATAACGTGTTATAGGTTTCCACCATGCGGCGGTTCTTTTCGACATAATAGCCGCTGTGTTCCGTGTAATGACTATACAAGAAAAAATCCTTACTGACAGCCGCTTTGTACCGGCTGTTATCGAATATACCGTTCAAAGCCACTCCCGTATGGCCGCCATCCGCTAACAGAATATTAAATAAGCGATATAGTCCCGCCACATATTCTCCGGGCTTTTCTGATAACAGCAAACTGCGCACTTCCGGATCATACACCGACAGTGCCGCATCCAAACCGTCTTTCTGCATCGCATCCGCAAAGCTGTTATGACTGCACGGATAACCATAAAAGCTTTCTATCGAAAAGCACAGTTCATGGTAGTTGAAGGCAATCATATCCGCCTCCCGCTGTGCCGATAAAATCCAAGGCCATGTCATCGTGGTACCACGGAGAGGGCCGCCGTTGAGTTCTTCATAATCCGCTTCATAATAGATGATGTCATCCGCATAATAAGCGGTCTGCACATCCGGATTGCTGAAAAGGTCACTGACGGTTGCAAACGGAAAGTATAAGACACCATCCGCTTCTCTCAGGTCTATGCCATATTGTCCCATAGACAGCGTAACAGCGACAGCCGGCTGATCGTATGCGACTTCTTCCACCTTCACCAGCTGATCGGGGCCGCCCATTACCAAGCCCCCTTGTTGTTTATAAACAGGAGTAGCCAGAAAATCCGCCATATCCGGTGAAGTCAGGGTATCCTGTTCCGCATCGGCCACTGCTATGGAACCATATTGTTGATCTTCATAGGTATAACGGGTGCCGTTACGGGTCACCTTCATGTCACCGTTCATAAAAACGCTGTAAAAACGCTCCAGCGGGATATACGGAATATGCGGCAGGTCACTGAAAAAGGTACATTCTACCGTTTCCTGCGCCGACAGACTTTTCCGGCAAACGGGAATCTGTTTTCTGACAGAAGATACCCCGACCGGTACGGCTTTTACAGCCGGACAGCCGGATATTATTCCTATCCCCACCATAGCCGCCGTTATGACAGCTCCTATTCTTTTGTAAAGCTGTACCATAGCGTTCTCTCCTTCAACGGCGTATTGTAACAGTATCCCAGCACCAACTATAATTTGAAGAACTTGATGATAAAGGTCGTGCCTTTATCAGGGGCGGAAACAACCTTGATATAACCGCCGCATTTTTCAATGATGGATTTCGACATGGAAAGGCCAATACCAACGCTGTTTTCATCGGCATTCTTGCCTTTATAGAAACGTTCAAAGATATGCGGCAGATCATCCTTGTCAATGCCGCTTCCGTTATCCTCGACAACCATTCTGGTATATAAAGGGGTATCCTCCGCCGACAGCCGTACCCTGCCGTCACGGGCGGTATGTTCCACGCAGTTTTTGACGATATTGGTAAGCGCTTCACTCAGCCAGCGCTTGTCACAGCGGATGGTGATATCCTCACATTCCTGCACTAATGCAACGCCTCTTTCGGCGGCAATCGCACTGGTACGGCCAATGGCTGTCATAAACAATTCTTTCATGCTGACCGGCTGTATATCAAATTCAATGGAATTGGCATCCAGTTTGGAAAGCTTCAGCAGTGAATAGGTCAGGAAACTGATATGATGAACCGATTCACGGATATCATTCAGGAATTCGTTTCGCAGTTCCTCCGGCAAATCATCCTCGATGATATTATCCAGCATGATAAGCATGGATGTCAGCGGTGTTTTGAGCTGATGGGAAATATCCGTCAGCGAATCCTTGAGCGCTATTTTATCCCGATGGGACTGCTCACTCTTTTCCCGCAGCATCAGCGTCGTTTTATAAATTTCATCCGACAGCACCGAGCTTTTATCCTCAGTCAGTTTTTCTTTCGGCAGTTCAAAGCTGCCCGCATTGATACGGGACAGATACCGTGTCAGACGACATTCCTGCCGGACTTTATACCGCACGAACAGCCAGAAAAACACCAATACCGATACACTGAACAGCAACCCTACGCCGGCTATCATCAGCGTCATCCGGACATTGGCTTCCCGATTGGATTGTACTACCGTTTGTTCCGGTGTAATGCCGTATTTTTTCAGCATATCATCTGCCGCTTTCTTTTGGGAGCTTGTCGTGGCATGATTCAAAATGGCAATAATATCCTGCTCGCTGACCTCCGGATATTTTTCCTGCACAGCCGCTATCACGGATGCTACTGCCTCATAATCCGCCTGTTTGACCGCCGACAAACCGTTTTCCACCACGGCTACACTCAGCAGGACAAAGGACAGGCACATCATCATCAATACCAGACAAAATTTAACGCTCGTTCTCATACTGCCTCCATTTTGTAGCCGATACCCTTGACGGTGCGGATACAATCGGTATTCAGCTTTTGGCGGATACGCTTGATATAAACCGTCAGCGTATTATCATTGACGAAATTGCCGGCAATATCCCATATCTTTTCCATGATACGCTCTCTCGTCACCACCTTGCCGGCATTCTGCATCAGCATCAGTAAAATACGGTATTCCAGCGCCGTCAGTTCTACCGGCGTATCCCCGTTGCGGACAACATGACTTTCGGTATCAACATAAATATTGCCGACCGACAGCACCGTACTCTGACCGGTGGCTTTTTTATCAAAACGGCGGATTCTTGCCAACAGTTCACGAGTGGAAAACGGTTTGGTAATATAATCCGCCGCTCCCAGTTCCAATCCGCCGACAATATGATCTTCATCATCCATTGCCGTCAGAAAAATGACCGGCGCTGTATTCACACGGCTGACATCCCGGTACAATTCAAAGCCGTTGCCGTCCGGCAAGGTCACATCCATAATAATCAGATCGAATTCTTCTCCGGCGTGTACAATGGTCTGTTCACAATTCTCGCAAAGTGTAACGGCGTGTCCCTTACTTTTGAGGGTATATACCAGACTTTTTGATATCAGCTTATTATCCTCTATTAGCAGAATATCCATGATATAACCTCCCGACTATCACATTTTTATATACCATCATTATAATCTTGCCGGATAGGATTTGTCAATTCAAAACTATAAATGAGCAAATTTCTAATGCTTTCGTCAGACTGCACAAACCCTTCCGTCAAAAATCAACCATTTTAATGGTTGATTTTTGCCACCTCCCC
>ONYQ01000151.1 GCA_900322145.1 uncultured Eubacteriales bacterium
AGGACGGCGTGACCTTTGAGCAAATCCAAAAAGCCTACAAGGATTTCTATCAGGATGAATTCTTTGTCAGATTGCTGCCGGATGGTGCGAATGCAGATATTCACAACATCAAATACTCTAACTTCTGCGATATATCACTCCATCACGATAAGCGTACCAATACCCTTATTGCCATTTCTGCGATTGATAATATGGTCAAGGGTGCCGCCGGTCAGGCTATTCAGAATATGAACATCATTTTTAACCTGCCCGAAACAACCGGCCTTGTCCTCGTACCACCAGCATTTTAACAATGTACAATGTGCAATGTACAATGTGCAATGTACAATGTACAATGAATTTCCCCACAACGGCGGGTGCAGGGTCTGCGACCCTGCCGAGGTCCAGGGCGAGTAGCCCTGGTGGGGTTTGGGGCAAAGCCCCAACATTAAGGAGGAGAAAAAATGGGATATCAGTATATAGAAGGATCGGTAACGGCGGCAAAGGGCTTTACGGCGGCCGGTGTGCATTGCGGTATCAGAAAGAATAAGTCCAAGAGGGATTTAGCACTGATTTACTGCGAAACAAAATGTACGGCGGCGGCAGTTTATACCACGAATTTAGTGCAAAGCTCTCCGATTACTGTTACGAAAAAGAATTTGCAGAACGGTTATGCACAGGCGGTTATCTGCAACAGCGGCAATGCGAATACCTGCAACGCTGACGGCATGGAAAAGGCTGAAATGATGTGTCAGCTCACCGCTCAGGCATTGGGCATTGATGCCAATGATATCATTGTCGGTTCTACGGGCGTTATCGGTCAGGTACTGCCGATTGAACCCATCAGGGACAGCATGGCGCAGTTGGTCAGTGAATTGTCCAAAGACGGCAACGCTAATGCCGCCGAAGCTATCATGACTACCGACACGATTGCTAAAGAAGTCGCTGTAGAAACCGTTATCGGCGGCAAAACCGTCAAAATCGGCGGTATTTCCAAGGGAAGCGGCATGATTCACCCGAACATGGCAACGATGCTGTGTTTCGTGACAACGGATGCGGCTGTTTCTGCGGCAATGCTGCAAAAGGCTGTCAAGTCCGTAGCCGATAAAACTTTCAATATGATCAGCATTGACGGCGATACTTCCACTAACGACACCTTATCTGTCATGGCTTCCGGTTTAGCGGGTAATGACGAGATTACCGCCGAAGGTGAGGATTATGATGTATTTGTCGAAGCATTGACAGCCGTTTGCAGAGGCTTATCCAAAATGATGGCAAAGGACGGCGAAGGCGCTACCAAACTGCTGACCTGTAAAGTAACCGGCGCTAAAACCGAAAAGGATGCCAAAGGCGTGGCAAAATCCGTTATTTGTTCCAGCCTGCTGAAAGCGGCGATGTTCGGTGCGGATGCCAACTGGGGCAGAGTGCTTTGCGCCATCGGCTATGCCGGCTGTGACGTGGACGTTCATAAGGTGGATGTTTCCTTTGCATCTAAGGCAGGCACGATTGACGTATGCAAAAACGGTGCCGGCATTGATTTTTCCGAGGAAATCGCCAAAACCGTACTCACTGAGGACGAAGTAGAAATCCTCGTTGCGCTGAATGACGGCGAAGGCACCGCCGAGGCTTACGGCTGTGACCTGACCTATGAATATGTCAAGATCAACGGCGACTACAGAACCTGATGCTTAATTCATCATGCATAATTCATAATGCATAATGATTTTTTACGAATTTCAAATATCTATCTCAGCATATAACACAAAAGTTTCGCTCAAGCCTTTTCAAAGGCTTGCAGGGTGCAGGGACAGCGTCCCTGCCAGGAGGTTTGGAGGGCAGCGCCCTCCAAGAAGAAGGACAGGTGGAGAAAATGCATAATATTTCCGATCAGGACAGAGCGAATGTACTGGTACAGGCTCTGCCGTATATACAGAAATGGGCAGGTAAAACGATTGTCGTTAAGTACGGCGGCAATGCCATGATCAGTCCCGAACTGAAAGAGGCCGTTATGAGTGATATCGTGCTGTTACAGCTTATCGGTATCAACGTTGTGTTAGTACACGGCGGCGGCCCTGAAATCAGCGGTATGCTGAATAAAATCGGCAAGGAAAGCCGTTTCGTCAATGGCCTGCGTGTGACCGATGCCGAAACCATTGACATTGTACAAATGGTATTGGCCGGTAAGGTCAATAAGAGTTTAGTGCAACTGTTGGAACAGCACAGCGGTAAAGCTATCGGCTTGTGCGGTCTGGACGGCCGTATGATTATGGCGGAAAAGAAGGCTTCCGGCATTGACTTGGGCTATGTCGGTGAAATTACCGAGGTACACACCGAAGTCATTGAGAATGCTACCAAAAACGGCTATATTCCGATTATTTCCACGATTGCCGGCGGTTATAACGGTGATGTCTATAATATCAATGCCGATTTGGCGGCGGCTCGTATCGCTGCTGAAATGAAAGCCGCCAAGCTGATTCTCATGACCGATATCAAAGGTCTGCTCCGTGACAAGGAAGATGAGAATACCCTGATTCCGGTAGTCAACGTCAGCGAAGTGCCGTCCCTCAAGCGGGAAGGCATTATTTCCGGCGGCATGATTCCGAAAATTGACTGCTGTGTAGAAGCTGTCCGCCGTGGCGTGAAACGGGCGCATATCATTGACGGCCGTATTCCCCATTCCATTCTGATTGAAATGTTCTCCGATGAAGGTATCGGAACAATGTTCTATTGAGGTGTCAACCATGGATTTTGAAACAATAAAAAACGATGAACAACAATATATGATGCACGCTTACGGCAGATTCCCCGTAGCGTTAGTCAGCGGCAAGGGTGCTACCGCTACCGATGTCAACGGCAAAGAGTATATCGACTTTACCAGCGGTATCGGCGTGAATTCCCTCGGCTACTGCGATGAAGGCTGGACAAAAGCGGTATCCGCACAGGCGGCTGCCTTACAGCATATTTCCAACCTGTATTATTCTCCGTTACAGACAGAGGTTGCCAAGAAATTGTGCAGTCTGGCGGATATGAAAAAAGTATTCCTGTGCA
>ONYQ01000125.1:0-4374 GCA_900322145.1 uncultured Eubacteriales bacterium
AAATGGGCGAGGAAGCTTACTTCCTGTATAATGCCGGCTTTACCTATGAGCGCAACAGTGGATCGCAGACCTCAGATCCTTCTCAGGAGTCCTCCAAAGAAGAGCAGTCCCAGACCTCTCAGACCTCTCAGACTTCTCAGACTTCCCAGACTTCTACCATTATCCAGCCTTCTGACAATGTTAAGACCGGTGACGGCGCGAACATGATCATTCTGTTCGTTATCGTGATGCTTTCCGGCGCAGCTGTTGCTGTTGTTCTGATGAAGAAGTCCAGAAAGTCCGAGTAATACGCAAAAACCTCTGAAAAGCAGTCCGTTTCCCTGAAACCTGCTTTCAAAACTCCCCAAAACTCCGTGTTTTGGGGAGTTATTTTTTGTGGTATTGCAGAAAATGTATTATTTCGCAGATTTTCTTGTATCGAAATTGAAAGTATGCTATAATAGGGACGCTTATACTGTAGGAAAAAGAGGGATTCTCATGGATACAAGAGAAAATTTGAGGAATGTAGCGATTATTGCCCACGTTGACCACGGCAAGACAACCTTAGTCGATCAGCTTTTACGGCAGAGCGGTATTTTCAGGGATAACGAAGCGGTAGCCGAAAGAGTAATGGATTCCAATGACCTTGAACGGGAAAGAGGCATCACCATTCTTTCCAAGAATACCGCCGTGATGTATAAGGGTACGAAAATCAATATTGTCGATACCCCCGGACACGCTGATTTCGGCGGCGAAGTAGAGCGTATCCTGATGATGGTGGACGGCGTATTACTGTTGGTGGATGCCTTTGAAGGCTGTATGCCGCAGACACGTTTTGTATTGAAAAAAGCCCTCGGTCTGGGCAAGAAACCGTTAGTCGTTGTCAATAAAATTGACCGTCCCGGTGCCAGACCCGAAGAAGTCATTGACGAAGTGCTGGACCTCTTTATTGAGTTGGGTGCCGATGAGGATCAGCTTGATTTTCCGGTGGTTTATGCTTCCGCCCGTGACGGCTATGCCTCTCTTGACCCGCATCAGCCGGGAACGGATATGCAGCCCCTGTTTGATAAAATCTTAGAGGAAATTCCTGCTCCGAAGGGTGAAAAGGAAGGTCCTTTGCAGCTTTTATTCTCCAATGTGGATTATGATGAATATGTTGGCCGTATCGGTATCGGCCGTGTGGAAAGAGGTCATTGCAAAGTCGGACAGAATATTACTCTCTGTCATAATGACGGCAGCCGCAAGAATGCCAAAATCACCAAGCTGTACTGCTTTGAAGGTCTGAAGCGGGTTGAAACGGCAACGGCGGAATTGGGCGATATCGTAGCGGTATCGGGTATTGCCGATCTGAATATCGGTGAAACGGCGTGTGATCCGGAGCATCAGGAGCCGTTACCCTTTGTCAAGATTGACGAGCCGACCGTATCCATGCTCTTTATGGTCAATAACAGTCCCTTTGCCGGCCGTGACGGCAAATATGTCACTTCCCGCAATATCCGTGAAAGACTGTTCAAAGAGGTAGAAACCAACGTTGCCATGCGTGTCGAAGAAACGGATTCCGCCGATACGTTCAAGGTATCCGGCCGTGGAGAACTGCACCTGTCTATTCTCATTGAAACCATGCGCCGTCAGAATTTTGAATTTCAGGTATCCCGTCCCAAGGTTATCATGAAGGAAATCAACGGCAAACTGCATGAGCCGATGGAACTGCTCATGATCGAAGTGCCGGACAGCTATGTGGGGTCAATTATGGAAAAGTTAGGCCCCCGCAAGGCGGAAATGCTGAATATGGGTACCCGTGAATCCGGCGTGACCCATATTGAATTCCGTATTCCTGCCAGAGGTCTGATGGGCTATCGCTCCGAGTTCATGACGGATACTAACGGCAACGGTATCATGAACCATATCTTTGACGGCTATGAGGAATATAAAGGCGAGATTCAGTCCCGTCTGCAAGGCTCCCTGATTGTTCATGAAACAGGCGAAAGCACCGCCTATGGCTTATTTGCGGCACAGGACAGAGGCCGTTTATTCATCGGCCCCGGTGTAGAGGTCTATGAAGGCATGATTATCGGCGCCAATCCCAAGAATGAGGATATGGTGGTCAATGTCTGCAAGAAAAAGCACATGACCAATACCCGTGCCTCCGGTTCGGATGAAGCCCTGAAGCTCACACCGCCTACCATTCTCAGTCTGGAACAATCATTGGAGTTCATCAACGATGATGAACTGGTAGAGGTTACGCCCCATGCCATCCGTATGCGCAAGATGATTCTCAATAAGGAACAGCGTCTGAAGGCACAAAGCAGGGGAGGCTGATGATGCAGTTTGTAATTCTCGATTTGGAATGGAACAGCGGTTACTGTAAGCGCATACAGGGGTTTATCAATGAAGTCATTGAATTCGGCGCTGTCAAGCTCGATGAACAGATGCAGATTATCGGACAGTTCTCTATCTTTGTCCGGCCGGAGATTACCCGCCGGCTGAATGCGACGGTTCGTGAACTCACACAGCTGACCAATGAGGATTTGAAAAACGGCGCTACCTTTACCTATGCCGTCAGTAAATTCAAGAAATTTGTCGGGGACAGTGTTCTGATGAGCTGGAGTACCGCCGATCTGGATACGCTCGAAGCGAACTGCACCTATTATTACGGCAGTCAGCGTATCCCGTTCCTGCATCATTACGCCGATGTACAGGAATATTTTCAGGCACTCCATGAACCCGTATGTAAAAATCAGACGGCTTTGCAGAATGCCGCACAGGAACTGCATATTCCGATAGATGATATTCCCCTGCACAGGGCTGTCGGGGACAGTATCCTGACCGCCCGTATCTTACAGAAAATCTATGATGCGGAACGCTTTGCGCCGTTTATCCGTGAAGCAGACGATGAATTCTACGACAGATTGAATTTCCATCCGGTCTATCTGTATCACTATGACCATCCGTTAGTCGATAAGAGCCAGATGTACTTTTTATGTCCGGACTGTCAGCAGTTATGCCGGCAGTCGGATCAATGGAAGGTGCGGAACAAGGCTTTTCATGCGGCGTTTGAATGTCCTGCCTGCGGTCAGCACTATAAAGGCCGTATCCAGTTCAAACAGTATTATGACGGTGTGAAGGTGACGAAACGCCTGCTGCCCGCCGGCCAGACAGACGAGGAATGATTGATTATGCATAATTCATAGTGCATAATTCATAATGCATAATTGCATGGCGGATGCCGCTTCCTGCTCAAAGCAGGAAAGCACGCACGCTATATTTTTACTGTATCATCTCTCCAAAGTAACAGCGTTGTGAAGGCTGTCGCTTTGGAGAGATTTTTTGTCGGAAAAGCGGAAGGAAACTGTATTTTTATGCATAAAGTCGGAAAATTGCGATTTTTTTATCAGGGATTCAAAGGAAAAAATATTGAATTTTTATCGAAAATGTGGTTAAATAGTAATGAGACATTGTATAATTTGTCTGAATTTATCATAGGGAGATGAGTGAATGGCGAATGATATGCTGCAGGCTGTCTTAGAGACCGAAAAGGAATGTGCGCTCAAGGAAGCCGAGGCAAAAAAACAGGCAGAAACCCGTAAACAATCCGCCAAACAGGAGGCGGCTGCGCTGGTGGAAAAAGCAAAGGCGGAGGCTGATGCGCTGTTGGCGGACAATGAAAAATCCCTGTCCCGACAGGCGGAAAAGGATTTAGCGGCCGCACAGGCGGAAGCGCAGCAGGAATGCGACAGAATCTCCCGTAATGCCGAAAAAAATATCGGCAGGGTCCGTGAACTGGTCGTGGAAATGCTGACCCGGCCTTCCGTCTGACCGTGTTCCGGCACATAACAGGAAAAGTGTGGTGATAAACATTTGGCAAAGTTAGCAATGAAAACGGTTCGGATTATTGCGCTCCGGCAGGACCGAAAACGTGTGCTGGAGCATTTGCAGGACAGCGCTCTGATACACGTCAAAAAGAGCAGTGACAAGGCGGCGGAAGGGTTTGAACGATTGGATACCAGCGCACAGCTCAAACAGTTTGAACGTAATGCGGAACTGACTGAACAGGCACTGAAGATCCTCTCCAAGATCGCCCCCGAAAAGAAAGGTATGCTCGACAGTTTCAGGGGACGCAAGGAAATTGATCCGGATGAAATCGGACGGATTGCGGCGGATTCCGCTAAGGTCATCGGTATCTGTCAGAAAATCGTCAAGTTAGACAAACAGCGGACCGATTATGCCGCCGAACAGGTGCGCATCAAGACCTCTTTAGCACAATTAGAACCGTGGAAAAAACTGGATATCCCTTTGAATACCAAGGATACCCCGACCACAGCGGTGCTGATCGGTACCCTGCCGAAAATGTATGACGATACCCTTTTGTCGGAATATCTGGCGAAAGAGTGTCCG
>ONYQ01000125.1:4409-8590 GCA_900322145.1 uncultured Eubacteriales bacterium
CTCGGCCAATATGACCTGTCTGACCTTCTTCACTCCGAAAAAACAGCGTGAAATGGCAGAAAAGGTGTTGCGTACCATCGGTTTCTCACAGCCGTTGAACCCGACCAGCCGTACCCCGAAGGTCAAAATGCAACGTCAGCTTGATAAGAGCGAGGAAATCGCTCAGAAGGATGAGGACGCTAAAAAGCAGATCGAAGATCTGGCCAAATATCGGGAGGATATCTGCGAAACACAGGATTATTTCATCCTGCGTTCGGAAAAATACAAGGTGCTCTCCGAACTCGATCAGACAAAGCACGTTTTTGTTCTCAACGGTTATATTCCGGAAGAGGACTGCGACAAATTACAGGCCTTATGTGAAAAGGTGGCTTCTTGTGTCGTGGAATTCGGTGAAGCCGATGAGGATGCCCCCGTGAAACTCAAAAACAATGCCTTTGCCGCACCGGCACAAAGTATTGTTACCATGTATTCGACTCCCTCTCATGAGGATATTGACCCCACACCCTTGCTGGCATTTTTCTTTTACTTCTTCTTCGGCATGATGTTTTCCGATGCCGGCTACGGTCTTTTAATGATTATCGCAACGGCACTGGCCATCAGGATTTTCAAGCCGGACAAGAAAATGCGTGATCATCTCAAGCTGTTCCAATACTGCGGTGTCGCCACCGTTTTATGGGGACTGATATTCGGCAGTATCTTTGGTGATGCGCCGGCGATGTTCTATACGATGTTCACCGGTCAGCCCATCACCATGAAAGAACTATTGCCCTGGCCAACCCTCGACACCCAGAAGGACGCTCTCATGATTATGATTATGTCCATCGGACTCGGTCTGGTGCATATCTTAGTCGGTATGGGCTGTAAATTCTATGTCTGTTTCAAGCGCAAGGAATACGCCAAAGCCTTCTTTGATACGGGGCTATGGATGATTCTGTTAGTCGGTGCGGCGGTGCTGGCCGCCGGTATGGCAACGAATCAGACCGTCCTGATGATTGGTGTCGGCATTATGATTGCGGCGGCTGTCGGTTTAGTGCTGACGCAGGGCAGAGAAAAGAAAGGCATTTTCGGCAAGCTGATCGGCGGTGTCGCTTCTCTGTATGACGTGACCAGCTATGTCAGCGATCTGCTGAGTTATTCCCGACTGCTGGCGCTCGGTCTGACCACCGGCGTTATGGCGCAGGTATTCAATATGCTGTCGAAGCTGTTCGGCACCAGTCCTGTCGGTATCCTGTTCATGATTCTGATCTTTGTGGTCGGTCATGCCATCACCATCGGACTGAATGCACTGGGTTCGTATGTACACACCATGCGTTTGCAGTATGTTGAAATGTTCAGCAAATTCTATGAGGGCGGCGGCAAGCCCTTTGAGCCGTTCTCGACCAAGAGCCAGTATTTCAAGACCAAGGGCAGTAAAGAATAATCGACCTGTGACATCACAGGATAACAAAATTGGAGGTAACTATTCATGTACGGTATGTTTTTAGCTATTTTAGCCGCATCCATTGCAACGGTTTTCGCAGGTATCGGTTCCGCTAAAGGTGTTGGCGGTGCCGCTCAGACAGCTATGGGCGTTTTGTCCGAGGATTCTTCCAAATTCGGTAAAATGCTCGTTCTGACACTGCTTCCCGGTACACAGGGTTTGTATGGTTTCATCGTTGGCTTCCTGATTCTCATCAACTGCGGCGTACTCGGCGGTGATCTGCCGACCACCGGTCAGGGTTTTGCGTTCTTGGCCGCTTCTATTGCTATCGGCATCGGCGGTATGCTGTCCGGTTTTGCACAGGGCAAGGCGGCCGTTTCCGGTATCACCATGACCGCTAAGGATGAGAAGAACTTCTCCAAAGCGATGGTATCCATTACCCTCGTTGAAATCTATGCACTGTTGGCCTTTATCGTATCCCTGCTCGTTGTTATTTCCGTACCCGGCCTTAACGTTTAATGTGCAATGTGCAATGTACAATGTGCAATGATTTTTGATGAATTTTTCCTTAACCCCAACACAAAAGTTTCGCTCAAGCCTTTTCAAAGGCTTGCGGGGTCGAGGGGCAGAGCCCCTCGTGGGTTCCAAGGGCAAAGCCCTTGGTGGGGTTTGGGGCAACGCCCCAACATTAGAAAGGTGGGTGGAATATGAGCAGCGGTGAAAAAATACTGTCCGTTATCCGGATGGATAGTCAGGAGGCCATAGCACAGATGCAGGCCGAAACGGATAAAAAATGCGAAAGTATCCTGCGTAAGGCGAAGGATAAGGCGCAGGAAATCAATAATAATGCACAGCAGAAGAAAGCGGAACAAACGGCTCGTCTGCAAAAATCGCATCAGAGCCGCCGTGAACTGGAAAAACGGAATATGATTCTCAAAGCCAAGCGTACCGCTATCAATGAAGCGGTCGTGTCGGTGCTGGATTATATGGAACATCTCGAAAGCAAGGAATATTTTGCCCTGATCTACCGTTTGGCGGCGACCCTCGGCGCTAAAGAGGGCGTTGTCCTGCTGAACGAAAAGGATTTGAAACGGGTGCCGAAGGATTTCATTCAGCAGATGGCGAAAAGCGGCATCAAGGCTGCGCTCAGCCCGACACCCGATAACAGCATTAAAAGCGGCTTTATCCTTAAAAACGGCGACATCGAAGAAAACATGAGCTTTGCGGCGGTGATTGCTGACCGGCGTGAAGCGGTAGAGGATGTTATCAACCGGGAACTTTTCAAGGGTTAAGGAGGATTCAGAATGGCGTTATCATATGAATTTTCCATTGGTTCGGTGCGTGCCAGAGAAAACAGTCTGTTTTCCGAAGCGGATGCGGAACAGATGTTAGCCCTCAGAAGCGAAGGCGATTTAGTGCGTTATCTCAAGGATAAGGGCTACGGTGACGGGGATACCATTGATGCAATTATGGAAAGCAATACCCGCAGAATGTGGGCATATATCAAAAGTATTGCCCCTGATTTCAACCTGTTTCTGCCGTTCTTTATCCAGAATGATATCCATAACCTGAAAACCGTCCTCAAAGGAACGATGGCGGACAGGGAATATGAGACACTTCTGATAGAACCTTGTTCCATTCCGAAGGAAGCGCTCATTAAAGCGGTCGAGAATCGCCGTTTTGAGCAGTTTCCGCAATGGTTGCAGCGTCCGGCTAATCGTGCCTATCAGATTTTAGCCGAAACGAAGGATGCCCGTCTGAGTGACGCTTATCTGGACAGAGGCGTACTCGATGAGTTATTAGCGCAGGCGAAACGTTCCCGTTCACCGTTTTTGATGGCGTATTTCAATACGATGGTCTTTTATACGGATGTCAAGACGGCTTTGCGTGGCGCAAGAGTCAATGCCAGCCGGTATTATCTCGAAAAGGCAATTGTAGAATGTGAGGGACTGGACAAGGCGGCTGTCGTCAAGGCGGCTTTGCAGGGTTCGGAAGCTCTGATAAAATACCTGAAAGCACAGCAGGTGTATGACTGCCATAAGGCAATAGAACTGTTTGTCAGTTCGCCGTCTGCTTTTGAAAAATTTGTCGATAACCGGCTGATCGGTCTGGCCAAACAGCTTTGCCGGCTGTCGAGCGAAGGCCCTGAGCCGTTATTGGGCTATTATATCGGCTGTGTCTATGAAAGAAAAATGATTACCCTGATCGCCAGCGGCCTGAAAACCGAAACGCCGAAGGAACAGATCAGAGAAAGGCTGCGTGAAATCTATGGCTAAAAGTATTGCGATCATTGGTGACAGCGAGAGCATCAAAGGCTTCGGCGCTGTCGGCATGGATCTGTTTATCTGTGACGAGCCAACGACTTCTCCGCAGTTACTCAAGCAGTTGACAGAGAATGACTACTATGCCATTATCTATATGACGGAAGAAATTTTTACCGCCTGCGCCAGAGAACGGGAAAAATTCGTGGAACGACCCACGCCGGCCATGATTCCGTTACCCGGTGTGCGGGGCAATTCCGGCATCGGTCAGAGACGGCTCTCGTCCTTTGTAGAACAGGCTGTCGGCTCGGACATACTCTTTAAGAATTGAGGTGCGAAACTTGATAAGCGGAACCATTACAAAGGTCGCAGGCCCTCTGGTCATTGCCGAGGGAATGCGTAATGCAAATATGTTTGACGTGGTGCGTGTCAGCCGCCAGCGCCTGATCGGTGAGATTATCGAAATGCACGGCGACAAGGCATCTATACAGGTCTATGAG
>ONYQ01000121.1 GCA_900322145.1 uncultured Eubacteriales bacterium
GCAGCCGCCATTCTGCCATGCGTTCTGCACAATGTGGTTCTCAAAATCAGCCATAAAAAAGCAGAAAAAACAACCTCTGCCGCTCTTCAGAATGACAGCCATGAATAACCGGCGGTGCAAAACGTGGAGTTACTGCATATTTTTATCAGATAATCCATCCTACTTGCCTTAACATACGAAAACGGCTCATTGATCGTATGCACAAAAAAATCTTCTCCGGACAGACAATGGAAATGTTCCAAAGATGTCCGGAGAAGTTTTTTGTTATCCGCCCATAGCGGTATGATAGGTTTTCATGATACGAGTTACATATTCCGTAAAGGACATATTGGCTTTATCGCCGGCGGGATATTTGCCGTCCAGACTGAAGCGGAAGCTCTGCTTGACATTGGCAAAATTCACATCCGGCTGTACAAAGGCGGCATAGTGATTTTTCGCCTTTTCATAATAGGTCAGGAATACATCCTCCTGCCAGAAACGGGAGGCCGCTATGGTCTGCAAAGCGGATGTATATTGTGTTTTACAGTAAGCGTTACTGTTAAGGATAGCACTGCGAATCAGCGGATTACGCTGAGAACCGCCGGCTCCCACCGCTTTATCATAGAACGGCTGTTGTCCTGTCATGCCGGTACCATCAGGATTATAGCCGTATGTAATGCCCAGTGTACGGTCATTATCATACACAATGAAAACAGCCTTGCCCGTATCCTTGCGGAAATAAATATAGTGATTATTATAGTTATTGCGGATATCATCGGGGTCACCCAAGAAATAACTGACTGCTAAGAATTTTGCAAAGTAATCGGCATCAACGATTTTTTCAAAATCCGCTTTGGAAGGATTGCCTGCCATGACCTTGAGCAGATTCTTCAAAGCGGCATGATCGGATTTCTTCTTGTTGGTTTTGAGATTAAAGTTATATTTGAGTGCCTTGTCTTTATCCTCGACACCATAAGTGACCTCATTCTGCACATAATTACAGGGGCGCATTGTCCAGCCGCATTTATACAGATCACCGCCCAATGCCGCCTCCGGCAAACGCTTCTTCAAGAAAATGTCATCCACCGGTTCATAGATTTTTACGATACCGTAATTTTTGCCGTTGAAATTCATCTGCGCCAGACCGATCTGCTGTACTAAAATGCCCTGTTCCCGACACAGATCCGCCGCATAGATTTCACGCACAAAGGTTTCATCATAACAGATGTTCCACTTCGTATCCATTTCTTTAAGGGTAGCCAGACGGCGTTTTTTACGGGCTTTGCGTTCTTCATCACTCGCCCACTTTTTCGCCTCTGCGCCGTAATAGGTACTGTCGTCAAAGGTTTCGTTAAAGCTGAGTTTATAGTGGGAGATATTGAGCTTTCCCTTTTTATCATAGACCGGTGCCAGCCACATATTACCTTTCAGACGAATGCCTACCTCATCCAATGTATAAGTGGTGCCGTTAACGGTCAATGTCAGGGTTGCCTTACGATAAATGGGTGATTTCGAGCCCATGTTCTTGTATTTGTTATAGTCACTCTGAAGCTTATCCAATTCACTCTGCGCTACCGTCAAAGATACCTGTACGGTACTGTCCATGCTGAACAATTCCTGATACAGGGCTATACCGCCGATATCCGTTTCCTGCGGTGTAATTGTCGGTGTGGATGTTTCTGTCGGCTTACTGCTTTCTTCCACCGGCTTGGTACTGGTCTGCACGGTACTGCTTTGCTCCACCGGCTTGGTACTGGTTTGAACGGTACTGCTTTGCTCTGTCGGCTTGGTACTGGTCTGTACGGTACTGCTTTGCTCCACCGGCTTGGTACTGGTTTGAACGGTACTGCTTTGCTCCGCCGGTTTGGTACTGGTTTGAACGGTACTGCTTTGCTCCGCCGGTTGGGTACTCGTCTGAACGGTACTGCTTTGCTCCGCCGGTTGGGTACTCGTCTGAACGGTACTGCTTTGCTCTGCCGGTTTGGTACTCGTCTGGGCGGTACTGCTTTGCTCTGCCGGCTTGGTACTCGTCTGGGCGGTACTGCTTTGTTCAACAGGTGAAGTACTGCTGACAGGATTCTGTGAGGATTCTGTCGTTTTTGATACATCTTCTGTCACGGAAGCGGTTTCCTCTGCGGAAGAAACCGATGTTTCCTGTCCCTCGGAAACGGCGGACAAAACAGACGTTTCACTGCTGACGGATGCCGTTTCCTGTGTTTTCTGACAAGCCGTCAGACTGACTGAGGCCAAAATCATGGCCATTGTCAACACTAATATGCCTTTTTTTCTGAACATAGACAAGCCACCTTTCAAATGGAATGGTTATGAGAACATCTGCTTACATTATAATAGCAAACGGCTTGTCAAGTCAATCCCAAAGGTTCAGACAGCCATTCCCGCCGAAATAATTTTATTGAGAAAAAATCTGTCAAATCCTGTCATCCTTTCCCAAAAAACATCCATTGTCACTTTTTATGCCATGAAAAAGGGACTTTCCGCACTCTTTTTCAACATTCTGCATAAATCGCCGTTTCAAAATTCGTTATATCTGATGATTAGCCAGCATAGGTAAGGGAATTGACTTTAGCAACTTAAAGTTTTATAATGGATAAGTGATTTCCGCCACGGAAAGGACGGTTTCCGTTATTTTTTTGTGACCGTTCAGAGTCCCAACAGCCTTTGTGCATTGCCATGAAGGATCATTTCCTTTTCCTTGTCGGTCAGTCCGGCCATTTGCCTGAAATGTTCCATGTAATCCGCCTGACTGTTCCAGGGACAATCCGTGGCAAATAATATTCTGTCGGCACCGTGACACCGGATAACATGAAGCACTTCTTCATCGTCCGTATTGCAGAAGCTCATCAGGGAACGGAACGAACAACTGATATCAATATAACAATTCGTTCCTAAAAGGTACTTTTTGACATCCTCATAAACATACATTCCGCCAAGATGGGCAAATATCATAAACGGTTCCTGTCTGCCGGTTTCCGCTGTGACACGTTCCAGTACGGCTCTCGCCTTCTGCGGTGTGCAGTGAATGACATCAAAAGCCGGATCCACACCGGCATGGGTAACGACTAACAAGCCTAAACGGGCACATTCACAAAGAATCGCTATATACCGTTCATCATCAATGAACGTACCGGTATAATCGGGATGTATCTTGATACCCTTGAAACCGCTGTCCCTGAGAAATTGCAGTTTGCCGGCAATATCGTCATCATCCGGATGAATGCCGCCGAAGGAAATCAGATCGTCATAGGTATCATTAATCTGTCGGGCAAAACGGTTGACCGTGTCAAACTGTCCTTTGCGGGTCGCAACCGGCAGTATCACGGAATAATCAATACCGGCCTGCCGCATACTCTGCCGCAGGCCCTCGACTGTACCATTCGTATAGGCCGTTACCTGCGGCGCATGGCTTTGCAATGCCTCCATGGTACGGCTCGCTATCTTATCCGGGTAAACGTGCGTGTGAAAATCAATAATCATGCTGTTTGACCGCCTCATTACTTTCTGAAATAATATGCTGCTATGGGCTGACCCTCCGGTCATCCTGCAGGCACGTTAGACTATAGCACATATTTTTCAAATAATATTTCCTTTTGAGAAAAAAGGATGGAGGAGAAAAAACAATGGATATGTTCATCAAAATCCTGTTTCTGATCGTGTTCTTTGCGGTCATGATCGGTGTCGGCATTTACTGCCGCAAACAGGCTACCAATGTCAACGGTTTTGTACTGGGCAACCGTTCTGTCGGCCCGTGGCTGACCGCTTTTGCTTTCGGTACCTCGTACTTTTCCGCTGTTATCTTTGTCGGCTATGCCGGACAGTTCGGCTGGCGTTTCGGACTGGCTTCCACCTGGATTGGTCTGGGCAATGCCTTTATCGGTTCGCTGTTAGCCTGGAACATTTTAGGACGGCGTACCCGTGTTATGACACAGCACCTTGATTCCGCTACTATGCCCGACTTTTTCGCCAAGCGTTATGATTCCAAAGCGCTGAAAATTGCGGCGGCGGTTATTATTTTCCTGTTCCTGATTCCCTACACCGCTTCTTTGTATAACGGTCTGTCCCGTCTGTTTGAAATGGCCTTCGGTATTCCCTATACTTACTGCGTCATTGCTATGGCAGCACTGACGGGTGTATATGTCGTCCTCGGCGGTTATATGGCTACCGCTATCAATGACTTCATTCAGGGTATTATCATGTTAGTCGGCATTGTTGCCGTCATTGCGGCGGTTATGCAGATCAACGGCGGTCTGACCGAAAGTATCGCTAAACTTTCACAGGAAAGCGTTACCACTGCCGGCGGCAATACCTTCAATGGTGTTTTTGCTTCCTTCTTCGGCCCGGATATTTTCGCCCTGATCGGCGTTGTTATCCTTACCTCTCTCGGTACATGGGGTCTGCCCCAGATGGTACAGAAATTCTATGCCATCAAATCCGAAAAATCCATCAGCACCGGTACGATTGTATCTACCATTTTTGCTATCATCGTAGCAGGCGGCTGTTATTTCCTCGGCGGTTTCGGCCGTCTGTTCGGCACAGCCGGCGCTGACGGCAAGCCTGTCGGCGGTTACGATTCCGTTATCCCGTCCATGCTCGAAAGCCTTTCTCCCGTACTCATCGGTATTGTTGTCATTCTCGTACTGTCCGCTTCCATGAGTACCCTGTCCAGTCTGGTACTCACTTCCAGCTCCGTATTGACAATGGATTTCATCGACCCCGTATTCTTTGCCAAGAAGGGCATGGGCGAAAAGAAAAAGCTCCTCTGGATG
>ONYQ01000119.1 GCA_900322145.1 uncultured Eubacteriales bacterium
GAAGCAGGCAACCGATAATTCATGGTGGCTGAATCTGCTGCCCAATCTGATTCTGATCGGTCTGCTGATCGTGGTATGGGTCATCTTTATGCGGAGGCTCTCCGGCGGTCTGGGCGATGCCGGCCGGCAATTCGGCTTTGGTAAAGCCAAAGTCAAGAATATGACGGATGAAAAACGCAAAACGACCTTTGCGGATGTGGCAGGCGCTGATGAGGAAAAAGAAGAACTGCGTGAAATCGTGGAGTTCCTCAAAGACCCCAAAAAGTACAATGAATTGGGTGCCCGTATTCCGAAGGGCGTTCTGCTGGTAGGCCCTCCCGGAACCGGTAAAACCTTGCTGGCAAGAGCTGTCGCCGGTGAAGCCGGTGTACCGTTCTTCTCGATTTCCGGTTCGGACTTCGTGGAAATGTTTGTCGGTGTCGGTGCATCCCGTGTGAGAGATTTGTTTGAACAGGCCAAGAAGAATTCTCCCTGTATCATCTTCATTGACGAAATTGATGCAGTCGGCCGTCAGCGTGGAGCCGGTCTCGGCGGCGGTCACGATGAAAGAGAACAGACCTTGAACCAGTTGCTTGTCGAAATGGATGGTTTCGGTGCGAATGAAGGCGTTATTATGATTGCCGCTACCAACCGTCCGGATATTCTTGATCCGGCTCTGATGCGCCCGGGACGTTTTGACAGACAGGTTATTGTCGGCCGTCCTGATATCAAAGGCCGTGAGGAAATTCTGAAAGTCCATGCGAAGGGCAAGCCCTTAGCGCCGGATGTTGTTCTGAGAACGATTGCGAAATCCACTGCCGGCTTTACGGGTGCCGATCTGGAAAACCTGCTGAATGAAGCGGCACTGTTGGCGGCTCGTAAAGATCAGAAGGCCATCACCATGAAAGAGGTAGAAGAAGCTACTATTAAAGTAGTTGTCGGTACTGAAAAGAAGTCAAGAGTGATGTCCGATAAGGAAAAGAAGCTGACCGCTTATCATGAAGCCGGTCATGCCGTGGCAACCTACTATTGTCCGACACAGGATCCTGTTCATCAGATTTCAATTATTCCCCGTGGCATGGCAGGCGGTTTTACCATGTCTTTGCCTTCGGAGGATAAATCCTATCGTTCCCGCAAGGAAATGTTAGAGGAAATCGTGGTGCTGTTGGGCGGCCGTGTAGCAGAAGCCATCATTTTAGGGGATATTTCCACCGGTGCTTCTAATGATATCGAAAGAGCAACGAATTTAGTATTCTCCATGATTACCAAGTACGGCATGAGCGAAAAACTCGGTCCGATCACCTACGGTTCGTCTGACGGTGAAGTATTCTTAGGCAAGGAATTCGGCCATAACAAGACCTATTCCGAGGAAACCGCCGCTAAGATTGATGCGGAAGTCAAGGAATATGTTATGGACGGTTATGACAAGACGGAAAAGATTCTGCGTGAACATCTGACCGAATTGCATACTGTAGCAAAATTCCTGTTCGAGCATGAAAAAATGTCCGGTGAACAGTTTGCGCTGGCAATGGAGGGTAAGCCCATTCCGGAGGAAACGGATGACACGGACGAAGATGATGACGATAGCAATAACAACGAGAATGTGTCGTCGGAATCTACAGACGAAGTAACCGATGTAAAAACAGAAAAGAATGATTCTGAGGAATAATTGACCAACCATAAGGAGTGCCTTTGCGCACTCCTTATTCTGATAATAGAGGGTTTGAGGTGAAACGATGGCATTCAAGAAAATCATTGTCAAGGGAGCAAGAGAGCATAACCTCAAGAATATTGATGTAGAGATACCCCGTGATGAACTGGTTGTTGTCACGGGGCTGTCGGGTTCGGGCAAATCTTCATTGGCGTTTGATACGCTGTATGCAGAAGGACAGCGGCGCTATGTGGAGTCGCTGTCCTCTTATGCCCGTATGTTTCTCGGACAGATGGATAAACCGGATGTGGACAGCATAGACGGACTTTCGCCGGCGATTTCGATTGACCAGAAAACAACTTCCAAGAATCCCCGTTCTACAGTCGGTACCGTGACGGAAATTTATGACTATCTGCGTCTGATGTATGCCCGTATCGGTATTCCGCATTGTCCTGTCTGTGGGCGGGAAATCAAACAGCAGACAGTCGATCAGCGGGAAATCAAACAGCAGACAGTCGATCAGATTGTCGATCAGGTGTTGGCATTGGCCGAAGGCACAAAAATACAGGTGTTGTCACCTGTGGTTCGTGCCAAAAAAGGCGAACATCAGAAGGAATTTGAATCAGCGGCGAAAAGCGGCTTTGTGCGTGTGCGTGTAGACGGCATTATTTATGACCTGTCTGAAAAAATCAAGCCGGAGAAGAACAAAAAGCATACGATTGAAGTAGTGGTTGACCGACTGGTTATCAAGCCGGAAATTCGTTCCCGTTTAGCGGATTCCGTAGAAGTCGCCGCAAAATTGTCAGGCGGTTTAGTGGTGGTGGCGGTCAATGACGGGGAAGATATTCTCTTTTCGCAGAATTACGCCTGTCCTGAACATGGGGTAAGCATTGACGAACTGAGTCCCCGTATGTTCTCGTTCAATAATCCTTTTGGAGCGTGTCCGAAATGTACCGGTTTGGGCGTGTTCATGCAGATTGATGTGAACCGCATTATTCCCGATGCGACAAAATCCGTCCGTCAGGGTGCTATCAAGGGAAGCGGCTGGGCGATGGAAGGCAGTACGATTGCCACGATGTATTTTGAAGCATTAGCCAAGCAGTACCGCTTTTCGCTGGATACGCCTTTCAAGGATTTGCCGGAAGAAGTCAAGGATATTCTGCTGTACGGCACGAAGGGCGAGAAAATCACCGTTCACCGTAAAAACGAATACGGTTCCGGTACCTATCAGACGGAATTTGAAGGCATTATCAATAATTTAGAGCGGCGTTTCCGTGAAACGCAGAGCAGTTGGGTCAAGGCGGAGATTGAAAGCTATATGTCAGCAGTACCCTGTGATGCCTGTCATGGTAAGCGGTTGTCACCGGAAAGCTTAGCGGTGACGGTCGGCGGGCTGAATATCAGCGAATACTGTGATATGTCGGTCGAACAGGCTCTGCGCTTTTCTAAAGAAGCCCGTCTGACAGACCGTGAAAAGCTGATCGCTCATGCGATTACCAAAGAAATTGATAACCGTCTGAACTTCCTGAATAGTGTAGGACTATCTTATCTTACCTTATCCCGTTCAGCGGGTACACTGTCGGGCGGTGAGAGTCAGCGTATCCGTCTGGCGACGCAAATCGGTTCGGCGCTGTCGGGTGTACTGTATATTTTGGATGAACCGAGTATCGGTCTGCACCAGCGGGATAACGATAAACTGATTGCCACGCTGAAAAATCTGCGTGACTTAGGTAATACCGTGATTGTGGTAGAACATGATGAAGATACGATGAAAGCCGCCGATTATATTATTGATATCGGCCCGGGTGCCGGCATACACGGCGGTGAACTGGTCTGCGCCGGCGATATCGAAACCATCAAGGCGTGTGAACGCTCGTTGACGGGAAAATATCTCAGCCGTGAACTGTCGATTCCCGTACCGGCACAAAGACGACCCGGCAACGGCAAATTCCTGAAAATTTACGGTGCCTGTCAGAATAACCTGAAAAATATTGACGTGGAACTCCCTCTCGGTAAATTTATCTGCGTGACGGGTGTATCCGGTTCGGGCAAATCCTCGCTGATTAACGAGATTCTCTATAAGCAATTGTCGGCTGACCTTAACGGCGCTAAACCATTACCGGTACAGTGTGAAAAAATTACCGGTGTGGAATATCTCGATAAGGTCATCGACATTAACCAGTCACCTATCGGCAGAACGCCCCGTTCCAATCCGGCAACCTATACCGGTGTGTTTACGGATATCCGTGATTTGTTCGCCCAGACCAATGAAGCCAAAAAGCATGGTTTCAGTTCGGGAAGGTTTTCGTTCAATGTCAAAGGCGGCCGCTGTGAGGCCTGTCAGGGTGACGGTATTATCAAGATTGAAATGCATTTTCTGCCGGATGTATATGTACCGTGTGACGTGTGCGGCGGCAAGCGTTATAACCGTGAAACACTGGAAGTTAAATATAAAGGCAAGTCAATTTATGACGTGTTGGAAATGACCGTAGAAGAGGGCTGTGAATTTTTCGCTAATCACAGCAAGATTTATCACAAGCTCCGTACCCTGTATGATGTAGGCTTAGGCTATATCAAGATCGGACAGCCTTCCACGACCTTATCCGGCGGTGAAGCCCAGCGTATCAAGTTAGCGACAGAACTGTCACGCCGTTCTACGGGCAAGACCATCTATATTTTAGACGAGCCGACCACCGGCCTGCACATCGCAGACGTACACCGTTTGATTGAAGTATTGCAAAAATTTGCTGACAGCGGCAATACGGTGGTTGTCATCGAGCATAACCTTGACCTTATCAAGACCGCCGACCACATCATTGACTTAGGTCCTGAAGGCGGAGACGGCGGCGGCACAGTGATTGCCGTCGGAACGCCCGAAGAAGTTGCCGCCTGTCCTCAGTCCTATACCGGCCAATACCTCCGCCTGAATCTTGGAGGGCTTTGCCCTCCAAACCTCCCAGCAGGGGCGCCGCCCCTGCACCCCGCAAGCCTTTGAAAAGGCTTGAGCGAAACTTTTGTGATATGTTCTGAGGAAGATATTTGAAATTCATGAAAATCATTATGCATTATGCATTATGAATTATGAATTGAAAAGGTGTGTGGAGAGATGTTTGGGTATATACGTCCGGAAAGGGCGGAACTGAAAAGGCGGGAAGATGAGCTGTACAGGAGTATCTATTGCGGATTGTGCCGGTATCTGGGCGAGGATTACGGCGTATTGTCACGGCTGACACTGAGTTATGACTGTACGGTACTGGCCATGTTGTGTATGGCGCTGAACCAATCCTGTCCGTCTGTCCATGAGAAACGGTGTGTCGTGAATCCGCTCAAGAAATGTAAATTCTGTACGGCGGAGGGCGACAGCTTTCATTTAGCCGGTGCGGTATCGGTAATTATGACGTACTATAAGCTGACAGATACGATAGAGGACAGCGGATTTTTCAAAGGAACGGCGGCACGAATACTGCGTTTTTTGTTTCGGAGAAATTACCGCAAGGCGGCGAAGGCTTATCCGGAGATTGACGAGGATTGCCGGAATATGATGCAGTGTCAGCAGAAAGCGGAACAGTCGGACAGCGGCATTGATCGGGCGGCTGACCCGACCGCAGTGATGCTGTCCGCCTTATGTCAGCGTTTATCCGAACAGGAGGAAACCCGTAAAATACTGGGTATGTTCGGGTATCATTTAGGGCGCTGGATTTACATAATGGATGCCGCCGATGATCTGGATAAGGATCTGAAAAGCGGCAATTATAATCCGTTCCGTCAGCATCTCAGGGAAACGGACGAGGCAACAATGCTGTATTGCAATGATGTGTTGAATATGACGGTATCACAGCTGATATTAGCGTATGATTTATTGGAACTGACAGCATACAAAGAAATCCTTGACAATATTATATATCATGGGTTATCATTTCAACAGAAGTATCATTTATTTGCCAAAAAGAAGGATAAAAAGTGCCGACGAAAGGACAAGGATTATTATGACTATCTCGCTCATGGCGACAGACGATAAAAAACGTATGATGGAACAGGCGGTCACGGTATTGTCAGCGCCTGCCGCCGATGAACGCTATCGTCCGGTATGTGATGCCCTGCAAAAAGGTGACCTGCGGCAGGCACAATGGACGTTTTTACAGCTATCCGGTGATACTTCTTCCGCTGTCAGCCATTTTCTGACCGCTTTCTTCCTCTGTTGTGACGGACATTGGCAGCAGGCAAAAGAAGCGGCGGCTCGTGCTTGTCAAAGCAGCCGGTGCTATGATGAACTGCGGCGTTTTTGCGAGGCTTTACAGACGGATTCTATTTTGTTTCGCAGAAACAGAGCGCAGGAACAGACAACGTCAGCGCCTGCCGGCGATTCTGACAGTAATACGGGAACAGCGGAACAAGATACGGACCATTCCGCCTGGTGCTGTGAAGGAATATGTGATTGTTGTGAATGCTGTAATTGTCTGGGTGATGTGATGGGAAGTTGTTAGAGGGATGCTTGTTGCTATGAGTAAAGCAGAAAGGAAAGAATACGATGAACGATCCATATAAAGTATTAGGCGTTTCACCGTCTGCCACCGATGAGGAGGTCAAGAAGGCCTATCGGGAACAGGCTAAGAAATATCATCCCGACAGATATACTGACAGTCCATTGGCAGATGTGGCTTCGGAAAAGATGAAAGAGATCAATGAGGCTTATGACAAGATTTTAGAGGAACGCAAGAATGCCAAAAGTCAGGGTCAGAACTATGCTTCGTATCATACAAATCGCTCCGGTTTTGCACAGGTTCGTGCTATGATTAACGGCGGTGATTTCAGCGGGGCAGAGGCGGCGCTTTCTGCGATACCGTCTGACCAGAGAGATGCGGAATGGTACTATCTGATGGGTATTGTCGTCTATCAGAAGGGCTGGCTGGAGGATGCCTACAACTATTTTCAGACGGCTTGCCGTATGGATCCCAATAATGTGGAATATCAGTCCATGTATCGGCGGGTACAGCAGCAGCGTTCCGGCGTACAGGGGGGCTATCATGTCAATGGACAGGCGACACCCGGCTGCGGCGGCTGCTGTGATATTTGCACCTGCTTGCTTTGCTCCGATTGTCTGTGCAGCTGCTGTCGGGGATAATAATGTACATTGATGAAGTGGGAACGGGAGCTTTTCTTTCAGGGAATGGCTTCCGTTTATTATTGCGGAAAGGACTGGAACCATGAGAAAATCGCAAAAAGTAGCATTGAGCGGCTTATTAACGGCATTTGCCGCCGTGATGGTGATGATTTCCAATATCATGCCTGCAGGAATGTATACCTTTCCGGCGGCGGCCGGTGTGATCGTATATATTCTTTCCTTTATAGTGGGACGGTCATATGGTTGGGCTTCCTTCGGAGCAGTAGCATTGTTGTCTTTTTTTCTGTGTGCCGACAAAGAAGCGGCACTGAGTTTCATACTGTTTTTTGGCTATTATCCGA
>ONYQ01000118.1 GCA_900322145.1 uncultured Eubacteriales bacterium
GGCTGTTTCCGGTGGTATGGAGTATCCTGTTTTTGCTGATGACCTATAGTGCGGCAGTTATCTATGATTCCGGTCATCCCGATTTGTCGAAGGCCATCTTCGTCTATGCCCTGCAATTAACGATGAATTTCTGGTGGTGTGTGCTGTTCTTCGGCTTCAGATTGTATCTGTTTGCCTTCATCTGGCTGATACTGCTGTGGATTGCCGTACTGGTCATGATTATCCTGTTTTACCGCATTAACAAAATGGCAGGATTACTTCAAATCCCCTATCTGGTATGGCTGACCTTTGCGGCCTATCTCAATTTAGGCCTCTATCTCTTGAACCGCTGAAAAAAAGCCGTGACATCCATTAACGGGTGTCACGGCTTTTTCAATGTGCAATGCGCAATGTGCAATGTGCAATGAATTTTTTAAGAGATTCAGGATTGTTTGGCGGCGGCTTTCAGTGCTTTATTGGAACGGTGCTGTTCCCTGAGGAGTTTGATAATTTCAGCCGGCTTGGGGGCATTGCCGTACATAAGTACGCCGATACGGTAAATGGCCGCCGCTAACCGTCCGAACAGATACACAGACGCTAACTGTACGGCAATCGACAGCAGAATCTCCCACAGCGCTACATCTGACATCGCAATACGGGTAAACATCGCCAGCGGTGCGGTAAAGGGTATATAGGAGCAGACAATCATGAGCGTACCGTTAAGATTATCGGAACTCATGGCTAACATAACTACCAGAAAGGCCGCTACATACACCATCATGACCGGAGAAATGAGTGTATTGAGGTCTTCACTGCGGGAAGCTAATGAAGCCAGTGCGCCTAACAGGAAGGAATAGATAAAGTAGCCTAAGATAAAGAATACCAGCGCAAATAAAACGGTTTGCATCGGAAATGACAGCATATCCTTAATTTGAGCCGGCAAAGAATCCTTGGATACCGTATTCATGGATACCAGCGCCGTGGATATGATCAACAGCATTTGCGTCAGTCCGGCTAAACCCGAACCGATGACCTTGCCGAACATGAGATGTGTCGGTTTGGCGCAGGTAATAAGCATTTCCATCGCACGGGTATTCTTTTCCGCTACAACATTTTGTGATACCATCTGACCATACATGACTACTGCTATATAAAGAATCATCATAAGAACATAAGTAGACCAGTAGTTCTGACCCTGATCGGTACCCGTTGTAATGGTATCCATTTTCATCCGGGCATGAATGATATTCAGGCTGTCTTCCGGAGAAACACCGGCTTTTTCCAGTTGCATGACCTGATACAGTTTCGTCAGTGCATCCGTCAGCTGACTATTATTTGTGCTGAAAACGCTGTTGTTTTTCGTGATATAGGTACAGGACAGCGGTTCATTCAGTACCACTGCAAAGGCATATTCCTGACTATCCACCTTGTCCTGTAATGCAGCAATATCTTCCGTGGTCATCTTGATATCATTGTTGGGATAGTATAGCGCCAACTGTTGTTTGACCAGTTCATCTTCGTGATAAGTGTTATCACAAACGGCAATGACCGGTTTTTTCTCATCGCCTGTTGGTTCTCCGCCCTGATCAGAGGACATAGCGGAAAGAATAATCCCCGGCAGAAATGCCATGAGCAGAATCAGCGCCATAAAAATGGCCGTTGAAATGATGAACGACTTCGTTTTGACACAGCCTGAATATTCAAACCGTAAGACCTGCAGAATGTGTTTCATATTCCTACCTCCGTATATTGTACAAAAATATCGTTCATCGAAGGCTCGCAGACACGGAACGCATCAATGTCAAAGCCCTTATCTGAAAGTCCTTGTAACAACTTTGTCTTAGCGGCAGGATTCTGCAGACGAATCAGAAGGGTATTTTCCACACCCTTTTCCGGTTCAGCGGAAAGAACTTCTCCGCTCATGTATTGCAGTACAAAGGGAGCGATCTGTTCAATTTGTGAAGAAGTCACAGCAATTTTATTGCGGGGATAGCTGTGCTTGATATCAGTAATACGACCGTCCAGCACGATTTTACCGCCGTTGAGAATGGCAATACTGTCACAGAATTCCTCGATGTAGTTCATCTGGTGACTGGAAAACAGCACCACCGCACCGCCGTCAATCATTTCCTTGATAACATCCTTGAGCAGCATCGCATTCACGGGGTCTAAGCCGGAAAACGGCTCGTCTAAAATAATGATCTGCGGGTCACACATCAGGGTAGCCGCCAACTGTATTTTCTGCTGATTGCCCTTGCTGAGGGTTTCCAACTTTTTTACTTTGTATTCGTTCATTCCCATGCGGTCAAGCCATTTGTCACAGGCTTGTCGGGCATCGGCTTTATTCATGCCCCTGAGCATGGCAAGATAAATCAACTGTTCGTCAATGCGTTTTTTCGGATACAAGCCTCTTTCCTCCGGCATATAACCGATACGCACCTTTTTGCGGTCAAGCGGTTTGCCATTATACAGAATTTCTCCTTTATCAGGAAAAAACACCCCCATCACGATACGAATAGTCGTTGTTTTGCCGGCACCGTTACGTCCCAGCAGACCTAACGCCGCACCGCTTTTTGCCGTGAGGGAAATATCCTTCAGCACTTCTTTTTCTCCGAAGTGCTTCTCGATTCCCCTGATATTCAGTTCCATCGTTTCATCTCCTTTTTGTTGGGGCTTCTCTCCAAACCCCGCCGGTGGAAGCCCTTTTTTCAAGTGAAAAAAGGGTTTCCCCCGATCCCCCTTCCTAAAAAAGCTGATTTGTGTGGTAAAAGGGAGTAAGTGTTTTATTTGCTTTCATTATAGCAACCCTGTCAATGATTGTCAACCAAAAGCACTGCCGGTTCATTAAGAATCGGCAGTGTCCTGTAAGACGTTCTGTTTTATGCGGTTTCCCTTTTGGGACATAAAACGGCGGACAACAGCCATGAAACGGCTGTCAGCACAGCGGCAACGCCCAGCACACACGCAGCTATCGCCGCCTTATCATGCGTCATGGCAAACTCTCCTATTTTCATCATGGCATCCTCCAATTTCTGGCTGAAAAGAAAAGCCACCATGAACAACACAGCCATTATTACGATGATAAATACTCTGAATCCTTTTTCGCCGAACCGCACCTGCACCGGCGTACTGAACAGAAACAGTATTATCGACAGGGAAAATATGGAACTCCAGCCCAAAAGCAGCATCTTCCCGTCAAAGCTGTCCGTCAACAGCATATGTATCATCGGACAAACCGAAAAAATCAGGCTGAATACCAAGCCGCTGCCCAACAGAAACAGATATTCCATGGCAACGATTTGCTTTCGGGTAACAGGCATGACGGAACGGTACTTTTCCCAATTGGTATCCATACTATTCATCATGGACAAAATCATGATACACAAAAGAATACCTGTCATCCAGAAATCCACCTGTATCGCTTCGGACAGACGATTCAGTACCAGCATACCGGCATCAAACAGCAGCAGTCCGATGGCCATGGCATAAAAATAGCCCTGATGGATATGATACAGCTTTTGCAGCAGCAGACTTTTCATTACTGACACCTCCCCCTTAAAATTCTCTCTTTTGATAGAGCCGTATGGACAGCAGCCAGGAAGCCGTATAGATGACCGCTATTCCTGTCAGAATACACAACGCCAATACCAAGTGATCGGCCTCCTGCACCTGACGGAAAAAAGCTCTGCCGGCATCGTTATAGCTTGCCCACAGGAACAGTGCCAGTCCTGCAACGAATATTAACAGAAACAGTCCGGCAAACAGCATAATGCCCTTTTTCGTACCAAAACGGAATACCATCGGCAGGTCAATTGACATCATCAGCAAAGATACACACAGTATCACCGACAGTACCAACAGATAATCTTTGATGTCAAAGCCGGTGGTTTTGACCATCAGGATAATCACACCGACCGATGACAGCAAGGCAAACAACACGATAAATCCCAATGTCAGAAGATATTTTTCCGATACATACTGACTGCGTTTCACGGGCATTGTCAGACAAAAACGGTTCCAGCCGATGTGTTCATCTTCGCCCATCAGAGCCTGCGGAAAAACAGATATCATCATACAGGTCATAGCACCAAAGAACATGAAATCCCATGGCGTATTTTTTTCTATATCTACGGTACACGCCGATGCAACGGTTTCCACAATAAATACCAGAAATATCAAAAGATACAAGGGACTTAAAAAAGCCATACCGGTTCTGCACAACAGTGCTTTCATATCAGCCGCCCTCCTTTACCATGAAGATGAACAGCTTTTCAATGTCGATGGGATAGCCCTGTATACCTTCCGGAACAGACTCCTTCAATACGATGGCTTCCGCCCCGAAGGAGCCGACTTTTTTACCGATCACAGCAGCCTTATCAATTGCCGTCAACTGCTGTTCGGTGCAGTGAATCACACGGTACTGCTCATACAGCCTGTCCTTTTCCTCACACAATACTAACCGTCCCTTGTGTAGGAAAGCGATATAATCACAGGCTTTTTCCAGATCACTGACAATATGAGAGGACATCAGAATAGAATGATCTTCCTCTTTGGTGAAATCCATGAGAATATCAATGATATCATCTCTCACAACCGGATCCAGACCACTGGTCGCTTCGTCTAAAATGAGCAGTTTTGCCTTATGTGACAGTGCCACCGCCATGGACAGCTTCATTTTCATGCCACGGGAGAATTTACCGATTGAACGGTTCATCGGCAGATCAAACTGCTTGAGATAACCTTCATAAGCGGCATCGTCCCATTGACGATAGGCGGCTTTCATTATTTTCTGCAATCTTTTGGCATTCAGTTCCGGCGGAAAACAGCACTCGTCAAATACGACCCCGATATCTTCCTTGACATCATCCAGTTCTTTGGCGTTATCCTTGCCCAGCACCGTAATACTGCCGCTGTCCTTGAACAGCATATTGAGTATCAGCTTGATGGTGGTACTCTTGCCGGCACCGTTTTCACCGACTAAACCTACCACACAGCCGCTCGGTACGGTCAGATTCAGGTCTTTCAGCCCAAAATCTTTGAATTGCTTATTCAGTCCCTTAATTTCAATCGCATTCATCACAAATCCCCCTCTATACAATGTACAATGTGCAATGTACAATGTACAATGTTTTTTACACATTGTCATGCAACATCTTATCTCCCGTCCATAACCGCTTTCAGCAGTTCAGCGGTTTCTTCCC
>ONYQ01000139.1 GCA_900322145.1 uncultured Eubacteriales bacterium
GGCAACATCAATAACTTCAACGTTATCTTCTTCCTTACCAACGGCGGACCTGAAGATCCGACCAGATATGCGAATAAGGCCGGTAAGACTGACCTTCTCGTTACATGGCTGTATAAATTGACTAAGGACCAGAGCGACTTCCGACTCGCTGCTGTTATCGGTATTCTTATCTTTATCATCTGCGCAGTCGGTTCCTTGATAGCATTTAATATGTCCAAGGCATCAAAGAATGAGGAGGAATTCTCATGACGAATACAAAAGAAACAGCAACCACAATGAAAAGCGGCTATGCAGCCAAAAGAAGAACCGCCAATATCGTTATTTACGTTATTCTTTCGGTTATGGTTCTTATCTGGGTGTTCCCGATCGTCTGGCTGGTCATGCAGTCCTTCAATACCCTTGATCGTGTATCGACTAACCTGTTCCCCGAAGGCTTCACCCTGAAGCACTATCAGACACTGTTTACCGATCCCAACGTTCCCTATGGCCGTTGGATGCTCAATACCTTCCTGGTAGCGCTTTTCTCCTGTATCATTTCCACACTGTTCGTTCTGATGGTTTCCTATGCGCTGTCCCGTCTGCGTTTCAAGAGCCGTAAAAAGCTCCTGAATATGGGCTTGATTCTCGGTATGTTCCCCGGCTTCATGTCCATGGCAGCTACCTACAGCATTATGGAAATCTTCCACCTCGATGGTCAGCTCATCGCTCTGGTTATCGTATATTCTTCCGGTGCCGGTCTGGGCTATCAGGTTGCAAAGGGCTTCTTCGATACGATTCCCCGTGCATTGGATGAGGCGGCTCGTATCGACGGCGCAACCAGTAACAGAATTTTCTGGGTCATCATCCTGCCCCTTTCCAAGCCGATTATCGTTTATACGGCGCTGACAACCTTCCTGGGTCCCTGGGCGGATTACATCTTCGTCAGCTACTTCATGAAGGACAACGACCAGAACTTTACCATCGCACTCGGTCTTTACCAGCTGCTTGACAATGAGCATATCAGCACCTACTTCACAACCTTCTGTGCCGGTGCGGTATTGATCGCTATCCCGATTACCATTCTCTTCATCTTCATGCAGAGATACTATGTATCCGGTGTAACTGGCGGTGCCGTAAAGGGCTAATCACAATCTCAAAAGCAGGGATGCTCCGGCCTCCCTGCTTTATTCTTGGGGCGTTGCCCCAAACCCCATTGGGGGAAACCCTTTTTTGAAAAAAAGGGTTATCCCCCAAGCCCCCTTCCTAAAAAACTTGTGTTGTGTGCTGAGAAGGATATTTGAAATTCGCAAAAAGCTGTTATGAATTCACTTCTCATTCATCAAGGGGTCTGCACTTAACTTTTGTGTTGACGTTCCGGTAAATTTATCTGTACGACAAGATATTAAACAGGTATTTATAATTAAAAGGAGAGGCCATTATGTCAAAATCTAAACTCGGCGTACTGCTGCTGACGGCCAGCCTGCTTTGTACGGCAGTATTGGGCGGCTGCGGCGGCAAAAAGAATAATGATACCACACCTTCCACGACCAGTTCCAATGTCAGCACAGTTTCTGCTGCCAGCAATTCGGAAGGTGTGCCGGAGGATGGCGGCTTTAAGACGGTAGCCTATGAGCAGTCCAAGGACAAATACAGAACTTTCTATGAGATTTTCCCCTACTCTTTCTATGACTCCAACGGTGACGGCGTTGGTGATATCAACGGTATTACCCAGAAGCTGGATTATCTCAATGACGGCGATACCAAAACCACGGATGACCTCGGCATTGACGGTATCTGGCTGACACCTGTCATGCAGTCTCCGACCTATCATAAATATGATGTAGTGGATTATTACACCGTTGATAAGCAGTTCGGCACGAATGAGGATTTCAAGAAATTCCTCGAGGAAGCCCACAAGCGTGGCATTAATGTCATTATCGACCTCGTAGTGAACCATTCATCCAGCCAACACGAATGGTTCAAGAAGGCGCTGGAAGAATTGGCACAGGGCAAAACAGACGGCTATGCACAGTATTATCACTTTGAGGAAAACAAGAACATAGACGGCTGGACAAAGGCCGGTGTCGGTGACTGGTACTATGAAAGTGATTTCTGGTCGGAAATGCCTGACCTGAATCTGAAAAATCCCGCACTCAGAGCCGAACTGGAAAAAATCGTAAAATACTGGCTGGATATGGGTGTTGACGGTTTCCGTCTGGATGCCGTTATGTGGTTTGAAAGCATTGACGGTGTGAAGGGTCGGCATGACCACGAGGGTTCCATTGAGGATCTGAAATGGCTTTATGATTATGCCAAGACCGTCAAGGAAGATGTTTATATGGTCGGTGAATGTTGGGCAGATAGTCCGGCGACCATTGCCGATTATTATAAATCCGGTCTGGACAGCCTGTTCAACTTCTCTGTACAGGGTTCGTCCGGTAAAATCAACAGTTATGTCAACAGCAGTGATGCATCCGCTTATGTACAGTATTTAGAGAACTGGCAGAAGCAGATCAGCGAAAGAAATGCGGCGGCCATTGATGCGAAATTCCTTTCCAATCATGATACCGTCCGTTCCTCTGAATTCATGATTAACAACAGCCGTCAGCGTCTGGCGGCGGCCATGTATATTCTTGCACCGGGCAACCCGTATATTTACTATGGCGAAGAAATCGGCATGGAGGGTACCAATCCGCCCGATCAGGATGTTCGCAGAGGTATGTACTGGTCGGCTGATGACGATAAGGGTTATGTCAAGAGAATTCCCGATGCGCCGTCACCGGACGAGGAGCCGAGCGTTTCCGTGGAATCCGCCCTCAAGGATGACAATTCCCTCATGAGTTACTATAAGCGCATTATTGCCCTGCGGAATCAGAATCCGGAGATTGCCAGAGGCACGATCAAAGCCGTCACTTTGGGCGATAATTCTGCTGCCGCCGGTTTTGTTTCGACTTATAAGGATTCCTCCGTCATGGTCGTTTACAATCTCGGTGATGAACCGGCCGCAGTGAACATTCCTGCGGATACCTTCAAGGTCAACGAGATGCGTGGTTATGTACTCGCTCATGACACGAAGGATGACAAAGCAGGTGCGCCGGCTTATGATGCTTCCATCAAATGGGAAGGTCAGTCACTCACCATGCCCGCCCACAGCGTTTTCGTCCTCAAATAATGAATGTTGGGACGCTGTCCCAAACCCTGGCAGGGGCTACTCGGGTCTCGCCTGTCGGCTCGGTCGGTGCTTCTGCCTTTGGCAGAGGTGTCCACCGGACACCCGCACCCCCGGCACCCTCGCAAGGGTCGCAGACCCTTGACCCGCCGTTGTGTGGATAAAGCAATATAGAGTAAAAAGGCACTCTCTCAGGAGCCGGATATGGCGCTGAGAGGGTGCTTTTTTGCGGAACGTCAGAAATTTGATTTACAAACCCCTCTGTGATGTGGTATAATTACTATAAATGAGCAAATTTGAAAATTGCACAAAAACAAGAACCCCTCCGCCTCGCTAACGCTCGGCACCTCCCCTGAAGGGGAGGCAGGAAACGTTT
>ONYQ01000120.1 GCA_900322145.1 uncultured Eubacteriales bacterium
AACTATAAATGAGCAAATTTCTAATGCTTTCGTCAGACTGCACAAACCCTTCCGTCAAAAATCAACCATTTTAATGGTTGATTTTTGCCACCTCCCCTACAGGGGAGGCTTTTGAAACGTTTCCTGCCTCCCCTTCAGGGGAGGTGCCGAGCGTTAGCGAGGCGGAGGGGTTCTTGTTTTGTGCAATTTTCAAATTTGCTCATTTATAGTAACAAAGATATTCATGATGGGGGAATTTATCTTGGAAAATAACGCATACTTATATACAGGACAGCCCATTTGTCCGAATTTTACGCTGAATATCGGCGGAAAAGAATTGCACAGCGGAACGGATTATGATGTGGAAATCACGGATAATATCAATGTCGGTACGGCGCATGTGCTGATTAAGGGAAAGGGAAAATTCAAAGGTGTGATTGAGCGCTTCTTTGAAATTAAGCCTGTACCTGCCAAATCACTGTCCTTTTTTGCTGACCGTACAGAATTTGATTATACGGGTGAACCGTGTACCGTGAAAGTGATCGTGAGATTTGGCGAAACTGTTCTGACAGAAAATGAGGATTACACCCTTGAATATGAGAATAATATTGAGCCGGGAACGGGGAATGTCATTCTCCGTTTTATGGGGAATTATGAGGGAATCATGACAATTCCTTTCGCTATTTTCCCGCCGCATCAGGAGGAGGAAGAAGTATCAGAGCCTTCTGTACCCGTGCTGGAAAATCTTTCGGTTCTTTCGGCGGATAAAATCCGTCTGGGAGAAACTGTACAGGTCAGAGCGGCGGCACAGGGAGGAACATCTCCCTATACTTATAGTGTTTTCTTGTGTAAAATCAAAAAGCAGAACTGGAAAACCATACAGGAGAACAGTGAGGAAACACTTATCAACATTACACCGGCATCGGCGACCCGTTATCTGATTCTTGTGAAGGTCAAAGACAGCAGCGGTAAATTGGCTAAACAGTATTTCAAACTGAATGTGAACTTGCCGGAAGAAGAAGCTGACAGCCCTTCCTCGTGACAGGAGTGCCGGAAAAATATTCTGGTTGTACGCAAAAAAACTTTCTTTTACAATGAAAACACAGTGTTATATGATTATTTTGAGAAAATAATTGCGGTTTCATGATAAAAAATACTGAAAATACTGTTGATTTTTTCAATTGTTTATAGTATAATAGGGTTGCTGATGTTACAAGACAGATTCATACTCTTGAATATACGGTCGGGCAGGCGCTGTGCGACAGAACAGCGTGAACCATGTCAGGCGGGGAACCGAGCAGCATTAAGCGTCTCGTTGTGTGCGATGCAGTCAGTCTGTTCGACCGTATATTCAAGGGTATGAAAAACCGTTTGATACGGGCTGTCTTGCTTTTTTTAGCTGTTTTATCCGTTTGCACAATTTTATGAAGGGACGTGGGGATAATGTATAGGGTTTTATACAGAAAATATCGTCCTCGTGTCTTTGCTGATGTTATCGGACAGCCTCAGGTGACAACCACTCTGAAAAACGAACTGCAGTCTGACAGAATTGCACACGCCTATTTATTTACCGGCTCCAGAGGAACAGGTAAAACGACCTGCTCCAAAATTCTGGCAAAAGCCGTTAACTGTCTTTCTCCTGTGAATGGCGATCCTTGCGGAGAATGTGCCATTTGCCGTGGCATTGAGGACGGCAGTGTTATGGATGTGGTGGAAATTGATGCCGCCAGCAACAATGGCGTGGATGATATCCGTATGCTGCGGGAGGAAGCCGACTTTACGCCGGCTAACGCTAAATACAGGGTTTATATCATTGATGAGGTACACATGCTTTCCATTGGCGCCTTCAATGCGCTGCTTAAAACATTGGAGGAACCGCCGCCGCACGTTCTCTTTATTCTGGCCACGACAGAAGTGCATAAACTGCCGGCTACGATTCTGTCCCGCTGTCAGCGGTTCGATTTTCATCGTATTCCGCCGGAAGATATTGCCGATAGGTTGACCTATGTATGTGAGCAGGAAGGCTGCACGATTGATCGTGATGCCGCTTTGCTGATCGCCGGTATTGCCGATGGTGCGATGAGAGATTCGCTGTCACTGCTCGATCAGGTCATGGGTCAGGGTGAGCATATTACGCAGGAGCAGGTACGCCGTACAGCAGGACTGGCTGACAAAAGCCGCTTGATTGCACTGGCGGAAGGTATATTGTCCCATGATACGGCCGGTGCCATTGATATTGTCGATGCTTTGCACCGTGATGCCAAGGATATGGCAAGATTGTGTGAAGAATTGATAGAGCATTTCCGGTCGATGATGTTGATCCGTACCATGAAAAAAACAGAGGGTGTGCTGGTATTGTCGGAGGAGGAATTGCGCCAGACGACAGAACAGGCACAGAAACTGTCTCTTTCGCAGATTATCGAAGTGATTGATTGTCTGCAGACGGCCTATGACCGGATGCTGCATGGCGTTAACCGCCGTATCGAAATAGAAATGACGCTGGTGAAGCTTTGCCGAGAGGAACGTCATACCGATACAACGCAATTGGAGAACCGTGTGGCTGCTTTGGAAAAAGTGCTGACACAGCTGCGGCAAAATCCGTCCTTGCTGGCACCGCCGCCGGCGGCATCATCCGGACGTGGCTATACGGCACCGACTGTCCGTCCTGACAAGGAAAAAATGGAACTGCTGCGAAAAAATGCGGTACCACTGGCACAGTGGCCCGAAATTATCGAGGAGATGAAACGCTATTCCAAAGCTATCGGTATGGGTTTTGAAGGCAGTACTGCCTATACCAGCGGCAACTATGTTCTGGTAGATTCTCAGAATGACCTCTGCTTTGAAATGCTGCGCAAGCAGGCCAACCGTGACAGGATGCGTGAGATTATCCGGCGGCTGACAGGTCAGGAGTATAAACTCGGACGCTATTCCTATCCGGACGAAACCAAGCCGGATGACCCGCTGTCACAGTTCGTGGCAGATTTGCAGGCGGCCGGTGTGCCGGTAGAGGACAGCAAAAAAACGTCAGACGGCACCTCATAAGATCAGCTTCTCGAAGGGGGATTCTATGATGCCTCTTCGTTATTGCCGTATGGATGCGGCTTAGATAAAAAACAAAAAGGGAGGACCTTAAAATGAAAGCAAGATTACCCAAGAACTTTAATAATGGTGGAGGTTCACAGAACATCCAGCAGCTGGCTCGTCAGGCGCAGAAGATGCAGGAGGAAATGGACGAGGCAACCAAAGAACTGGATGTGAAGGAATATACCGCAGCAGCCGGCGGCGGTGCGGTTGAAGCCGTTGTTACCGGTGCGCTTGAAGTCAAAGCACTCAATATCAGCAAGGACGTTGTGGATCCCGAAGACATTGATATGCTTGCTGATCTGATTATGGCATCTGTCAACGAGGCGATCAGAAAGGCCAGAGATGAGAAATCCGCTACAATGGATAGAATCTCCGGCGGTCTGAATGTGCCCGGTTTGTTCTGATAATGGCTGATTACCATATCGCACCCTTTGATTGTCTGGCAGAACAGTTTGAACGGCTGCCAGGCATTGGCAGTAAAACGGCAGCTCGTTTGGCATATTATATGATTTCTGTTCCGCAGGAAGAAGCACTGCAATTTGCCGATGCCATTGTGGATGCCCGCAGAAAACTGCACTATTGCCGTATCTGCTGTAATCTGACGGATAAGGATATCTGCAGCATTTGTGCCGATGAAAGACGGGATAAGTCCGTTATCTGCGTGGTGGAAGATATCCGTGATGTGATAGCGCTGGAAAAAACACAGGAATTCTATGTCAGTTATCATGTGCTGCATGGGGTCATTTCTCCGATGAAAGGAATTCTGCCGGATATGCTCCGCATCAAGGAGCTGTTATCACGGCTCAAGGATGGCACTGTGAAGGAGGTCGTAATGGCTACCAATGCCACTGTAGAGGGCGAGGCAACCGCTATGTATCTCTCCAAACTGATTAAGCCTTTGGGTATTCGTGTGACAAGGCTGGCTTATGGTCTGCCGGTCGGCGGGGATCTGGAATATGCTGATGAAGTGACGCTGACACGCGCTATTCAGGGACGCAGTGAATTGTAAGATAATTCCTGATACACCTGTTCTCCAAAGAACAAGTGTATCAGGAATATGTACCATGATACAGAAGAACAGCTAAAGAGGGGAGGAGCAGATATGGCAAAAGAAACGACCAAAACAATTGCCCAGAATAAAAAAGCCTATCATGAATACTTTGTCATTGAAAGCTTTGAAACCGGTATTGAATTGTGTGGTACGGAGGTGAAATCCATCCGTCAGGGACGGGTGAATCTCAAGGATGCGTGGTGTACCATTGACAATGGTGAGCTGTTTGTTAAGGGAATGCATATCAGTCCCTATGAACAGGGGAATATCTTCAATAAAGACCCTTTGCGGGTACGCAAACTGTTGATGCATCGGCGGGAAATCATGCGTCTGCTTGGACAGGTCAAGCAGGACGGCTATTCACTGATACCGCTGTCTTTGTATTTCAAGGGTTCCAGAGTGAAACTGCAGCTTGGTTTGTGCAAGGGTAAGAAATTGTATGATAAACGGGCAGATATAGCTGCCAAAACAGCTAAAAGAGATATTGAACGGGCTATCAAGTCCCGCAATCAATAAATTATATACGGGAGCGTAATGGTCTCGACAGGGAGCAGGAGCTTCGGCAAGCGAGCAGCGGCGCTGTGGAACCGCTATAAAATCCGCAGACTTAAAAACAAACGACAACAATTATCCTGTTGCCCTCGCTGCGTAAGCAGTGAGCGTTTCTCCTTGAAGTACCACGGTCAGGGAGAGGCGTCGATGAGTGGTGAACGTGAACAGAAGATCGTCTCGCCTTCTGTCATGCATCAGAGACTACCGAAACACGGGGTCAGTTATCGGACCTTGTGGCGGGGGAATCCTTAAGCGATAACTGCGCTCGGAGAAAACCGTTGTAAGTGCTTTTTGGACAGGGGTTCGATTCCCCTCGCTTCCAGAAACGCCCCGACACTAAGGTGCCGGGGCTCAGTGAATAACGAATAGTGAATAGAGAATAGTTTATAGTGATGCTCCGAGGGGCGTTTCGGTATTATTCTCTATTCTCTAAAAAGAAAAACTTTCAGTCAGAC
>ONYQ01000116.1 GCA_900322145.1 uncultured Eubacteriales bacterium
AGTATCGCCACAAATTCGTTATCCCGAAAGTTCAGGCTCACATCATTGAGTGCCGTCTGTTTCAAGTCCCCTGTAATGTACTGTTTTTTGATATTTTTAATCGTCAGCAAAGGCATTCCCCTTCTTTCCTGATAATAATTTTCCTGCTATAATGAAACAGCAAAAAGCGGACAGCGCTTCTCCGTCCGCCGACTGTATTATAACACATTCCTTTTCTGTGCGAAACCCTTTTTTAAAAAAACATCCGATACAATGCATTGTTTCAGCACTCCGACACCATTTTTTTCAGAAAGAAAGCCGGCGGATAACCTTTTATGAAAAAAGTTATTCACCGGCACAAACGACTCACGGAACAAGAATGTCAATAGGAAAAATATTGCGGATCACACAAAACACCAACAGCAGTACCACAACCGCCCAGACCACACCGTTTTCCAGTTTACTCAACTGCGTACTGCCATAACGGATATAACGGTATATATGATAAGCCGTACCCAGTATAAACGACGGCAGCAGACAGAAAACCACCACATTACTCGACAGCGCCTCCGCCCATTCCCATTTCATCAGATGCCAGAACAGACGGGTCACTCCGCAGCCCGGACAATACAAACCCGTAACGGTATAAATCGGACAGGGAATACTCCATCCGACCGTTTGGTGCAGTAAGGTATAAAGAAGGCCTATAGTCACTAAAATGACCATAGGCCTGAGAATACGCAGGATTCTTTGTTTCATCGGCATACACCCATATTAATCATACAGTCCATTGTCAATGTCAATAATCTTATTGAGTTCCCGCTGTATCAGAGCATAGGAAACGACTTCCAACCCAATGAGCGAAAACAGAAGGTACAGCTCCGAATACTCAAATTTATCGTGCCCTCTTTTCTGATAAGCCTCCCGAATCAGCTTGCCACGCTGGTACACCCAGATCAATCCATAAATATTGCAGGTCAACAGACGCAGCAGAAACGCTACTCCCGCAGAACAAGAGGTTTTTCCGGATAATTTCTGGGTATCCTTATGCAGACACAGAAACCAGAACAGTCCATAAATTCCGCACGTCACAATTGTCAGCGCCACACTGACTGACAAATCTCTTTTCATCATCATGATATTTTTCCTCCGTTTCATGACTATCAATGCAGATATTTTACCATTGAAAAAAGTCATTGTCAATACAGAACAGCAAAACTAAGGGCGGCTGCTTTTGAAAAGCGCCGTCCTTAGCCGTCATCGTGACAAATCATTTCAAACCGCAGTGTCCGACAGTTCATCGCTTACTTTCAGAATGATATCCCTCAATTCCAACCGCTGTTTCCATTTATCGTCTATTGCTTCATAGCCTACCAATGCACCAACAATATTACCGGCGATAGAACCGGTAGAATCACTGTCCCCTTTGTGGTTAACCGCCGCAATAATGGCCGATGAGAAATCATGCTCATGCCGCAGACTGCAATAAACCGCAATTGCCAGCGCTTCATCTCCGACCCAGCCTTCACCCAGTCGATGGATATTTTCCAGATCCGTATCGGTATTTTCAGATAATTCAATCGCCTGATACATCAGCGCATTCATTTGCTCGATTTCCGGCTGACAATCGAAAATTTCCTGTATGGCCTGACAAGCCCTCAGCACACTTTCCTTCAGCCGAATCGTATCCGCCGCACAGACAATATCATGAAGAATATAAGCGAAAATAGCCGCCGGCAAATAACCTAACGGATGACTATGCGTAACGGCAGCAGCTTCTGCGGCAGCCTTTGCCACTGCTTTGCCGTCTGCTTCCCGATAATACAGTCCAACAGGCGCTACACGCATCACGCCGCCGCACCCTTTGCTGTTGTTGATGGTATCAGCTATAAAACTCACCACATTATCCGGACTGTTAAGACGATGACGCAGAGCAGCAAGACAGGTATTGCCCGGCGCTCTCGGACTATACAGACCCGGTACATCCCGCAGCCATGTATTATGATGCTTGAGAATATGCCGGCTTTCTTCAAAGCTGTAGTACTGCGTGACCAGCCAGTCAAAATAAGACTTTTCAATACTATGCGGACTTTTTTCTATATTTTCCGCACAAAGCACACCATTAGCGGTAAACAGGGTCATTTGTGTATCGTCAGAAAACAAGGCTTCTTGTTTACCATTCTGCGATATCGCATAACCGGTAATTCCTTTTTCACCAAATTGCCCAAAAATACGATTTTCATTCACAAACTCAATCGTATAACCCAGAGCATCACCGGTGGCACCGCCTATTAAAGACCCTCTGATACGGTCCTGATAGGTTATCATTATTCCTGCACTTCCTTTATTTCATAGTAAAAGATTGATACACTATTATGTTAACATATCAAACACACGTTTTCAATGGTTTTCCGACTTCTTTTTTCTTTATTTTGTGATAACTTTACAAAAGCAATTGAATCCGAAGGGGATTTGCGGTATAATAATAAAAATCTGCAGCAGGAGAGAAAGCTATGCGAAAGTATTCTTTTACAGTAGTCATCCCCGCACATAATGAAGAAAAATATGTGGCACGCTGTATCCGTTCCGTTAAGGCAGCCGCCGGATATTACGGCGGTCAAGTGGAAATCATCGTTGTCTGTAACCGCTGTACTGACAGAACCGCAGAAATTGCCCTCCAATGCGGTGCAAAGGTATTATACAATGAAGAACGGTGCATTGCCGGTGTACGCAATACCGGTATTGCGGCGGCCTCCGGCGAGGTCGTTGTCACCATCGACTGTGATAACCGTATGACAAAAGGTACACTGCAGGAAATCGCACTCCGACTGGCTACCGGATTATTCATCGGCGGCGGTGCCCCCATTCGTTTTGAACGGTACTCTTTTCCGCTGTACTGCAACGATTATCTTTGCCGTCTGGGATTTGGCCTCACAGGACTGTACTGCGGTATTTTCTGGGCAAAGAAGGAAACCTTTGAAGCCATTGGCGGCTTTACTGCCATAAAAGCTATGGAAGATGTTGCCACTGCCCGCCAACTGAAACGCTACGGCAAACAGCACGGTCTGCAATATACCACCCTGCGGCATAATTATCTGATTAACTCTACCCGAAAATTTGACGATCAGGGCGACTGGCTCTATTTCAAGCTGATGTTCCATCATGCAGGCGCTTTGCTCAGAGCCGCTGTGGGCGACAGAAAACAACTGGATGCCCTGCTGGATGAAATGTTTTACGATTATAACGACCGAAAGGACAGCAAACCTATCCGATCATCACAGGATATTGCTGACAAATGACCGGATACGTCCCATGAAGGAGAAAAAGACATGGAAGAATATCTTGATATCGTCGATGAAAACGGCAATCCTACCGGTGAAATCATTGACCGGACAACCGCCCATCAGAAAGGTATCCGCCATCGCACGGCACACGTCTGGCTGCTGCGGCATAAAAACGGCAGGATACAGATATTACTGCAAAAAAGATGTGCCGCCAAATCCTCTTATCCGGGCTGTTATGATATTTCCAGTGCCGGTCATATTCCTGCCGGTATAGATTACATTCCCTCCGCTTTGCGGGAACTGCAGGAAGAACTGGGTATCACCGTTCAGCCGGAGGAACTCATCTGCTGCGGTAACAGAACCATTACGGCGGATGAAGTATTTTTCGGACGGGCATTTCATGACCGACAGTATTCACGCATTTTCATTCTGTGGAAAGACATAGAAGAAGATGCCTTTCAATTGCAAAAGGAAGAAGTGGACAGCGTTCTGTGGATGGATCTTGAAGCGTGTATAGACGGCGTAAGACAGAACACGTTTCCGCATTGTATCGTCATGGAAGAACTGATGTTGATTCGGAACGCCATTGAAAGAGGTGAGAAACCATGCAGCTCAACGACCCCTGTGTGAATCACATACTGCATTACTTGGCGGATGCGCTGAAAACAAAAAATACTGTCAGCTTCAATGATGTCATGGGAGCTGCTGCCTGTAAAAGGTACTCTGTCCGTGAAATCGGTCAGGCATTGGAACTGCTCAGAAGAAACGGTCTGGTCAAGGCGGATTCCCGTTTCGGATGCAGCGAATTGCTGTCTTTTACGGCCAAAGCCATCACAGAGGCCGGTTGGGAATATCTGAAGAAACACTGATCGTTTCCGGCGGAACCGAACTGTCCGTTTCCTCCTGCGGAGAAACAGATACTGCCTCTTCGTTATCGTGTCCGGTATCAACCGGCTTTTCTTCCTCCGCCGATGCTTGTACGGCCTTCCTGCCTTTGGCTAAAGGATTGGCTTTCAGACCGGCAATGACCTGACTATCCGCTACATGAGTATAAATTTGCGTCGTACTGAGTACCGAATGACCTAAAATAGCCTGTAGGGTACGCACATCTACCCCGCCCTTCTGATACATCAGGGTAGCCGCCGTATGGCGCAGTTTATGCGGTGAATATCCCTTACCGTCCAGACCGATTTTTTTGAGGTACTGTTCCAGCATATACTCTACACCCCGAGAAGTAATCCGACGGCGCACACGGCTGAGAAACAAGGCATCTTTATCCTTGACACCCTCTACCGATCTCACCAGCAAATAGCTTTTCAATGCCTCCACACAGGCATCATTCAGGTACAATACCCTTTCTTTTTCACCCTTGCCCCGTATCTTCAGCGCATACTCGCTGTTGATATCGGAAAGATTGATACCCACCAGTTCCGAAACACGCATACCGCAATTGAGAAAAAACACCAGAATACAATAATCCCTCTCCTTGTATTCCCCGTCTACCGCTTCCAACAGCTTCAGACATTCTTCCAGCGTAAGATATTTCGGTACCTTTTTGGGAATCCTCGGAGAATCCAGTCCTGCTGTCGGATTATGCGACAGTTTATTGACCTTCACGGTCAGATAACGGAAATAAGTTTTCAGACTGGTCGTTTTTCTCGCTCTCGCATCGGCATGATTATCCCTGTCTACCTGACAGTAATTCAGAAACAGCAAAATCTCCGAAAAGGTAATTGTTTTTATCAGTTCGAGATCAACCTGTGTCATATCAATATCTTCCATCGCCGTCTTTTCCGGCACCAGCTGGCGTTCTTTCAGGATAAAACGGAAAAAGGTGCGCAGATCCCGATAATATTCATCCACTGAAAGGCCGGAACGTCCTTTCACGTTATTCATATAGCCAAGAAACTCCTGAATAATGGGCGGTGCTTCACGAAAATAATCCTGATTCATATACCTTCCTCCCTCACGGATAACATATTCCTTACGTTACTTATACAGATATGATTATAGCACAGAATCCTTCCCTTGAAAACCAAAAAACGTACAAGCCTGTTG
>ONYQ01000115.1 GCA_900322145.1 uncultured Eubacteriales bacterium
ATGCAGCTGCTGTTCGGTCAGTTGCTGAAGAGTTTTATCCAGCACTAACTGATAATTGATTTTTGGCTGTTGATACACCGATAAAGCCTCCCTTACGGTAAAATGAACTATTTATGTGTCAAAGTGTAAGAAGATACGAGAGGATGTCGGCTGGTGTGGAAGCAATATGAGCGGCACCTTCGGCTAATAATTCTTCAGGGGAACGGAAGCCCCAGCGAACGCCGCAGAAGGTCAGATGGGCGTTTTTGGCGGTGCGGGCATCTACATTGCTGTCGCCGATATATAATGTATGTTCAGGCGTACAGCCAAGCTGCTGCATAATGGCGTTAGTTCCCATAGGAGAAGGTTTACGTTCACAGTCCTCCCGTTTACCACGGATTTCAGCAAAAAGTTCAGAGGGCAGAAGCGCTGTGACAAGCTTTTTGGTGAAGTCATCCGGTTTATTGGAATTGACGGCGCAGAGGATGCCACGCTGTTTCAGGTCATGCAGCAAAGGAATAATGCCGTCATAGGGAACGGTATTATCCATACAGTGAGCGGCATAGTAGGTGCGGAATTCACTAAGAAGTTTCTCTTTCACGGCGGGAGTATAGTTTTCAGCACCGCCTACGGCTCTGTCTGCCAGTACCGCTACTCCGTCGCCGACTAATTGACGATAGCGTTCTGCCGGATGCGGCGGAAAACCGTTCTGCATAAGTGCGTAGTTCATCGCATTGGCAAGATCCTGCAGGGAATTGAGCAGGGTGCCGTCCAAGTCAAAAATACATAGTTGAATCATGGTGAAGTCTCCTTACTTGTTGTTTTGAGGGAAGATAATTTGCGCCGATCGCCGCAGAAATGGGCGGTCGGCGCAAACGGTTATTTCTTTTTGAGGTTGACAGAGGATTTCTTTTTGACCGCTAAATCACTGTGGCCGCCGCCCAAAGAAGCATGGGAAGAACCGCTGCCAAGAGAGGGAGCAGCCAACTGACGGGAGCGCAGAATAAAGATGGCAGCAACGGCAATCAGTACCAGAATACCGGAGATGACCGAGCAGAAAATGATATCACTGATATTCGGAGAGGTGATATTAAAGGCAACGTCAATATCCGTTCCTTTGAGCTGCAGGAGAGCATAACCGTCACGGATGGTGGACAGGTCTGATTGGGCGGTATTCTCCGAGGAACTATAGCTGAATTCCTTGATGAGGTTGCCATTGTTGGCGGCTACACGATAATAAACCGGTGTTTCGGCATTCGTGCCAAGCAGCAGTGCCGAAAGATCGAGGTGATCCCGATAGTGCTTCATGGTACGCAGGGTCATGAACTGTGCTTCGCTGGCATATTTGGCGGTATTCTTGCCGCCGAGAATCTGAGTGAAGATATCATTGAGTGTTTCGGGAGAACCGCTGGTGGTGTAGGTACAGATACATTCATCGTTGATGACCGACAAAACAGCACCGTAGCCGAGACTGTCAATATAGGCTTTGGCATAGTTGGCGGCTTCGTCACCGCCTTTAGTGCGGTCATATTTGAAAGTGACCGTTTTCTGCAGCTTATCATCTTCCAAAGGAACGGATTCCAGTTCGATAGAGGTGGCGGTATATTGTTTGCCATCGTTAATCCGCAGTTTCATCTGGGAGCCGTTATAACGGAAGGAAGAAACCTTGCTGTACTGGTTATCCTCTAAAAAGTCGGAAGCAATATGCCATTCGCCGTTTTCGTAAAGCTGACATTCGCTCAGTTCGGTGGTACCGGAAACGGAATAAGTGTATTCTATGGGAACATTGGTGCTGTTATTGCCGATATAATTAGAGAAGTCCAGAATTTCGCTGTAGGAATTCTGCAGCGCCAGAACGGTGCTGCCGGTGCCTTTGTCGGTGTATTCAATATCACCATAAACGGTATTCAGCAGCTTATTGGTATAACCGGACAGTTCCTGGAGGGTGACATCGTTGAATTTTACGGTGTAGTCATAGGAACTGTTGGTATTGAGCAGCCATTGTGCCGAAATAGCGGCCTTATCGGTCACGCTGCTGAAATATTCCTTGATTTCCTTTGCAATGCTGTCGTAGGTGCTTTGGGAAATGGTAAAGATAATGCTGCGGTCATAAACGCCTTTTTCTTTGACGGTAATAATTTTGATGCGCTGGATCGGATGACCGTCCAGACAATTGACGGCAATGACCGGTGTTGTACTGCGGACTTCATCATTGAGCGAAACGGTTGTTTTGCTTTCATCCGTCTCAAAATCCAGTCCGCTGAAACCTTCTGACTTGGCACCGGCGGCGATCCAGTCAAGAATGAGCTGAGAGCTTTGGAAATTTTCCTCTAATTTCCAGCCTTGTGTCATCACATTGTGGGGATTGGAAAAGCTTACAGTGGTCTGCATACCGATAATATCGGTTGTTTTGGTGAGATATTCATGCGCCGATTCAAACGACATTTCAAAGCTGTATTGAATTTTGCCGTCATAATAGCCTTTGGAGGGGGTCAGCGTATTGGGACAATGCTTCTGGATGACCTTTTCAAGGTTAGTCTCGGTTTCGGAGCCGGTTTTTATGACACTTTGGGGAAAGGTAAGAACAATCGTGCGCTTGCCGGCAAAGGAATTATCTACACGGAGCGTTGTCTGGATATCTACCTTTTCCGTGGTTTCCTGACGGCAGGAGGACAGGAACAAGAGTGAAATAAAAGCGGCCGTTATTAAAAAGAGCATACGCCATTTCTTCTTCAAAGCGATCACTTCCTGTAGTGTTCTTGATTACTTATTATTCTACTATTTTCTCTATATAATGTAAAGGGGGTTTGCCGAAAAAACTTCTGTAACGGCAATATGTTGAAAATAACAAAAATTATTGGTAAAAACTGACAAATCTATTGCGGCGATAGGTGCGGAGCAAAGCAGGAAACGGCGGAAAAAGCGCATAAACGGTCGTTTTTTGTATGTAAAAAGTGTCAATTGTATCTATTTTATCCATAAAGAGTCTAAGATTACTATTAAAAATCAACAGAAAATGGTTGACTTTTGGTTGAAATGGTGATATACTTGCAACATGGTGTTGTGTTAACGGACGAAAGGCCGATAAATCCCGTTTTATCGGTGTGACGATAGACCGATTCAGATTACACATAGTTGCGGAGGTCGATAGATATGATAAAAACCAAACGAAGAGGACTGAAAGTGAGCATGGCCTGTCTGGTGGTGCTGATGCTGCTGCTCAGTATGATGCCCGGCGGCTCGGTGGTGATGTCGCCGAAGGTCGAGGCTTACGGCGAGAGTGAGGATGGAAAATATTACTACGCCGAAGCAACGCTGTATGATTATAAGTACGACAGAGAAGTACAAAGTGATTTTGGATATTCCAGAGATAATCAGATTGCCTATAAGCGCCGTAGTGACGGTGTACAGATGAATCAGGAGGCTTGCCATAATCTTATCAACGGTGACCGCTGGATGACAGGTCTGCAGGTGCCGTATGAGCTGCTGAACCGCAAGATTTCCGCTTTTTATGCCGACAAGGATGCGCCGGCTCTGTATATGGGTAACTTCTATGGTACAGCGGATAACCTGCCGGAATCTCGCGGCAACGGTGAAGGTCAAACTCCTTTGCAGTATACATACAGAACCGGCGATAATGATAATCATTCCTATGCGGATATCTATAATAAATTCTGGGAAAGTGCCAATGCTGCACCGCTCAACAATAACGGTAATGTGGCTATGCAAGGATTGGTTGACAGAAAACTGAATGCGAATGGTACACTGACACAAAACAATGGTGGTTTTGAATTGCCATTGTTCTCTGATTCATTTATCAATGCTAACAGCACCTTAATGCAGAAGTATCCTACGCAAAGTGGTTTTCCTTTCAATATTATTCATAATGTCGATGGTACCACTACTTATCAGTTTGATTCCGCTTATGATGCACCTCGTTATTATAGCAATGGTAATATTGTAATTGGTACACTGAATGCTAATGGCGTGTCTAACTGGCGCAGTGATGGTAAGACGGTAACGGCAGGCGGCTATGGCTTCTTCCCGTTTAACTCATCTTCTATCACAGCAACGGAGGTTGATCGTGAACAGGTAAACTATGGTTTTGGCATGAAGGTCAATATTCCCTTTAACTTGAGTGAAGATGGTACGATATTAGACAAAGATGGAAACCATGTAGATGTTCGGTTTACCTTTTCTGGTGACGATGATGTATGGGTGTTTGTAGATTGAGTATTGATACTTGATATTGGTGGTGACCATGCGAAGGTCAATGGCTATATCAATTTCAATAAAGACAAGCAGAATGTATATATTGACCATGCTTCCACATTCAATAAGAACAGAAGCAAATATGAGAAGGCCGACAGCAGCAATGGCGGAAGTGCTATGAACAGTACGATTGCAGCGATGTATCAGGCCGCCGGTGAGACCTTCGATGCAGATACCTTCTACAATCCTATGACTTATCATACCTTAACTGTTTTCTATATGGAACGTGGTATGTTTGAATCCAACCTGAGTATTTCCTTTAACTTTGCCACACTGAATCCCCACAAGTTGACAGTGCAGGAAAAGACGGTATTTGAAAATGTTAACCCTGGTTTGTTGAAACAGACAGTTGGGGTAGCGGATAAAGATATCTTCAATTACAGCATGGAAAACAAGGGAACCGGTGCAAACGTTGTAAAGGATTCCGGCTTTAAAGTACCAACTTACGATTATATTAACCGTAATAATACGGAGGCAGGCAATACGGCACTGATCAATCGTTTGAGCGGAAAGGAAGCGGAATATACTACACAAACAAACCGTTCCTTTGATAGTGAACATATATATTTTGACCCGCCAGAAAGTTGGAAATGGAATAATCAAGTGGTTGCGGCTTGGGCGTGGAACGCAGGTGTTGAAAGCAGTTCGCGTTATTTACTCTTTAGCTATGATAGTGAGACTGGTTATTATAAGGCGAATCGTCAAGGTTGTGATATGATGATTCCTGTATGTTTCCCTGGCAATAATTATCCATCAGAGGGCAGCACCCGGTGGAATAATGGAGGGAAAAAATTACAGAGACCAAAGGATGATGGAACAGGAGAAGAGGATGAGGGTGATATAGTTATTCCTATCGGCAGAAATCTCTATTTGAATTCGACGAGAGCATGGGCGGCTGAAACCATTGAGCTTGTAACTACTAGCCAAGTACTGAAACGGGAAACCCACAACTTTACACCTGTCGGCACAGATTATAATCAGGTCGCTAATGTGACCTATCAGTTGACCGACCCCTTTGGTGTGAACAAGGACACCGGCGCCGCACAGACAACCTTGTGCCGTGATACGACCAATACCGGTACTTTTGG
>ONYQ01000114.1 GCA_900322145.1 uncultured Eubacteriales bacterium
GATGTCTTCACGGATGCAGTAGATACTGACGGTGGCCAGCGCGTAAATACAGTATTGATGCGCTTCATTGTAGCCTCCTATTTCCAGTGTCATCGCCGTATGGCTCTTATAAAACTCTCCGAGTATGTCACTGATATCCGTCATAGGGGGTATGAGCAGACCATAGGCTGTGTTGGTCATGTCGATATCACGAATGGGACTTGCCACAGGAACACCATCCAAAAGGTAATAATATCCTTTGTCAATGAGGTATTGAGCCATTTCTTCTTCCGTACATTCCGCATCCGGCGCATAAAGAATGGCACGGCTGTTTCGCAGTAGGATATTACGTTCCGGCGCTTCCGCCACAAAGGGAATCCCAAAAGGCAGGAAACTTCGGAAATCGTGTGTGTTCCAATAGTACAGACTCTTTTCCTGCTCATAGGGTTGAATCTTCATGGCGATTGGCTGAAGAATATTCAGCGGCAGATAATGAGGTGTCTGTCCGCCGCGTACTTCGCTGATGTCGCAGGTCTTAACAGGCGTGGCACCGTTGGGATAGTAGGTGTCACGGTTTTCTTCTGTAATGGCACAGCCGCCCTTGTCGGTGTAATCCTCATAATGAATGATCTCTGCCGTAAAGCAGTGTTGATCGGGGGCGGCAATATGCACCACCGCATACATATACAGTACGTTTTCTTTCATGGCATACAGACGGATATTGGCCTCCTGTCCCCAGAAATTCGCTGTTCCATACGGCCGCCAGATAAAAGAAAGCCTGTCGTAACCCAAGACATAACAGCTGTCGGCTCCTTCATAGGGTGTCATAAAAAAGCGTGAGCCGACTTCATCGTTTCGATCTGTCAAAAAACAGCCGTTGTCGGTGGCGGCATCCAGACGATAACCCTCCAGCGATAATTGGAATCCGATGCCCTCCCAACGGTCACTTCCTTGCGGTATATAGGTACTGTCAACGGTAACCGCCTGATTGGTATTCATCGTGACATAATGTCCCTCCTGATAATTTCCGCCGATATAATATACACTGACAGGGGTTTCTGTTTCCTGTAAGGTAACCATGTTATTGTCAGACGAGGAACGCTGTTGTGTCATTATCATCACCAGCACAGCGCCGACCAATAATACCAATATGGCTGCCGCTGTGAGTGCCGGACGAAGAAAATGCTTTTTGCGCTGTCCTTTTTCATAGCTCATGGCTTCTTCTAAATATTGTTCTTCTATCAAATCAAGCCATTCTTCGTGTTTCATGGCAATACCCCCTTTTTCGTGAGATAGGCTTTCAGCTTTTGACGGGTTCGTGATAAGCGTGTACGGACAGCCCCCTCTTTCAGTCCGGTCAGCGCCGACAGTTGTTCGCAGGAATCCGCCATCCAGTAACGCCGCACAAACAACACCCGATTGAGCGGCTCCTGCTCCGACAGAAACGCATTGATACTTTTTTTCAGCAGTTCCGTTTGTACCGTGTCCTCTACTGAAAACGTATCCGGTACCAACTCCGATAATTCCTCTAAACTGATACCATAGTTGCTTTGCCGCTTTTGTGCCTGCTCTTTTTCGTAACGCTTGCAGGCTAAATGGTGTACGATACGTCCGACAAAACTTCTCAAATGCTGCGGACGCTGGGGCGGAATACTGTTCCAGACACCAAGATAGGCATCGTTGACACATTCTTCGGCCTCCTGCGGCTGACCAAGAATGTTGTTGGCCAGATACAGACACAGCCTGCCGTATTTTTTCGACAATTCTTCTATGGCTGTTTCCGAACGGTCAAAGAACATCTCAATAATTTTTTCGTCCTCCATACTTTCGCCTCCTTTGCGAATACTTCTATTCCATAAGTACGTTTTTTCCCCGATTTGTTACATTCCGTTTGCCATAAAAAAAGCCAAGTGTTTCAACTTTGCGGAAACACTTGGCTTTTTTGTTAATCATTGTACATTGCACATTGCACATTGTACATTGTTTCAGCCGCCGAGGGAAATCATAGCGTCAATGCAGCGGCGGGCTTGAGAAAGTGTGTCGGCGGAAAGGGTGATTTCTTCGCCGCCGGTACCCTGACAGCAGTTGAGTACATCTATGAGGGTAGTGGCTTTCATGTCGGGACAAATCAGAGATTTCGAGAGCAGATAGAAGCGCTTATCAGGGCAGCGGTATTGCAGATGTTCGGCAATGCTGTTTTCGGTGCCGATGATAAATTCTTTGCTGTCGGATTTAACGGCAAAGTCGATGATACCGCCGGTAGAGCCGATATAATCCGCTTGTGCCGAAACTGCCGGAATACATTCGGGATGTACTAACAGGAGGGCATTCGGATGTGCCGCTTTTGCCTGACGTGCTTCTTCTTCGGTGACGGCGGCATGAACAGGACAGCCGCCCTGCAGTAACGTCACATTTTTGTCGGGCAGCATTTTGGCTACATAAGCGCCTAAGTTACAATCCGGAATAAACAGGATATCGGGATTGTCAATCTGGCTGACAATCTTGAGAGCAGAGGATGATGTAACGCATACGTCACAAACGGTTTTCAATTCGGCAGTTGTATTGATATAAGCCACAACGGTACATTCCGGGTGTTGTGCCTTGAACTGTAAAATAGTATCCTTGTCGAACTGTTCCGCCATCGGACAGCCGGCAATCGGACTGGAAAGCAGCACTTTCTTTTCCGGTGAAAGAATTTTCACGGTTTCCGCCATAAAGCGCACACCGCACAGGAGCATGGTGCTATGCGGTGCCTGTGCCGCTAACTTACTCAGCACATAGGAATCACCGGTATAATCCGCTATTTCTAAAATTTCATGTGCCTGATAGCTATGGGCGAGGATGCAGATATCCTTTTCTTTTTTCAGACGCAGAATTTCTTCTTGTATTTCTTTTACTGTCATTTTCAATCATCCATTTCTGTCAGAAAATCAAAGCGGCCGTGAATATGTCAAGTATAAAATGAATATTGTCAAGTATCCTTGACATAACAGCCGTGTTGTGATAAAATAATATCGTCAAACAGGGTCTTTTTATTCCATCTTGCGAAAGACGGATTTAGGAGCGCCGCAAATCGGGCAGACCCAACTATCCGGCAGTTCGTCAAAGGGGATGAGGGGGTCAATATAGTCATACTTGCAGATAGTGCAGGTGTGTTTTTCGGGATCCTCTTCTTCCTCGGGGAGATAAGTCGGTGCGAATTTCGGTGATTTGCCCTTGATGACATTCGTATAGAAATCATAGGTCATGGGTTTTCCGTTGATGGCTTCGCTGCCGGCGATCGGTTCGGCAATAAAAATAGTATGGGTAACGGTTTCGACCGAGTGAACAACCTTGCACAGGAACCAACAGCAGATATTCTCCTGAATAACAGGAACACCTTCCTGCAATATCTTGTGGCGGACGTTATCAAGCTTATTGCCGTCCCGTCCGGAGGTGAATCCCAAAGCACCGATGACAGCGCCGGAAGTATTTTCCGAGAGAACATTGACGGTAAAGATACCGTTGCGCTTGATACACTCATTGGTAAAATTGCTGTGGTTGATACTGACTGCAATAGTCATGGGATAGGAAGAAATTTGTATTACCGTGTTGACAATACAGGCATTGGCACCGTTGACACTTTTGGAGCCGACTACGCACATACCATAGGAAAGGGATGTTAAAATTTTATCATACATATATACACAAAGCCCCCTTTTTACATCTTGCTTTTTAATTATACCATATTCTTTTTGATTTTACAAGAAATTTTGTTGAAAAAGACAGGGAAATGGCATGATTAGAAAGCGACACTACAAAAAACAGCCGCCGGTTCATGTGGAATACGGCGGCAGAAGACGTTATAGTTGCGTAAAATAGAGCAGTAAGCCATACAGAATGGAACTGACGGTGCCGAATACGATGACGGGGCCGGCGATAACGAACATTTTAGCGCCAAGTCCCATGATAAGGCCTTCGCTTTTGAATTCGATGGCAGGTGCCACGATGGCATTGGCAAAACCTGTGATCGGTACTAACGTGCCGGCACCGGCGAATTTAGCAATATTGTCATACAAACTCAGGGCGGTAAGGATGGCGGCTGTCGCCACCAGTGTGATACTGGTAAAGCAGCGGGCATCCGGCAGAGAAAGCCCCAGCGTAAATTGATAGATGTTGGTCAGAACCTGACCGATCGTACAGATCAGTCCGCCGGTGAGAAAGGCGAAAAAGCAGTCTTTGGCAAAGCTGCTGGAAGGAGAAGCCTGTTGTACCATGCGGGCATATTGTTCCTGAGAAAGTTCCATAGCATCAGTTCCCTTCATTAAAGTGTGGAGTGTAGAGTGTGGAATGTGGAGTTGTGAGACAGTCACACTTCTTTCCATTAGGAAATCATCATTGCACATTGCTAATGGCACATTGTACATTGCACTTTAACTCCACACTCCACACTCCACACTGACAATAGTGTGCCGCAGAAAGCGGTAATTATGAGCATTGACAGGGTGATTTTTTTGGAAATATATCTTGATAACAGTGCTACCACGAAGGTATGTCCGGAGGCGGCACAAAAAGCACTGCAAATGATGACGGAGGTTTACGGCAATCCTTCGTCCCTGCATACGATGGGTTATTTAGCCCAGAAAGAAATGGACAAGGCAAGGGCGATGATAGCAGAAGCATTGTCCGCTGAAAAAGAAGAAATTATTTTCACTTCCGGCGGTACGGAAAGCAATAATACAGCGGTTTTTGGTGCCGTGAAAGCCTTATCCCGACGGGGGAAAAAAATCGTTACCACGGCGGTGGAACATTCTTCCGTCATGGCTGCCGCACAGGTATTGGAGCAGCAAGGTTTTGAGGTGGTTTATCTGCCGGTGGATGAAAGCGGCCGTGTCCGTCCGGAAAGCATAGCGGCGGCGATAGATGACAAGACCATTTTAGTCAGTATGATGGCGGTCAATAATGAAACAGGCGCTATCCAGCCGATTGAAGCGGTTCGGAAAATCCTTGACCGTGCCAAAGCACCGGCATTATTTCATGTGGATGCGGTGCAGGCTTTCGGCAAAATGGCGCTCAAGCCAAAGAAACTCGGCATTGATCTGCTGAGTGCCAGCAGCCATAAAATACACGGACCCAAAGGTGCCGGTATCTTGTATATCCGTAAAGGGGTGCGTATGGTACCGCTGCATTATGGCGGTGAACAGGAAAAACGTATCCGTCCCGGTACAGGACCTCGTAATGCAGGTGCGGACCGGTCACGCGGCCGGACTTGCCGCTCAGGGCGATGCAGTCGCCCCGGCGGACTTTCTGGCCCACATAGGCGAACATGTCGCCCAGGTGCGAATACCGCGTCACGTAGCCGAAACCGTGATCCACCTCGATGTGGTTGCCATAGCCGTAGAAATCG
>ONYQ01000168.1 GCA_900322145.1 uncultured Eubacteriales bacterium
CAACAGCAAAACAGGCACGATCAACCCCGAAAAGGGAAGATCGTGCCTGTATTTTTTTGTGTGGCGTTTACAGCAGTTCCGACAGCTTTTTGCGGAAAAAGAAATCATGTATCATCTGATTCAGCTCTGACCACATGGGGAGCGTATCGCATTGTGCCGCACGGGGACAGGTTTCCGCTTCGGGCAAAAGACACGCCACGACCGCCAGTGAACCTTCTGTTACTTCGAGAATTTCCCCGACAGAATATTCCTCCGGCTTGCGTACCAGACGATAACCGCCGCCCTTGCCGCTCATGCCGGCCAACAGCTTGGCGCTGACTAATTCCTTGACGATGATTTCGAGATATTTCTTGGAAATTTGTTCCTTCTCGGCAATATCCTTCAAAGGAATGTAGCCGTCACGGTTCAGCCTTGCCAGTTCAATCATGACCCGCAGGGCATAGCGTCCTTTGGTTGATATCATATCCGTTGTCACTCCTTTCGATAATTTACCTACTGTTTTAATGTATCGTGCCATAACCGACCTGTCAAGTGATTATCAGCGGTTCTCTGTCCATTTTCTGACATCCGATACAAAAAAATCATATTTTGTCGATAATATCTTGCATATATTGTCGGATGATGGTAAAATTTAGTTAATGCACATAATACAATGTACAATGTGCAATGTACAATGGTTGACTGTGCGCCATACGAATTTTTCAGAAAACGGATTCACCGTAAAAGGAGGCAAACAAGAATGTTGAAGGATTTTGAAACGAAGAAAAAAGAGGATAAGACAGCGCTGGGGGCGGAAATCAAGGAACTGCAGTCAAAGCTGTTGGGACAACAGCAGGAGCTGATGAAGGCAAAACTGCCGGTCGTGGTACTCATTGAAGGCTGGTCAGCCGCCGGCAAGGGCAGTCTTATCAAGGAGTTTATCAGTGAACTGGACCCCCGTTTCTATCATGTGGAATCCCCGAAGGTAATGCCGGAATCGGAGGAACGTTTTCCGTTTCTGTATCCGTACATGAAGGCGATTCCCGTTAACGGCAAGGTGACATTCCTTGATTCCGGCTGGATGGAAAATGTTGTGCGGAAATATCTGCGCCATGAGATCACCAAAGACGAATACCGCCGCAGGATACGGCAGGTCAATGAATTTGAACGGCAGCTCCGTGACGGCGGTTATGTGATACTGAAAATCTTTTTACACGTTTCCAAACAGGAGCAGTTCGAGAGAATCCAGTCGCTGGCGGAAAATCCGGAAACGGAATGGCGCATTGACCGTGAGGATTTATGGCAGCACATGGAATATAAGCGCTTCATGGAAGCCTATGACGATTTCATGGAAAAGACAGGGGATATTACCGGCTGGCACATTCTGGACGGCAGCCGCCGCAAAACCGCTGTCCGTGATGCCTTGCGCCTGTTAGTACAGCGTGTCGAAAGAGCCGTACAGGAAGGCCGCTATGAGGGTATTACCTCCGAAGAAGATTTCCCCTTGAAGGAAATGCCGCTGCTGTCCGAAATCGACTTGTCGCAGTCAATAGACAGTGACGAATACAAAAAGGAACTCAAAAAGCTCCAGACACGCATCAGCGAACTGCACAATATCCTGTACCGCCGGAAAATTCCGGTTATATTATGCTATGAAGGCTGGGATGCGGCCGGCAAGGGCGGCAATATCCGCCGGCTGTCCTATGCGCTTGACCCGAGAGGCTTTGACGTGCATCCGATTGCATCGCCGCTGCCGCATGAATTGAGCCGTCATTATCTCTGGCGTTTCTGGACACGTCTGCCCAAGACCGGCCATATTGCCATCTATGACCGTACATGGTACGGCCGTGTCATGGTAGAACGGCTCGAGGGCTTCTGTACGGAAAAGGAATGGCGCAGGGCATACCATGAAATCAACGAATTTGAACGGATGCTGACGGAATGGGGCGCTGTCGTGCTGAAATTCTGGATCCATATCGATCAGGATACGCAGTTGGCACGATTCAAGGACCGTGAAAATACCCCCGAAAAACAGTGGAAGATTACTGACGAGGACTGGCGCAACCGTGAGAAGTGGCCGGAATATGAGATAGCGGTCAACGACCTTTTGCAAAAAACCAGCACCAAGAATGCGCCGTGGTACATTATCGAATCCAACGACAAGAACTATGCCCGCATCAAGACACTCCGCATTATCGTCAAGGCACTGGAAAAAGCCTGCGAAAAGCATTTTCAGCGCATGATGGAAGGAAGTGCCCCCCTGCGGTAATGAGCAATGAGCAATGTGCAATGTACAATGTGCAAGATGACAAAGAGA
>ONYQ01000133.1 GCA_900322145.1 uncultured Eubacteriales bacterium
GAGAATCACAAAGCTTAGTTTCAATTCCCAATAGGGTAAGGTAAGAACAGCATTTTGTGTTCTGGGTTTATTATATAACATACATATAGAATTGTCAATAAAAAAATTGTTGAAATATTATGAAAAATTGAGCCATCATTAGTTACAAACCAAAAATCAGCTATTGATACAGAGAGGATTTTTGCTGATTTTGGTACAAAATGTGATATTGACTAAATTTTTGATATATAAACTTTGACAGCACCAACACAAGTTTTTTAGGAAGGGGGTTCGGGGGATAACCCTTTTTTCCAAAAAAGGGTTTCCCCCGACGGGGTCAAGGGGCGGAGCATGAGCGAGGCGGAGGGGTTCCCGTTTTTGTGCAATTTTCAGATTTGCTCATTTAATAGTATATTACTTCTTTTTGAAACCGTCTTTCAGGGAAACGCTTCTGTTAAAGATAAGGTGTGCAGGGGTGCTGTCCTTATCGGCGCAGAAATAGCCCAATCGCATGAACTGATAGCGGGAAGCAGCGGTAGCCTGTTCCACAAAGCGTTCCGCCTTACAGCCCGTCTGTACAATCAGACTGTCCGGATTGATATAGTCGAGGAAATTTTTGTCGCCGGTATCGGGTTCGGGATCAGTAAAGAGATTGTCATACAAACGCACTTCGGCCTCAACGTAGTTTTCAGCATCGACCCAGTGAATAGTACCTCTGACCTTGCGGCCGTCAGGCGTATCACCGCCTCGTGTGGCAGGGTCATACTCGGCATAGACTTCGATGATATTGCCGTTGTCATCCTTTTTACAGCCGGTACATTTAACGATATAAGCGGATTTCAGCCGCACCTCATTGCCGGGATACAAACGGTTATAACCCTTGATCTTTTCTTCGATGAAATCTTCGGCTTCGATATAACATTCACGGCTGAAGGTGATGGTACGCATACCGTCTTCGGGACGATTCGGATTATTTTCGATCTCAAAGGTTTCGGTCTGTCCTTCGGGATAATTCGTAATGATTAACTTGATAGGATGGATAACCACCATCACACGCTGTGCATTGAGGTTCAGATCCTCTCGCAGACAATGCTCCAGAAAACTGTATTCCACCACGCTGTTGGTTTTGGATACGCCGATCTTCTCGCAGAAATTGCGGATAGAAGCAGGCGTATAGCCTCGTCTTCTGAGACCGCAGAGTGTCGGCATACGGGGATCATCCCAACCGGCTACATGGCCTTCCTCTACCAACTGACGGAGTTTTCTTTTACTCATGACGGTATTGTTGATACCCAGACGGGCAAATTCAATCTGACGGGGTACTGCCGGAACGGATGTGTTTTTGATGACCCAATCATACAGGGGACGGTGATCCTCAAATTCCAGCGTACAGAGAGAATGGGTAATACCCTCCATAGCATCCTCTATCGGATGAGCGAAATCGTACATGGGATAGATACACCATTGATCGCCGGTGCGGTGATGGTGCAGACGATTGATACGGTAAATGACCGGATCACGCATATTGAAATTACCGCTGTTAAGGTCAATTTTGGCACGAAGTGTCATTTTGCCGTCAGCGATTTCACCGTTTTTCATTTTCTCAAACAGTGACAGACTTTCCTCAATCGGTCTGTCACGGTAAGGGCTGACCGCCGGATGAGACAGGTCACCACGATTGGCTCGCATTTCTTCGGGTGTCAGCTCACATACATACGCCAGGCCTTTTTTAATCAGTTCTACAGCGTATTCATACATCTTCTCAAAGTAATCGGACGCATAATAGAAACGGTCATCCCAGTGGAAGCCCAGCCATGCAATATCCTCTTTGATAGCGTCCACATATTCAACGTCCTCTTTGGTAGGGTTGGTATCGTCCATACGCAGATTGCAGATACCGTTGAATCTTTCCGCCATGCCGAAATCTACACAAATAGCCTTAGCGTGACCGATATGCAGATAGCCGTTAGGTTCCGGCGGAAAACGGGTATGCACCGTTTTGCCTTCATACTGACCGCCCTCAGCGATATCTTCCTTGATAAAGTCATAAATAAAATTGCCTGCGGCTTCGGCCGCTTTGATTTCTTCTGCCATACTTTTCTCTCCTTTTTTCAAAACCACTGTATTACATATTAAGCAAACTTTGCCAGACCGTTTTTCAATCTGGTCATGGATTCCTCTTTGCCGAGAATGTCGAGGATTTCAACGGCACCGCCGGGGGTAACAGCCATACCGGAAGCGGCAATTCTGATGGGCCACATAGCGGTACCGTTCTTAACGCCGAGTGTTACCGCTAAATTGATAAGGCAATCGTGAATGCTGTCATGTGTCCATTCCGGCAAGGCTTCGAGAGCATCAATGCCGGCTTTCAGCAGAGAGGGAGTATTTTCAAGGGTGGTCTTGCTCTTTTTATTGACGAACAGGGATGTATCATAATCCGGCTGTTCGGCAAAGAAGGCGATTTTTTCGGGAATGTCCGTCAGCTTCGTGGTACGCTGCTGCAAAATAGCGGCCAACTTGACGTAATCCAAAGACAGATCACCGAGTGCCTGACGGAAATACGGTGCGGCCACTTCCGCAAACTGTTCTACGGTCATTGCCTTGATATATTCACCGTTGAACCACTCTAATTTATCGTAGTCGAAAATAGAGGGAGATTTGCTGATACCGTCAATGGAGAAATTCCTGACCAGTTCGGGCAGGGTGAACATTTCCTGATTATCCTTCGGCGCCCAGCCCAACAAAGCAATATAATTGATAATGGCTTCGGGCAGATAACCCGCCTTTGTCAGATCTTCAAAACTGGTGGCACCGTGACGCTTGGAAAGCTTGGAAGTAGTGCCGTCATCGTTTTTACCCATGATGAGGGGAAGGTGAATATAAGTAGGAATTTCCCAGCCGAAGGCCTTATAGAGCAGATTATATTTCGGCGTAGAGGACAGATATTCGCTGCCTCTGACAACGTGGGTAATGTTCATGGTATGGTCGTCAATGACATTGGCGAAATTATAGGTCGGGTAACCGTCCGCCTTGATGAGAATCTGATCCTGTAATTCGCTGTTATCAACAGAGATCGTACCATAAACAGCATCCTCAAAGGTGGTAGTGCCTTCGAGCGGCATTTTCTGGCGGATAACATACGGCGTACCGGCATCGAGCTTCTGTTGTACCTCTTCCGGTGAAAGGGAACGGCAGTGTCTGTCATAACCGGCACCCGGTTCATCCGCATTTTCACGCAGCATATCCAGACGTTCCTTCGTGCAGAAGCAATAATAAGCCTGACCCTTTTCAATCAGTTTTTTCGCATAGGGAAGATACATTTCCTTGCGTTCACTCTGTACATAGGGTCCGTAATCGCCGCCAATATCGGGGCCTTCATCGTGAATCAGACCGGCACGTTTCATGGTACTGTAAATGATATCAACAGCGCCCTCCACCTTGCGTTCCTGATCGGTATCTTCAATACGGAGAATGAACTGGCCGCCGAGTGATTTGGCGACAAGATACTCATACAGAGCGGTACGCAGGTTGCCGACGTGCATAAAACCGGTCGGACTGGGGGCAAATCTTGTTCTGACTGTCTTTGACATAAGAATCCTTCCTTTTTGTTAATATTACCTATTTTACTATTATACCAAATTCATGGGAATATTCAACTGTTTTTTCACGCAAAAACAGAACGTGTAATTACAACACGGTAATCGGAATGTCATTTTCCGGAGAAGAAAAAAGGACTGACGAAGCCATCCGGAACATACAGATGATGTCAATAAGGAATGACACTTTTTCATGATACCGTCTGCAAGGCATTCGTATATCATGCAGGAATGTTTTATTCTGTTTACTATAAATGAGCAAATTTGAAAATTGCACAAAAACAAGAACCCCTCCGCCTCGCTAACACTCGGCACCTCCCCTGAATGGGAGGCAGGAAACGTTTCAAAAGCCTCCCCTTTAGGGGAGGTGGCAAAAATCAACCATTAAAATGGTTGATTTTTGACG
>ONYQ01000113.1 GCA_900322145.1 uncultured Eubacteriales bacterium
CCCCTCGACCCTGCAAGCCTTTGAAAAGGCTTGAGCGAAACTTTTGATTTGTATGCTGAAAAAGATATTTGGAACTTGTAGAGCATTTTACAACTCCACACTCCACTCTCCACACTCCACACTGTTAAAATGCTGGTGGTACGAGGACACGGCCGGTTGTTTCGGGCAGGTCAAAAATGATGTTCATATTCTGAATGGCCTGACCGGCGGCACCCTTGACCATATTATCAATCGCAGAAATGGCAATAAGGGTATTGGTACGCTTATCATGATGGAGTGATATATCGCAGAAGTTAGAGTATTTAATGTTGTGAATATCCGCATTCGCACCATCCGGCAGCAATCTGACAAAGAATTCATCCTGATAGAAATCCTTGTAGGCTTTTTGGATTTGCTCAAAGGTCACGCCGTCCTTGATTTTAGCGTAGCAGGTGGAAAGGATACCCCTGTTGACCGGCAGTAAATGCGGAACAAAAGTGATGGTTACCTTCTGACCGGACAGCCTGGAAAGTGTCTGTTCAATTTCGGGGGTATGACGGTGATTAGCGACTTTATAAGCATGGAAGCCTTCATTCAGTTCGGGGTAATGGTTTCCCTGATTAGGCTTTCTGCCGGCACCTGTCACGCCGGATTTGGAATCAACGATAATGCCGTCAGTGCTGACAAGACCGTTAATAACGGCGGGAGCTAATGCCAGCGGTGCGCCGGTGGTATAACAGCCGGGGTTAGCAATAATTTTCTTGCCCTTGATAGCGTCACGGAACAATTCCGGCAAGCCATAAACGGAACGCTTATGTAAATCATGGTCAAGGAAGGTACAGCCGTACCACTCCTGATATTCTTCCTCGCTTTTCAAACGGAAGTCAGCGCCTAAGTCAATGAAGGCTTTGCCTTCTTTGTCGCACTGAGCGGCTAATTCCTGTGACAGTCCATGCGGCAGAGCGGCAAAGATCACGTCACTTTTGGCAACGACTTCATCCTGTGTCTGACATTCCATATCGCACAGACCTTTATAGGACGGATACACTTCGCTGAGCGGTTTTCCTTCAAAGCTGACAGAGCTGATAGCAGCAATTTCCGCTTCCGGATGTGTCAGTAAAATACGCACCAGTTCGGCACCGGCATAGCCTGTTGCACCGATAATACCTGCTTTTATTTTCATTTCCTTTTCCCTCTCGTCTTTCATAAATATAATGACTCTTCCCATCGCACAACACAGCTTTTTTAGGAAGTGAGTCCGGTGGATAACCCTTTTTTTCACTTGAAAAAAGGGTTTCCCCCAGCGTAACTACCCGATTACCAAAGCACGGACACGCTGGGCTTGTGCTTTGACGTTCTCACTGGCAGGGCCGCCGAGTACCTTTCGGCCGTTCACGCAGTTTTCCAGAGAAATCGCTTCATAAACGCCTTCGTCAAAGGTATCGCAGACGTTTTTGTATTCTTCCAGCGGTAAATCTTCGAGTGTGGTTTTCTTTTCAATGCAAAGAGCTACCAGTGTGCCGGTTGCCTTATACGCATCACGGAAGGGCAAACCCTTCTTCACGAGATAGTCGGCGCAGTCCGTTGCATTGATAAAGCCATGGGCGGCGGCTTTGCGCATATTATCCGGCAGAACTCGCATGGTTTCAATCATCGGCGTGAAAGCGGTCAGGCACATCTTGACGGTATCGACGGCATCAAAAATAGCCTCTTTATCTTCCTGCATATCCTTATTATAAGCAAGGGCGATACCTTTCATAACGGTCAGGAGCGTCATTAAATCACCGAATACACGGCCGGATTTACCTCTCACCAGTTCCGCAATATCGGGATTCTTTTTCTGCGGCATAATGCTCGAACCGGTGGAAAAAGCATCGTCTAATTCTACGAATTTGAATTCCCAACTGCACCACATGATGATTTCTTCGGAGAAACGGGAAAGATGTACCATAATAATGGAAAGGACGCTGGCTAATTCCATGCAGAAATCACGGTCGGAAACGCCGTCCAGACTGTTCTGGCAGATATCGGCAAAACCCAGCAGACGGGCGGTAATGGTACGGTCAATCGGATAAGTGGTAGTAGCTAACGCACCGCTTCCCAATGGCATGGCATCTGTATGACGATAAGCACCGTCCAGACGGTCAAGGTCACGGAGCAGCATTTCCGCATACGCCATAATATGATGACCAAAGGTAATGGGCTGTGCCCGCTGTAAATGCGTATAACCCGGCATAACGGTGGCGGCATAGGTTTCTGCTTTGTCGCAAAGCACCTTGATAAGGTCTTTGACCATCGCTTGAATGGTCTTGATTTCCTTCTTGAGATACAGGCGGATATCTACCGCTACCTGATCGTTACGGCTTCGTGCCGTATGCAGGCGCTTGCCCGTCTGACCAAGCCGCTGTGTGAGTTCACCTTCAATAAAAGTATGAATGTCTTCGGCATTAGGGTCAATGGTGAGTTTACCGCTGTCAAGGTCGGCTAAAATGCCTTCCAGACCTTTGATAATGGCTTCGGATTCGCTCTTGTCGATGATACCGCATTCACCGATCATCGTGGCATGAGCAATACTGCCCTCGATATCCTCACGATACATTCTGCTGTCGAAGGAAATGGAGGAATTGAAGTCATTGGTTTTTTTGTCGATTTCCTTAGAGAAACGTCCTGCCCAGAGTTTCATGCACTTCACCTCAGTAGTAGTTAAAATTACGATTATAAACAACAGACGGGCGGACAATGTTGTCACACTGTTCGCCCTGAATGATTTGGTTCAAGAATTAGCCCTTGATAAGATTTTTCTTAGCCTGTACCTTGATCGGCAGACCAAACAGATTAATGAATCCGGCGCTATCCTTCTGGTTATAGACCTCATCCTCATCAAAGGTGGCGATATCCTCGTCATAGAGTGAATACGGAGAAGTAACACCCGCATCAATAATATTGCCCTTGTAGAGTTTGAGCTTAACGTCACCGGTCACGGTCTCCTGTGTGGAATCCACGAAAGCGGAGAGTGCCTGTCTGAGCGGAGTGAACCACTGACCGAAGTAAACCAACTCTGCAAAACGCAAAGCCACCTGCTGTTTGTAGTGATAGGTATCTCTGTCGAGGGTGAGTTCTTCCAGCTTGTTGTGAGCATGATAGAGAATCGTGCCGCCGGGTGTCTCATAAACGCCTCTGGACTTCATGCCGACCAGTCTGTTTTCAACGAGGTCAACGATACCGATACCATTTTCGCCGCCGAGCTGATTGAGCTTCTTGACGATAGCAACGGCATCCATCTTCTCGCCGTCAATGGCAACCGGATTACCCTTTTCAAAGGAGATGGTTACATAAGTAGCCTTGTCGGGAGCCTGTTCGGGCGAAACGCCAAGCTCCAAGAAGCCTTCCTTATTGTACATCGGCTCGTTGGCAGGATTCTCCAGATCCAGACCCTCATGAGAGATGTGCCAGATATTCTTATCTTTGGAGTAATTGGTTTCTCACTTGATGCTCCACTCTCTCCACGGAGCGATGATTTTCATATCCGGAGCGAAAGCCTTGATAGCCAGTTCAAAACGCACCTGATCGTTGCCCTTGCCGGTGCAGCCGTGGCAGATCGCATCAGCGCCCTCTTTCAGAGCGATCTCAACGATACGCTTCGCAATGATCGGCCGTGCAAAGGAGGTACCGAGCAGATACTTGCTTTCATAGACAGCGCCCGCCTTGATGGTCGGGAACACATAATCCTCGATAAATTCTTTATTCAGGTCTTCGATATAGAGTTTAGAAGCGCCTGTTTTAATAGCTTTTTCTTCCAGACCGTCCAACTCTGTACCCTGTCCTACGTCACCGGATACGGCAATGACTTCACAGTTGTCATAGTTTTCCTTCAGCCAGGGAATGATAATAGATGTATCCAGACCGCCGGAATAAGCCAGCACTACCTTTTTGATGTCTCCCATGATAAATAACCTCCGTTTTCATTGGAGAACCCCTGCGGTTCTCCTTTCGATTACATTACCCATTATACACCGTTTTTGCATAAAATCAAGTTTTTTTTGAATATTTATTCAGCACCGCCGATTTTCTCCTGTTACAGAAAATAAATTCAAGATGGGGTAATACTTTTATACAGCTTACACATAGTTATCAACATTTTCCCACAGGTTTTCCACCGAAACCGGACATTCTCTGTGGAATATCTGTCCTCTGTTCTGCACATTTTATACATTTATGCATAAAATCATGTATATTATACGTTTTTTCGGCTGTATCACGTTATCCCCGTCAGATATACGGCAAGTCTTTTTTCACCGGACAAAAAAGTATTTCTATTGAGCGGCAAACTGTGATATAATAGGATTGGCATGATAACCAACGTGAGTTCGATAAAACCGTTTGTTTTTCTTTTTACCGATAGAGAAAACCTCTCCGGCAAAAACGCTTAAAATGCCTCCCCTTTAGGGGAGGTGGCGAGCATCAGCGAGGCGGAGGGGTTTCCATATCGAATGCACGTTAACCATTTCATTTTTGGGAGGTATTTTTTTATGAATCAATGGCAATCCATCGCACCCGAAACCCTCAGCGACAATTTCTTTACCCGCATCGGCAAGGACTGGTCACTCGTGACCGCCGGAACGGCTGATGCCTTTAATACCATGACCGCCAGTTGGGGCGGCGTGGGCGTTCTCTGGAATAAGAATGTCGTTTTCACCTTCATCCGCCAAAGCCGTTATACTTTGTCTTTTGTCAACGACAATGACTACTATACAATAGCCTTCTTCGGCAGTGAATACAAAAAGGCACTTTCCTATTGCGGCACCCATTCCGGACGGGATGTGGATAAAATCAAGGAAACAGGGCTGACACCCGTTTTTGATAAGCAGGCACCCTATTTTGAAGAAGCCGATCTGGTGCTGGTCTGCCGCAAGATGTACCGTCAGACGATGAACGCCGAAAGCTTTCTGGATACCGCAGCCGTAGAGCGCTGGTATGGTGATAATGACTGGCACGAGGTCTTTGTCGGTGAGATTGTCGAGGTACTGCAAAAGGTATGAGAAATGTGCTGATTACGGGCGCTTCCCGTGGCATCGGTGCGGCAGCGGCACGATTATTTGCCGAAAACGGCGATAGGGTATTTCTGAATTACCGCCATTCGCAGGGGGCAGTCAGAAAACTATGTGAGGAACTGACCGCACAGGGCGGTGAGGTATACCCGATACAGGCGGATGTATCCGATTCACAAGCCGTAAAAACCATGTTCGATACCCTTCACAGCAACGGTATCAGCATTGACGTACTCGTCAATAATGCCGGTATGGCACAGACAAAATTATTCACTGATTTAACCGATGAGGATTGGCATACCATGATAAATACCAATCTCAGCAGTGTATTTTATTGCTGTCGTGCCGCACTGCCTGACATAATACGCCGGCACAATGGCCGTATTATCAATATCACCTCTATCTGGGGACAGATCGGCGGTTCCTGCGAGGTGCATTATTCCGCCGCCAAAGCCGGTATCATCGGTCTGACAAAAGCCCTTGCCAAAGAGGAAGGACTCAGCGGCATCACGGTCAATGCCGTTGCGCCCGGTGTCATCCAGACGGATATGCTTTCCCCCTATACGGCCGAAGATTTGCAGGCTTTACGGGATGAAACCCCGACCGGTACGCTCGGCACACCGGAAGATGTCGCCCGTGCGGTACTGTTTTTAGCCTCACCGGATTCCGCCTTTATCACCGGACAGGTACTCGGCATCAACGGCGGCATGGTCTGACAGAATGTTGGGACTTCGTCCCAAACCCTACCAGGGCTGCTCGCCCTGGACCTCGGCAGGGACGCAGTCCCTGCACCCTTCGTTGTGAAAAACTATGTGTTCAATGGACAGAAAACGCCCACCAATACCTTATAACAGGTCGGTGGGCGTTTGTTGTGTGTTGGTTGTGTATCGCTGAAAAGCAAAATTACTTGCCGAGTTCTTCGGCACGTCTGGTACAGGCGGCCATAGCGTCAATAATGGCCTGCGGTACGGCACGTTCATTCAGTACCTTGAGGGCTTCAATAGTCGTGCCGCCCTTCGAGGATACTTTCTGAATCAGCACTTCGGGAGAATCGCCGCTCTTGCGGAGCATTTCGGCGCTGCCTTCAAATGTCTTGCACACCAAAGCAAGCGCCGTATCACGGTCAATGCCGACCGATACCGCATAATCTACCATCGCCTTAGCGAACAGATAAACATACGCCGGACTGCTGCCGTTGACAGCGATCACCGCATTCATCTGGCTTTCAGGCAGCAGTACCGCTTCACCGGAAAGCGCAAACATCTTGCGTACTTCGTCAAAATCCTCGTCCGTGATATTTTCGGAACGGCACAGCGCACTGGCACCTTTACCAAGCAGTAACGGTGTATTCGGCATCACACGCACAACAGGACAATTTCTGTCCAGTCCACGGCGCACCTTGTCAATGGAAATGCCTGCCGCAATCGTGACGATAACGGTATCATCCGATACGCTGTCCTTGATATCCGCCAATACTTCCGGATAATTCTGCGGCTTGACCGCCAGCACGATAATACCGCACTGTTTTGCCAGTGCCGGACAGGAATCCGCAATGCTGATATTCTTTTCAGCCATCAGCGCACACTTTGCACTGTCCAGATCGAATACGCACAGTCTTTCCGCATTCTGCGGGTCATTTTTGAGCAGGCCGTTAATAATAGCCGTCGCCATATTGCCGGCCCCGATAAATCCTATTTTCTTTTTACTCATGGTAAAACACCTCCGCCTCCGATTATACCACAAACCTTTGCAATTTTCAATGTACAATGTGCAATGTACAATGAAAGTGCCTGCCGCTTCATCATGAAACGGCAGGTATTGTTCTATCCGGATACAAACATCAGCGCTGACTGTTCAGGAAATCAGCCACTTCTTTTTGTGTGGCAAAGCTCATGGCTTTAGCGGCAACGGCATCGGCTTTTTCCTTTGTCCAACCGGCAATATACTTTCTCACACGCAGAACGCTCGGCGCCGATACGCTGAATTCCGTCAGACCAAAGGAAATCAACAGCGGTATCATATTCGGATCGGCGGCAGCTTCACCGCACATACCGACAGGAATATGATTCTGACGTGCCGCTTCAATAATCGACTTAATCATACGCAGTACACTCGGCTGTAAGACGGAATACAGATAGGAAACATCACTGTTGCCCCTGTCAGCCGCCATTGTATAACCTGTCAGGTCGTTCGTACCGATACTGAAGAAGTCACATTCTTTGGCTAAGAGGTCGGCAATAATACCCGAAGCGGCGGTTTCCGTCATGATACCAACCTTGATTTTCTCGTCAAAGGCAATATTTTCGGCGGTCAGTTCGGCTTTACATTCCTCCACTAATGCCTTGCCTTCACGCACTTCCTCCACGCAGGTAATCAGCGGAAACATAATGCTGACATTGCCGAAAGCACTGGCACGAAGAATCGCACGGAGCTGAGTTTTGAACAGGTCACGGTTTTTCAGGCAATAACGAATGGCACGGAAACCCATGAAGGGGTTTTCCTCTTTGGCTAAACCGAGATAAGGAATATCCTTGTCGCCGCCGATATCCAGTGTACGGATAATGAGCGGTTTGCCCTTGAGGATAATAGCGGCTTGCTGATACGCCTTGAACTGTTCTTCCTCGGTGGGTACGCTGGTCTTGTCCATGAACAGGAATTCTGTACGGAACAAGCCGACACCTTCACCGTCACCATCCATCGCTTTGGCGGCATCTTCCGGCTTGCCGATATTGCACACTAATTCATAGGCAGTGCCATCGGCTGAAACGGTGGGCTTACCTCTGTACTTTTCTAATTCTTTGCGTTCCTGCAGGAATTTTTCCCGTTTGGCGGCATAGGTTTGCAGAGCCGTTTCATCGGGTGACAGGATGATTGCGCCCTTACTGCCGTCAACAATAATATCTTCGCCGTTCTGTACCGATGTCATTATATCCGGTACACTCATAACCGCCGGAATTTCCAGTACCCTTGCTAAAATCGCACTATGCGAAGTGGTACTGCCGGTTGCCGTCACGATGCCGACAATATTTTCTTTCTTGATTTCAGCGATCATCGAAGGTGTCAGTTCCGCCGCACACAGCACTGTACCGGCAGGCGCTTCACTGATTTTCACCTCATTGATACCTAACAGGATACTGAGAACACCCGTTTTCACGTCACGCACATCAGCGGCTCTCTGCCGTGTTACGTCATCCTCAGCCGCCGCAAAGATCGAAATGAACATATCGCACATACTTTCAAAAGAAGCCTCGGCGCATTGTCCGCCGCCGATCAGCTTATCGACTTCTCCCAGCAAAAACGGATCCTTGACAATGCTGATATGACCGAGCATAATTTCGGCTTCTTTTTCACCGGCGGATACCTTCAGGGCTTCCGCCTGCTGTGCGGTATTATCGCAGAATTTCTCAACGGCTTCATGAAAACGGGTCGTTTCCGCCGCCGTATCCGTCACTGTATAAGGCGTATAGGTCAGGGAATGTTCCTCGATCCGCAGTACCTTTCCGATACCTATACCGCCGGAAACACCGATTCCTTTCATACATTCTCACCTCTCTTGTGAATGTTGGGGTTTCACCCCAACCCCCACGAATGTTGGGGCTTTGCCCCAAACCCCACGAGGGGTTCTTCCCCTCGACCCCGCAAACTTTTGAAAAAGTTTGATCAAAACTTTTGTGTTATGTGCCGGGGCGGATATGGTATGAACCCCATCTTTTCACCTATAAATGAGCAAATTTCTAATGCTTTCGTCAGACTGCACAAACCCTTCCGTCAAAAATCAACCATTTTAATGGTTGATTTTTGCCACCTCCCCTGAA
>ONYQ01000112.1 GCA_900322145.1 uncultured Eubacteriales bacterium
GATTCCGTCCTTCAAAAACAGCTCCGTAAAAATCTCGTGGCCCACTTTGCCCAGGTCTCCGGTGATGATGGCGCTGTAATACTCCGGACCGCGACCCGTATCCTCAAAATGCGCCTTGACGGTCTCATACGCCGCCGGCGCCATGGCGGCGCCCATGTTGTTGGCGTCGGTCACACCGGCGTCACGGATCATGCCCGTTGTAACGGTGGTAACAAAAGGTCCGGGACCGACGTCGGTGAGGATGATCGCCCCGGCTCCCGTGACCGTCCACTGGGCCGTGGGCGTCCTCTGTCCGCCGTATTCAAGAGGCAGGCGGTACTGCTTTTCCGCCGAACAAAAATGCGAGGATGTCACCGCAATCGCATTATCCGCCGCACCCGATTCGATAAACACCGCCCCCACAGCCATTGTCTGTGCCATCGTCGAACACGCCCCGTATTGTCCGAGCAGGGGAATGCCCAATTCCCGCAGACCAAAGGTCGATGAAATGCACTGGTTCAGCAAATCACCGGCGAAAATCACGTTGATATCCGTGTTGCGTAAGACCGCCTTTTGCAGCAGCGTATTGACCGCAATCGTCTGAAGGGTACTTTCGGCTTTTTCCCACGTTGGCTGTCCTAATTTATCGTGCGGAAAGGCTATGTCAAAGTATTCTCCCAAAGGGCCTTCCCGTTCCTTGGTGCCGCATACGCCAGCCGATTCCTTTATGATAACCGGCTGGTCAAGGGCTATTGTATATTGTCCGATTCTTTGCGCCATGTACTCACTCCCTATCGTTCTTCCCTGTTATTGTTGCCTGATAGGAATGTACTTATACTGACAGCCATACAAAAAAATCCCCTGAGCATTTCTCAGAGGATTTTCGGGAAACAATGATATGATCGTGCAGGTAAACAAGCGTCACGCTTGTATTATTCTTCTCACTTCCGGACTTTGACCCCGCAGGCTTCAATTTTCGGAATGAGACCAATGCGTGGTCTGCCCTCATCGGGAAGCTGTGGAAAATCGTAGGCAGGGAAATCATTGCCTTCTACAATCAAGGGACCATTCGGCGTGAGGCAGACATCCCATCCGACATACCCGAAGGATGGTACCACCAGCGCCGCTTTTTTCACCAAAGCTTTGACCTCGTCCATATAAGGCAGTTTATAGCCGATAAACGGAATACCCGTGGCCGGATGAGCATCATACAGTTCCAGACCGGAAGTATGACCTTTACCGATAATCTCGCCTTTGTCCAAATCAAAGGCGCAGGCCAGACCGCCGTTTTCCAGATTGTCCACAAACTTGCCGTTATTGCCCATTTTGAACACCGCATACAGAATATTCGGTTTGCCGTCCTTGACAAGGGTCACAATACGCAGGCAGTTCAAAGAATACGGATAGATGCGTGCCGCATCCGGATGCTGTACAATCACTTCTTCAATCACGCCAAAATTCTTGGCGGGATCTGTTACATATCGGTATAATTCTTCCGTTGTGGCAAAATCGGCCACCTTGATCTTTTCAATTCCCTTACCGCTTTCACCGATATAAGGTTTAGCAAAGAAATACTCTTTCCCTTTGATAAATGTTTCAAAGGCCGGATAATCAATATCCGCTAAATCGTGAATTTCACGGCCGGTAAATTCGGCAAAGGTCTTGTCAAAGACGTTCTTTTCGTCAAAGATGTACGCCAGTTTTTCATCGTTCAGTTCCGAAATCAACCGCTTGTTTTTCATGCGGGTCATGTAGGTTTTGCGTTCCTTGCCCTTCATCTTATAAAATTCAAAGATAATATAGTCATTATAGCCGGCACCGTATTTTATCGTACAGCCGATCATATCAAAAAAGGTCGTGAATTTGCTTTTGCCTGATTTTTTATGGACGACATCAATAGCTTCGCCCATCTTTTTGAAACTGGCTCCGCCGAGTATCCGCATCAAATAATTCAGCTTCATCCTTATTCTCCCCCGATGGTTAAGACTGTCAGCCTGACAAGAACGGTATCACGATACCGTCATCAGAAGGAACGAAACCGATGAAGAACCTGTAGGGAGGTTTCTTTCTTCGTTCCAACATGACATACACAGGCTGACAGTATTTCCCTGATGGTCACTTGTCTGTTTTTGCCGGTCAGATTGTTGCCAATACTTCCTGAACGGACTGCTTGATGATCTGCATACCGGCCAGCAGATCCTCTTCACTGATAACCAGCGGCGGCATCAGCTTGACAACGGAATTCTTACGTCCGGCACCTTCAATAATCAGGCCATGACTGAAGCACTGCTCGATAACACGATCAGCCAGACCGACAATCGGAATGTTTTCAAACTCAACGCCCCAGATCATGCCGATACCACGCAATTGCAGACGGCTGTCCTGTGAAATAACTTCCTTCTCTAAGAATTCCTTGATGAGAGCAGACTTTTTCTGTACCTGTTCCTCGACCTTATGGGACAGCATATATTCCAGACCGCCCTTAGCGGCTACAAAAGCCAGCTGATTGCCTCTGAAAGTGCCGTTATGCTCGCCGGGTGTCCATACGTCAATGGACGGCTTGATGAGAGTAACAGCCAACGGCAGACCATAACCGCCGATAGACTTGGACATGGTAACGATATCCGGCTGGATACCCGCTCTCTCAAAGGAGAAGAAAGTACCGCTGCGGCAGCAGCCGACCTGTACATCATCCACGACCATGAGAATCTCATTCTTTGTACAGAACTCACGGAGCGCCTGTAAAAATTCAACGCTGAATACATGGATACCGCCTTCGGCCTGAATCGTTTCAAGGAATACGGCAGCCGGCTTCTCGATACCGCTGTGGTCATCATCAAGTAAACGCTGCATATAAGCGATGGTATCCAGTTCCGGGAACATATACGGTGCCGGAATAAAGGTCACGTTATTCAGCGGTACGCCGGCACCCTTACGGGAGCCTTTATCCGTTGTCAGCGCCAGTGAACCGAGTGTCATGCCGTGAAAAGCACCCATGAAAGCAAAAACATTCTGACGGCCTGTATATTTACGAGCCAGCTTCAAAGCGGCTTCATTGGCATTGGTACCGGTCGGGCCGGGGAACTGAATTTTATACTCCAGTCCACGAGGTTGGAGTACTTTTTCCTCAAACGTGGCAATAAACTCTCTTTTCGGAACGGTATACATATCAAGGGCGTGCATTACGCCGTCGGAATTCAGATAGTCAATCAGCTTCTGCTTGATTTCGGGATTGTTATGGCCATAGTTAACGGCACCGGCACCGCAGAAAAAGTCAATATACTTTCTGCCGTCCTCATCATAGAAATAAGCGCCCTTGGCTTTGGTGAATACTGTCGGAAAATGACGGCAGTAGGAACGTACTTCGGACTCATAGCTTTCAAATACGGATGTATCCATGTTCATCTCTCCGTTTCCTTAATATAGCATTAAAAGTGGCTTATCAAGCGTCTATACGCCACTATCATATTACAATAGAAATAGGCCTGCGGTCAAGTTAAATAATTAACAAAAATGACTTTACCGCTTTTTGAAATCATATCCATTATGACTTATGCACAAAACGGAACAGCCAAAACTGTTCCGTTGCACAAAATCCTATACGGTTTAATTCTCCGTCAGGCATTTTACCATGACAGCCTTCTGAGCGTGGAGTCTGTTTTCAGCCTCTTCGAAAATCTCATCGGCGTGTGCTTCAAAGACTTCTTCGGTGATTTCTTCCCCTCTGTGCGCCGGCAGACAATGCTGTACCATGGCATCGGGTTTTGCCAGTGCCATCAGTTCGGCATTGACCTGATAGCCCTCAAAGGCTTTCTTTCTCTTTTCGGCTTCGCCTTCCTGTCCCATAGAAGCCCATACGTCCGTGATAACAACATCGGCATCGACAACGGCCTCTTTCGGGGTGCGGAACAGCTGGAACTTATCGCCGTATTCCTTCGCAAAGGCCAGTACATCCTCATGCGGTTCATAACCTTCCGGACACGCTACCGCTATGGACATACCGGTTTTGAGTGCGCCGACGATGAGGGAATTCATCATGTTGTTGCCGTCACCGATGAAGCACATTTTCAGGCCGTCCAGCTTGCCCTTGAATTCACGGATGGTCATGAGGTCGGCTAAAATCTGACAGGGATGACAGAAATCCGTCAGACCGTTGATAATCGGAATACTGCCGTACTTCGCTAAATCTTCTACTTCGTTCTGTTCAAAGGTACGGATCATAATGCCGTCCAGATAGCGTGACAGCACTCTGGCGGTATCCTGTACCGGTTCTCCTCTGCCGATCTGCATATCCTTTGAGGAGAGGAAAATAGGCTGTCCGCCGAGCTGATACATACCGACTTCAAATGAAACTCTGGTACGGGTCGAAGCCTTCTCAAAAATCAGGCCGAGGGATTTTCCTTCCAACAGCTTGTGCGGAATACCGTGTTTCTGCTCATACTTGAGCTGGTCAGCTAAATTGAGGATGGAAACGACTTCCTCACTGCTCAGGTCAAGCATTTTCAATAAGTGTTTCATGTTTACGCCTCCATTGTATTTTTCAGGATTGCTAATCCTTTATCGATTTCTTCATAGGTAATCGTCAGCGGCGGCAGCATTCTCAGCAAATTCTTGGCGGTGAGAATCAGCAGACCGTTTTCCAGACATTTGCCGGCCATTTCCTTGGCATTATCCTTTTCGGTGACGATACCGATCATCATGCCCTGTCCTCTTACCTCTTTGACATTGCCGATGGACGCTAATTTTTCACGGATATAAGCGCCTTTTTCGCTGACTTCCTGTAAAAAGGCCGGTTCCGCTACTCTGGACAATACCTCTTTAGCGGCGGCACAGGCAATCGGATTGCCGCCGAAGGTCGTGCCGTGTGTACCGGGGACAAATACCTCTGCGGTCTTGTCACTGCACAGACAAGCACCAATCGGCAGACCGCCGCCCAATCCTTTAGCGGCTGTGACAACATCCGGCTGTAAGCCGTAACCCTGATAGCAGAAGAAATGTCCGGTTCTGGAAATGCCGGTCTGTACCTCGTCAACCATCAGCAGGATATCTTTTTCCTGACAAAGCGCCGCAACAGCCTGTACAAAGTCCTTATCTAAGGGCATAACACCGCCTTCGCCCTGAATCAGTTCGATCAGTACCGCACAAACGTCATCCGTGACAGCGGCTTTCAAGTCGTCAATGTCATTGGCCTTCGCATAGGCAAAGCCCTCTGTGAACGGGAAAAAGTAGTTATGGAAAACGTCCTGTCCGGTCGCCGCCAATGTGGTGACGGTTCTGCCGTGGAAGGAATTAACCAGTGTTACAATTTTCTGACGGCCGCCGCCGTATTTATCAAAGCTGTACTTTCTGGCCACCTTGATAGCACATTCATTAGCTTCTGCGCCGGAATTGCACAGGAATACTTTTTTCATATCCGCCAGACTGCACAATTTCTTGGCAACCTCTGTCTGTAACGGAGAATAATACAGGTTGGAAATATGCTGTAAGG
>ONYQ01000111.1:0-5515 GCA_900322145.1 uncultured Eubacteriales bacterium
TTTTGCCACCTCCCCTAAAGGGGAGGCTTTTGAAACGTTTCCTGCCTCCCCTTCAGGGGAGGTGCCGAGCGTTAGCGAGGCGGAGGGGTTCTTGTTTTTATGCAATTTTCAAATTTGATCATTTATAGCATTGTATGAAACAATGAGATGCCGCTGTCATGCGGAAAAACCAAAACAACGATGAAGCCTTCAAAAAAAAGCCTTCGCCTATGCACAAGGTAATATTGCAACGTCATACAACCCACGCATTTGTTGAGGAACAGATGCCACTTGAAAATGTCAGGAGATGTTAATAATATGTCAAAAAAACGATTGATGATCCTTGCCGTAACGGCCGCCCTGCTGCTTACTTCTTCCCTTTCCGGCTGCGGCTCTTCCGATAACAACAATACCAATAGCTCCAATACCGGCAGTTCGTCTGTGGTTTCCACCGATACCAATCCTGTATCTGCCGATGCCATTGCCGCTAAATCCGAAAACTTTTCTATCCCCAAGCCGATTGCATACTTCCTTTTTAATAACACTTATAGTCAGCGCCGGGAATATGCCGCTTTTCAGGGACTGGATGTTACCAAGAAACTAAAGGATCAATATTATAATGAGGAAGCCGGCATTACCTGGTTCGATGTGTTCATGGACGAAACCAAACGCTATCTGCAGCAGGTACTGGTACTGAGCGAAGCCGCTAAAGCCGCCGGTGTGGAACTGGAAGAAGCCGATCTGGAAACCGTTGAACAAACGGTTCAGAATATCAAATCCTCTGCCGAATCGGTCAACATGACCTTTGAGGAATATATCCATGCCCTGTTCGGTGACGGCATCACCGAGGATATCATCCGTGAATACGCCAAACTGACGACACTGACCAATAAGTATTACCTCCAGGTATATAACGGCTATTCCTATACCGATGAGGACTATGAGAAGTATTTCGAGGAAAACAAAACCAGCTATCAGTATGCGGATTTCATCCAGTACAATTTCAGCTATGCCTCCGGTTCTGAAACTTCTACCGATGAAGCCGCCCAGAAAGCCGCCCGTGAAAAGGCAAAAGCGTATGCCGATAACCTTGCCCAGTGCAAGACCGCTACGGAATTCAAAAGCTATGTTCGTGACTATCTTACGAAAAATCCGGAACTCGTAACCGCATCCGCCGACCATACCTTAACGGAACAGGAACTGAAGGAAGCCATTGAAACAGAGGTAGAAAAGTGTGCCTATGAGAAATACGCCTATGAAGTTACCTCCAATGCCGGCAAATGGCTTTTTGATGAATCCCGCAAGACCCGTGATACCACGGTCATTGAAAATGCCAATTCCTATACGGTGCTGATGATCACCAAAACCGCTTACCGTGATGAAACGGTAACGAAAAATGTCCGTCATATTCTTTTTACCCCTGCTTCGTATAAATCCGATGCCACCGCTACGGATGAAGACGCTGCTGCTGCCGCTCTCAAAATGGCCAATCAGGTCTATGATACCTGGAAAGCCGGCGACAAAACAGAAGAATCCTTTGCGGCACTGGCCAAGCAGTTCAGCGATGATACCGGCTCCAAAGAAAACGGCGGATTGTATACGGATGTAACCAGCGGCACAATGGTACCCGAATTCAATGACTGGCTGTTTGACAGCAGCAGAAAGCCCGGTGATACCGGCATTGTCAAAACAACCTACGGCTATCATATCATGTACTTTGTCAGTGACAGTTCCCCCGCCTGGCAGCTTTCTGTTGACACCGTCATGCGTAAAACGGATTTTCAGGAAGAGTACCAGACATTTGCAGAAAAATATACGGTTGAATTTGTAGATGAGGTGCTTGCCACCATCAGCGAAGCAGAGGTCAAGGAAACTTCCGCTATCACCTATGACGAAAGCTCCGTGACATCCAGCACTGCTTCTGCCGAAAGTGCCGCTTCTACCGAAAGTACCGCCTCTGCAGAAAGCACTGCTTCTACAGAAAGTACCGCTTCCGCAACAGCATAACCCCCTTTCATACGAATTACGATTATCTGCGAACACAGCTTCCGGCTGTGTTCGTGTACTATCCGCAAAAATTCCACTCTGCGAAAGGATCATGTATGAAACAGTATCAGGTAACCGGCATGAGCTGTGCGGCTTGTCAGGCCAGAGTAGAAAAGGCCGTCCGTCAATTGGACGGCGTAACGGACTGCTCGGTCAGTCTGCTGACCAATTCTATGGGCGTAGAGGGCAATGTCAGCGAATCCGCCGTGATTGATGCCGTTGAAAAAGCCGGTTATGGCGCCATACCGAAAACATCCCCTGCCAACGGCGCACAACGCCCGATGCCCGATGAAGATGCCTTGCGTGATACCGTCACACCTGCTCTCCGGAAACGTCTGTGGGGTTCCGTTGTGTTCCTGCTGACACTGCTGTATTTTTCAATGGGTGCCGGAATGTTCGGCTTTCCTCTGCCGCCATTTCTGGACGGTAATCCCGTGGCACTCGGACTGGTACAGCTTTTGCTGTCCGGTATCATCTTAGTCATCAATCAATCCTTTTTCATTCGGGGCTTTCGTGGCTTATGGCACCGTTCCCCGAATATGGATACCCTGATTGCAATGGGCGCCGCCGCTTCGTTCCTCTATAGTACCGTGATGCTGTTCATGATGACGGCAGCGGTGCAAAACGGTCAGCAGGACTATGCCCGGCATTTACAGCATGAATTTTATTTTGAATCCGCCGGCATGATTCTCACCCTCATCACCGTAGGCAAGACCTTAGAAGCCCGTGCCAAAGGCCGCACGACCAATGCGCTGAAAAGTCTGATGAACTTAGCGCCGAAAACGGCCACTTTATTACAGGATGGGCAGGAAATCACCGTACCGGTCGATGCCGTGAAAAAAGGCGATATTTTTATCGTGCGGGCAGGCGAAGCGATTCCCGTTGACGGTATCGTACAGGTGGGCGAAGGCGCTGTGGATGAATCGGCGCTGACAGGTGAAAGTATGCCGATAGATAAAAAGGTCGGTGATACGGTAACCTCTGCCACAATCAACCGTTCCGGCTATCTGCAATGTGAAGCCGTGCGTGTCGGTCAGGACACCACCCTTTCGGAAATTATTGCCTTAGTCAATGAAGCCGCCGCCACGAAAGCCCCTGTTGCCCAATTAGCCGACCGTATTTCGCTGATATTTGTACCGGCGGTCATGGCTATCGCCTTGCTGTCGGTGATAATATGGCTGCTGTGCGGTGCGCCTTTCGGTACGGCACTCGCCAGAGGTATTTGCGTTTTAGTCGTATCCTGTCCCTGTGCTTTAGGATTAGCCACACCTGTTGCCATTATGGTCGGTAATGGTGTCGGCGCTAAAAACGGTATCCTTTTCAAAACCGCCCGTGCCTTACAGGAAACAGGTCAGGCGGATATGGTCGTTCTCGATAAAACCGGCACGATTACTCACGGTCAGCCGGTCGTCACGGATATTTTCCCCGCCGAAGGCATCACGGAAACAGACTTGCTGCAAACCGCCGCTTCTTTGGAATATAAAAGCGAACATCCCTTAGCAAAGGCGATTGTTGCCTATGCCGAACAACAGTCTGTAGCTATTCTGCCGACACAGGATTTTGTGACCTGTACGGGAAGCGGTGTCCGTGCGCAGCTCGGTGCAGAGGCAATCATCGGCGGCAGCCTTGCCTTTCTGCAGCAACAGCCCATTGATTGTCCGTCCGTGACAGTGGCACAAGCCGCCGCTCTGGCGAAAGAAGGCAAAAGCCCTGTACTTTTCGCCAAAGCCGGAAAAATGCTCGGACTGATCGCCGCCGCCGATACCATCAAGGAAGATTCCGCCACGGCCATCCATGCCCTGCAAAATATGGGGCTGCCGGTTATCATGCTGACCGGTGATAATGCCGGCACCGCCGCTGTTATTGGTCAACAGGCCGGTGTGGATGCGGTATTGTCCGAAGTCAGACCGGAAGAAAAGGGCGCTGTCATACAGCAGTTATCCGAAAAAGGTCATGTCATTATGGTCGGTGACGGCATTAACGATGCACCGGCTCTCACGGGTGCCGCTATTGGCATGGCAATTGGTGCCGGAACGGATGTCGCCATTGAAGCTGCTGATGTCGTACTGATGAAAAGTCGTCTGTCAGATGTGGCGGCCGCTGTACGGCTGTCCCGCCAGACCTATCGCAATATCAAGGAAAATCTGTTCTGGGCGTTGTTTTACAATGTACTGCTCATTCCGTTGGCCGCCGGTGTTTATGCGCCGTTCGGCTGGACGATGCAGCCCATGTTCGGGGCCGCTGCGATGAGTCTTTCGAGTGTATTTGTAATTACCAATGCGCTGCGCCTGAACCGCTGCCGCCTGCATGAGACACGGCACGATAAAAAACGTCCCTCTGCCATTACACCGGAATATCTTGCCGCACTCACGGCTAAAAATACTACAAAGGAGGTTATTTCCATGACAAAAACCATGAAGATCGAAGGTATGATGTGCCAGCACTGTGAAGCCGCCGTCAAAAAGGCGCTCGAATCCCTTGACGGTGTAGAAAGTGCCGCTGTCAGCCACGAAGAAAACCGTGCCGTTGTCACCCTCTCGAAGGATGTTGACAACGCTGTACTCAAAAAAGCAGTAGAAGATAAGGACTATACGGTACTTTCAGTAGAATGAGCCGTATGTCCTCCCCAAAAAGGAGATGATGAAACGGTGTCAAACGAATCTATAACCGAAGAATTTCTTCAGCAGCCCGAAAAGGTCGCTATGGAACTGGTAAAATTCACACAACAGCTTCATTTCGATGAAGAACAGCTCCTTGATATCGTACAGGAACAGCTCCTGCCGGTAGAGCAGTTTTTTGCGAATTACAGCTGTGCCATTATGCAGGTGGAAACGAAATTCAAGGTACTCAACGAGCAATTTTCCCTGATCTATGACGGCAACCCGATTGAATCCATCAAGAGCCGTGTGAAAGACTATGACAGCATTATCCGCAAGGTCATCCGGAAAAATATCCCCCGTACTATTGAATCCATTGAGGAACATATCAATGATATTGCCGGTGTGCGGGTGATCTGCGCCTTTCAGGATGATATTTACCGGCTGGCTAACTGTCTTTTACAGCAGGATGACGTTACCCTTATCAGCCGCAAGGATTATATCCAGCATCCCAAGCCCAGCGGTTACCGCAGTCTGCACCTGATTATTTCGGTACCGATTTTCCTTGAAAATGAAAAGCGTAATGTCAAGGTCGAGGTACAGCTCCGTACCATCGCTATGGATTTCTGGGCGAGTCTGGAACACAAGCTCAAATACAAGAAGAACCTGCCGCCGGAAACACTGGAAACCCTTTCTCAGGAATTGATTGACTGCGCCAATGCCAGCGCCGCACTGGATGCCCGTATGCAGGCCGTCCGCAACTCCCTGTTATACTCCGATACTACCGAAAATTCATAACTATAAATGAGCAAATTTGAAAATTGCACAAAAACAAGAACCCCTCCGCCTCGCTAACGCTCGGCACCTCCCCTGAAGGGGAGGCAGGAAACGTT
>ONYQ01000111.1:5552-16933 GCA_900322145.1 uncultured Eubacteriales bacterium
TAGGGGAGGTGGCAAAAATCAACCATTAAAATGGTTGATTTTTGACGGAAGGGTTTGTGCAGTCTGACGAAAGCATTAGAAATTTGCTCATTTATAGTTCATAACACGAAAGGCAAACGACAACGCAGGAAAGGATGATAACCCATGCCATTTATTAACACGAAGGTCAATGTCAGTATCTCCCAAGAACAGGAACAAACCCTGAAAACGCAGTTCGGCAAAGCAATTGCCCTGATCGGCAAAAGTGAGTCGTGGCTCATGCTGAACTTTGAAGACAACGGCAAGTTATGGTTCAAAGGCAGTGACAGTCCTGCCGCTATCGCAGAGGTCAGCTTATACGGCAGAGCTTCCGCCGCTTCCTATGATGCCCTGACCGCCAGACTGACGGAAATTCTTTCCACTGTACTGGGAATTACACCGGGACGCATTTATGTCAAATACAGTGAGATTGAATACTGGGGCATGGCCGGCTCGAATTTCTGAGAAAAACCAACAAACCGTTCAGACGACTTTCGTTCTGAACGGTTTGTATTTTGATAAGGATATTCCGGCATAGAAAAAAGCCACTCGCATGGAGTGGCTTTTGTGTTGGCATCTTCCTATTTTTCCAGATCGTCACCAATCAAGTATCTTCGGCACCATTGAGCTTAACTTCCGTGTTCGGCATGGGAACGGGTGAACCCTCAACGTCATCAACACCAACTATTCATTTATGTGTCGTTCCTGACGACTTTATAATATTACCACAGACACCGGAAAATGTCAAGCACTTTCGGAAAAGTTTTTATATACGATTCGTATATGCTGATATATACAAATCGTATAATTACAGGAAACGCTTGATTATTACGGCCGTTTGCGGTACAATAGGTATTCGGAGTAAAAAAACAGATATCAGTGATGGAGGAAGAAACTTGGCGAACAATAACAGAGAATTGATAGAAAAAAGAAGGACCTTTGCGATTATTTCGCACCCTGACGCCGGTAAAACGACCCTGACCGAAAAACTGCTGCTCTATACCGGAACGATTCAGTTAGCCGGCTCTGTCAAGGGAAAAAAAACCGATAAACACGCCGTATCCGACTGGATGGATATCGAAAAGCAAAGAGGTATTTCCGTTACCTCGTCTGTTATGCAGTTCAATTATGACGGCTACTGCGTCAATATCATCGACACCCCCGGACATCAGGATTTCTCGGAGGATACCTACCGTACCCTCATGGCGGCGGATTCTGCCGTCATGGTCATTGATGCTTCCAAAGGTGTTGAAGCGCAGACCCGTAAGCTTTTCAAGGTCTGTCTGCTGCGGGATATCCCGATTTTTACATTCATCAACAAAATGGACAGGGAAGCCAAAAGCCCTTATGACCTTTTGGAAGATATCGAAGAAGTGCTCGGCATTCATACCTGTCCGATGAACTGGCCGATCGGCTGCGGCAAGGAATTCAAAGGCGTTTATGAATTCGCCACCAAAGAAATTTTAGCCTTCACCGCTAATAACGGTCAACGGGAAGTAGAAACCAATAAGCTGACGGCAGATGACCCCGATTTAGACGAAAAGTTAGGCGATACCTTAGCGCAGACCCTGCGGGATGACATCGAATTGTTAGAGGGTGCCGGCGATGAACTGGATTTAGACGCTGTCCGTCACGGTAAACTCACACCGGTTTTCTTTGGATCGGCGCTGACTAATTTCGGCGTGGAACCCTTCTTAGCAGATTTCCTGAAAATGACAACGCCGCCTTTGCCCAGAATGCGCACGTCACGGTTGCTTCCGGACTCAGGCGAGACGATGGTGCCCACCGCGATTCCGTGATAGATAGAATCGTTTTCTGTTGCCGATAAAGAACGGACGGTCCATATGCACGGCTCCTTTTTCTTTTGCTCAGAACAGAGAGGTGATTGAAGAAGCCTATGCCGGTGATATTATCGGCGTATTCGACCCGGGTATTTTCTCCATCGGTGATACGGTTTGTGCGCCGTCCAAAAAGGTACGCTTTGAAGGTATCCCCACCTTTGCGCCGGAGCATTTCGCACAGGTACGTCTGAAAGATACCATGAAGCGCAAGCAGTTCGTCAAAGGTATTACCCAGATCGCACAGGAAGGCGCTATTCAGATTTTCCAGAATTTAGGCGGCGGTATGGAAGAAGTCATTGTCGGCGTGGTCGGCGTACTGCAGTTTGAGGTACTGGAATACCGCCTGAAGAATGAATACAACGTCGATATCATCTTAGAGAATATGCCCTATGAACTGATTCGCTGGATTGACAACGAGGGACTTGACCCCAAAAAACTCAACCTTACCTCTGATACCAAACGTATTCAGGATTTGAAAGGCAAACATCTGCTGTTATTCTCCAGTGAATGGAATATCACATGGGCGCTGGAACATAACAAAGAACTGATTCTGACCGATTTCAGCAAAAACTAAAGTATCCCTGCACGGCCGCCTACAGATATTTTCTGTAGGCGGTCTTATTCCATAGGAATATTACGTTCCGTATATTATACTAACCGTAATATTTCCCGCCGCAAGGTAAATACCGTTTGTATTATACAGTGTATATATACGCTTTGTATATATACTATCCGTATAATCTTGTATTACACTTTGTATAATTCGTCACAGCACCCCATTTATATTACTGTCAGTATATAATACACTCTGTATAACACCTGTCTTTATAGCATTTGTACAGTTTGACACGAAAAGGTTTGTCAAGTTTTCCGGCAAAAAGTGTGCTATAATAGAATTAATCTCATCATAGACAAGGAGCCTGACTATGCCTTACGATTCACGCTATCCGCCTGAGCATACGACCTATAACACCACAGCCCCTCTGCACTCTATTACGGCAGAGGACTATGTACCCGATCAGCAGGCCACGAAACGAAAACGGGCACAGCGCATAAAAGATTTGATACTGTTCGTGGTTATAGCCGTTTTTTTAGGGAGCATTTTGTATGTGAGCCTTATCGCCACCAAAACAAACGATAACGACAAGAGCCGTTTCGCCTCTACCGCACAGCCCGTTAATGCACAGATCACCAAAGTGAACACCTATATCAATACGGGACGTGCCGACAGCTATTACGCTATCCTTACCTATACACTTAACGGACAGGAATACACTTCGGCAGAAGTGCCTTTGACAAAAAAGGCGGAGGAAGGAACTTATATCAGAGTCTATGTTTCTCCCAATGACCCTACGCATCCCCAATCGTCCATTCCCTCTGTCCAAAATGTCAATGACACTATCCCAACGATTTTCTGGGGCTTTATCATTATCACTGGTGCGATTTTCCTGTTCCTGCTCATCCGTCTGATATGGTTCCTCAAAAATCCCTATCACAAGCGCTATTATAAAAAGGATGCCATGCGGACGGTCTATAAGAGGGAATTTGAAATCAGCCGTCAGCAATATGAAACCGCACACACACTGCCTCTCACCTCTCCTGCTCCCGTGAACAGCACCTTTGCCAACAGTACGGTAGTTGTTCCGACCGGCAGTCCCTCTGCGCCAAAGGAAAAAAAGCCTTTGACCTATAAACAGGGTTTGATGTTCTTCATAATCGGTATCGGTATTACCTTAGTTGGTGCTATTCCCATTCTCATCACACTCCTGAATTATATCCCATTGGCACAATTCCAGGAGAAAGCTATTCCCATCCAGACGACCATCGTCAGCGTGAGAACACAGCGGCATACCAGCACCGGCAAACACAAAAGCACCTCGACTCTGTACTATGCTACGGTAGAATACACTTATGGCGATACCACCTACCGAAGGGGCGAATATCAGGTATCGAACACCAACCGTATCGGAACGACTTATACGCTTTATATTGACCCCAATAATCCCGGTGACTGCCGTCCTGCCCCCCATAAAGGGAACTTGATCTGGAACAGTATCGGCTCTATTATACCGATTGTCATGGGACTGTTCTTCGGCATTGGCGGACTTAACTATATGATAAAAGCCAAGAAACGGGAACGGGAAGGACTTTCCCCCTGACCGATACTTTACATCGGATTGTTTACCACCGTACATAACCCTTTTCTGAAACATCCATACAAGGAGAAATTGTCATGAAACATTTTTTAGTAGTCGTTGATATGCAGAAAGATTTTGTTGACGGCAGTCTTGGCACACCGGAAGCGGTTGCCATTGTGCCGAATGTTGTGAAGAAGATCGAAGGCTTTGACGGCGAAATTTTCGCCACTTATGATACCCACTTTGAGAATTATATGGAAACCGCCGAAGGCCGCAAACTGCCCGTACCGCATTGTATCAAGGGCACCGAGGGCTGGCAGTTAGATCAACGGGTGGCACAGGCATTGTCTGCCAAAAGTTATACGCCGGTCGAAAAATACACCTTCGGTTCGGTGGAACTGCCCGGTCTGATGAAAAAAGCCGCCGCCGGTGATGATTTCACCATTGAACTGATCGGCCTTTGCACCGATATCTGCGTGATTTCCAATGCCCTGCTGCTCAAAGCGCATTTTCCGGAAGTACCGATTGCCGTAGATGCGTCCTGTTGTGCAGGCGTAACGCCGGCTCTGCATGAAGCCGCCCTTGCCGCTCTGAAAAGCTGTCAGATCGGAGAAACGCTCGGCTAAAAGTCATGCACCTATCAAGGCACACAAAAAGGCTCCCGCTGATCGGGAGCCTTTCGTCATGTCAGGGAAATATCCTCACGGAAGCGTATACCGCCATCAGCGTGAACGGCGCTTTTTGCGTATGGATAAGAGAGCGACTACAGCGGCGGACAGCAGCACTGCTGCTGTAACAGCCGCCGGTGTGACATCACCGGTACGGGGCAGATCACTGATACTGTTGCTGTGATTCGGGTCAAACGAATAACTGCTGTGGGAAGCGCTGTTCTGGCCGGGGGTGACGGTCGTTGTGCCGGCACCTGTACCGGTACCTGTTACCTTGACCGTAACGGTCAGTGTACCGTCCTCAAAGGTCAGCTTGAGTTTATTCTGACCGTCATACAGCGTGGCAAGATAAGCCGCTTTCAGCGTAACCACGCCATTGCGGAGCGTAATGTCGTCTGCATGGGCGGTGCTGAATAATTTTCCGGTACGGCGTACCGATACGCTGTCCGATGTGGAATCCGTTACAAAGGAAATATCCTTTTTGCTGTTTCTGTCCCATGTGAAAGCCGTCTGATCGGCTGTAATTTGATGGTGTTTTTTATCGGTAACGTATACATGAATCGGCAGACTACCGTCCTCTGTCTGAAGGGTCAGTTCGTTATCGCCTTCGTCCAGTTCACGGAGAATTTTGGCGGTAATGCCTACCCGTCCTAAAAGAATATAGGCGTTCAGGTTATTCTTATCGGCAAGCATCTGACCATCCTTGAGCAGTGCCACGCTATGGGAACGGGAATTGGTCTTGACCGTAATGCCGAGCAATTGTGCTTTGTCCCAGGTAAAGTCGGTTTCATCGGCGGTCAGCAGGAAACTTTCCTCACCGGCTTCACCTTGTTCATCGGTAATGGTTACGGTAATGGTTACCTTTCCTTCCTTCAGGGATAAGGTAAGCGTATGGGTACCAACGGCGAGCTGGCGGAGAATATCGGCGCCAATCGTAAGGATACCGTCACTGATCTTCATATCGTCCCGATGAAACAGGCTGTTGCCTAACAGATGATAGCCGTTATACAGGGAAAAGTTTTTCGACAGCGTGACAGTTGAAAGCGTAATGCCGTCCTCACTGCTTCTGTCCCAGACAAATTCCAGCGTGCCGGTAATCAACGGCGAAGAAGTTTCGGTTTCTGTCGTGCTTACTTCTGATGATGGATCATTCTCCGGTTCAGCGGAAGAAGATACATGGCTGGTAATCGTCAGATGCAGTGGCAGGATGCCATCCTCTAAATGCAGGGAAAGGGTATGCTCCCCCACGGGCAGACGGCTGAACAGTTCGCTGTTGAGTGTAATCGTTCCGTTTTCGACAGTAAGATTGTTTTGGAGCAGACTGCCGGACAGCAATTCCTTTTCCTCATACAGGGAAAATGTACCGGATTGAGAATTCGTATGGATCGTGATATTCTGAGGGACACCCTTATCCCAAGTGATATAGGAAATATCCGCTGTCAGCGCAAAGTCCGGTTTCTGTTGTCCGATACCCTCTGTATCGGTAACGGTCAGTTCAAAAGAAACGGTTTCGTTGAGCGATACCAGTGACAGTTCATGCACACCATCGGACAACCTATTTAAAATATCCGCACCAATCACGGCCGTTCCGTCTGCGACAGAAAAATCACTGTTAATCACACTGGCAGCCATCAAGTGATATCCTTCCTTGAGAACGGCTATACGGACATTCTCACTAACGGAAAGCGTAATGCCGTTTTCATCGCTTCTGTCCCAGATAAAGGACAGGGCGGCATCATCCTCTGCGGCATCGGCATCATTCTCTGTTTCACTCAAAGTCAGGAAAGACATATCGGTTTCTGTTTCCGTACCGGCAACGGCACCAACCGGATAAACGGCTGTCTGCACTACAGCACCGGCGGCAATCATCACCGACAGCAAACTACTGATAAAGATACTTTTTCTCATAGCAGATATCACCTCTTTTTATATCACTGTCCACAACTTAAGCGTTTGAAGAACATATACCAATATTGAAAAATGCAGATATAAAGCCACAGGGCATATCTGTAAATTTTCGGATAATTCCTTAAAAGAACCCGTGTTCCTGCCAGAAAAACACGGGTTCTTTGGTTGTTTCGGCTGTCACATCAAATCATTGTACATTGTACATCGCACATTGTACATTGTTTATCCCTGGTATTTCATTTTGACAGCATTGAGTTTCTGCTGTTCAACGGTATCAGGGGTACACCATCCTCTGGCCTGCATCTGGTCGTGAATCTGTGACTGCATATTGAGGGACGAAGTGAGGGCACTGGAAAAAGTCTGGTGTACGTCCGGACATGAGGATTCAATCGCACCGTGCATCATCAGGTCACAAACACCTTTTTCCAGCAGGAGCATATTTTCCATCAGATTTCTGTCATCCATAACGATTCCTCCTTAAAGCAAGCCGTAAAAGTTACGGAACAAAGTCTGGTGTGCCTGCTGGAGCTGTCCCACGAAATTTTTCAGTTCGGGGTCCTGCAGCTGCTGCATCGTTTCATAGCATTTCGTCTGAAAATACTGCTCATGACCGAGAGCGTCTTCTACATAGAGCAATTCTTTACTGGTCATTCAACGATCTCCTCCCGTTATAGTACGGACAAGGGAACCGCACCGCCGCCTGATCAGACGGACGCACCGCCGTTCCCGTTCTCATTTCCTGCCCTGACAGCAAGGATTTGTGTCCGCTGTTTTAGTATAACCACTGGGAGTCGTTATCATACATGAAACCGGATTCATTGTACATGGTACATTGCACATTGCACATTGCACATTGCTAATTGCACATTGCTAATTGCACATTGCACATTGTACATTATTCCGGCCGGGTAAACGTGAGATATTCTTCGGGAATCGCATCGGGCGTATTGGCGAGAGAATCCTTTGACCAGGTGATATCCCTGCGGATAATCTGCGCCGGTGTACCGGCTATGATACAGTTGTTGGGATAGTCGCCCTTGACGATAGCGCCGGCTCCTACAATACTGGAAGAACCGATGGTCGTTTTATTGAGCAGAATACTCCGCATACCGACCCATACATGGTCGCCGATGGAAATAATATTCTTCGGATGGTTCTTAATCTGCGGATTCAGGCGTTCACGGGTATGCAGGTCAAAAATAGCATGGCCGTCACCGCAGTAAATTTTGATTTCAAAGGAAAACAGGCAGTCCTTGCCGATGGATAATGTCATACCGCCCAGCACAATGATTTCGGTATCTCTGACAAACGTGGTATTCTCTCCGATGGTCACATCCGCATCGCCAAACACGGTAAGGGTAACATTTTCCTCGAAAACGCAGTTTTTGCCGATACGGACATGAGCGCCGCCAAAGGTTTTGGCAACAATCAGACTGTTTTCTTCAAAACGACAGCTCGGGTCAACATCCACCGTCACACCGCAGGTATATTCTTCCAGAATGACCTGACAGGACGGCGCATGGATATGGTTGCCATACTCGTCGGTATAATCATCCACATAGGTATCCAGTGATATTTTATCGTGGTTGATAAAAAAACAGTCCTCAAAATCGGTATAGCCAAAGGAATGGAGTTTTAACTGCAAATCCAGTGTTTTTTTGATACGGGGCACAACAATAAAGTATTTGTCGTTCTGATGACGGATATCCCCGATATAAACGACCTTATCGCTGGCTTTTTTCTTGATGGTGGTAAGAAGCATGACTTCCTCTTGTCCGTATTTTTCCTTTAAGAACGTGCGGTAACTTTCAGAATCTCCCAACAGAACAATTGTTCGTCCGTTGCGTCTTTCCTCGATCATACCGGACATTTTGTGGTAAAGGTATAGCATGGTTTCCTGATTCATCGTTATCCTGAACTTCCTCTCTGTAACAGAATGATACTCTCATTATAAGAAAAGCCGGCTTTTCTGTCAAGCCAATCCATAACGGACGGAAGAAACCAGTGAAGGATGCGTACCGCCTCCGCCGGTGCCTGTTTTTTTGTCAGCGAAAGCAAAATTGCTATAAATACTTGCCAAACAGCGCAAAATATGGTAGTATTACACTAAATATTACATAAAAAAAGAGGGTATTTACCATGATAAAGTTAGAAAATGTCACCAAAACCTACAATAAGACGGTACGGGCGGTGGATGATATCAGTTTCGAGGTGAAAGGCGGCGAAATCGTGGGCTTCATCGGCCCGAACGGTTCCGGCAAGACAACCACTATGAAATTGATTACCGGCATTATCAAAGCGGATGTGGGAAAGATCACGGTCAACGGCTTCAATGTACGCAAGGAACCTATCAAGGCGAAGGAATCCATCGGCTATATTGCAGACAGTCCGGATATGTTCCTGCGGCTGAAGGGCACGGAATTTCTTGACCTGATCGGGGATATTTATCATGTGCCGACAGACAAGCGGCGGGAACGCATCAGCACTTTAGCGGAACGGTTTGAACTGACAGAAGCCCTGTCCTCTCCGATGATGAGTTATTCTCACGGTATGCGGCAGAAAATTATGGTCGTGGCGGCATTGATGCACAATCCGCCGGTATGGATTCTCGATGAACCGATGGTCGGCCTTGACCCGAAATCGGCCTTTGAACTCAAACAGATGATGCGTGAACACGCCAAAGCAGGCAATACGGTCTTTTTCTCGACCCATGTGTTAGAAGTAGCGGAAAAGCTGTGCGACAAGGTCATTATCATCAAAAAGGGACATCTGCTGTTTGACGGCAAATTAGAAGAGCTGGAAGCGAAAAATCAGAACGGCTCCCTCGAAGAAATCTTTTTGGAGTTGACGGAAAAATGAGTATTTACTTCAAATTAGTCAAGGCATTGATTGCCGCCGTAGAACCGACAGCCGAGGAAAAGAACCGCAAAAAGATTTTCACCCGTGTGATGGCATTTATTGCCGTTTTCGGCATTATGCTGCCGATGGCGTTTTTTGTCGGCGTGATTATTTACTGGCTGACCGATAAACTGCTGCCGACCGGTGCCAGACAGAATGCGGCGGAATTGTTTTTACAGATTTTGTCGGTATTTTCGTTTATCTTCGGGCTGAATGTCATCTTCAGCGTGTTCTACTTTTCGGGTGATATCGAAAATCTGCTGCCGTTACCGCTGCGGCCATTTCAGATTATCGCCTCGAAATTCACGGCGGCGCTCATCAGCGAGAGTTTCATGGAGTTTATCCTGATTATTGCCGTGTATGTCGGATATATCTTAGCGGCCGGACTGCCGTTTTATGCGTGGCTGATTGCCATTTTTGCCACGCTGACACTGCCCATTGTACCGCTGGCGTATTGTGCTATCATCTGTATGCTGGTCATGCTGTTGACCGGCTTTATCAAGAATAAAGACACGGTAAATAAGCTGACGGGCTTTCTGACATTCGGGGTAATTATTGCGCTGATTATCGCCGTATCCGCCGGCGGCGGTCTGGATGCCGAACATCTGATTACGGCACTGTCCGACCCGCATAATACCCTGTTAGCGGTATTGAATATCCTCTTCCCGCACGTTCATCTGGTCACCACGGCGATGGTGTGCAATACGGCTGTTAACCTGTTATTCTATATCGGTATCAATGTGGCGGCGGTGGGACTGTTCCTGTTGATTGCCGAGGCAATTTATCTGCCGACAGCCGCCGATGTCAGCCGCAGCGCCTCCGGCAAACGCAAGGATTTACAGAAATCATTATCCGGTCTGCGTCAGCGCCGACCGTGTGTAACCTATCTGAAAAAGGAATTCCGGCTGTTGTTCCGTACACCGGCGTACTTTATGAACTGTGTCCTCATCAATCTGATCTGGCCGCTGTTTTTATACCTGATCTATGTTTTGCAGGGCAAAACGAATTTCCTTGAATCCTTCCTGTATAATATCCATCACGGCAGGGAAGAAACGATTCTGATTTTCGTGTTGGGTGTTTCGGCGGTATCGGTGCTGGTAACGGCGGCCAATTGTATTGCTTCTTCCGCTATTACCCGTGAAGGCAAGCATTTTGCCTTCATGAAATATATTCCCCTGTCCTATATGGCACAATTGAACGTGAAAGCACTGGTGAGTATTCTTATCAGCGGTATCGGTATGCTGCTGTATGTCATAGCGGCGGCGATCTATCTGGGCTTGGGCATAAAATTAGCGCTGCTGTGCTGTGTCATCAGTCTGCTGTCCGTGGTGTTTACCACTTATTTCGGCATTTTCATGGATTCCATCAATCCCAAACTGGTCTGGGACAGTGAACTCAACGCCCTGCGTGGCAACTACAATATTTTCTTCAATATGGCCATCGCCATGCTGTTGGAAGCGGTAACGTGTGCCGGCGCTTATTTGGCTTTCCGTTTTACGGATATCGGCTGTCTGTTCATCATTGTATGTCTGGTGGTATTTTTGATGATTTTAGTCGCCGTGAGCTATCTGCTCTGTACCACCAAAGCCGTCCGCAATCTTGACAGACTGACCGGCGGCTGACGTTAATATACCATACTGTGACATACTCCCGCCGCCTACGCTGACGCTTAGAGGCGGGGGCTTCTCGCTCAAGTACAGTAGTCTGTACAGTATCAACGAGCTATCCCCGTGTAAGTCCCACGGTTCTTATTTTGGTTTTATGCTAATACTATTCTCATACCTTCATTTCGTATGTTGATGGCAGCATTTACATCTCTGTCGTGGTGTGTCTGACAGCAAGGGCAAGTCCATTCTCTTACAGACAAATCTTTTGTGTTGGGATTTTTGTATCCACACACATGGCAAAGC
>ONYQ01000108.1 GCA_900322145.1 uncultured Eubacteriales bacterium
TCTTGTTTTTGTGCAATTTTCAAATTTGCTCATTTATAGTTTTTATAAAAATGTGCTGTGCAGAACAACTCCACACTCCACACTCCACATTCCACACTCCACACTCATAAAAAGCCATGTTCGGCTAAAAAGTTTTCCGTAATGCGAGAGGAAGGGGCGGCCGTTGACGGTGCGGCTGTTCCGAGTAACCTCTGCACATATTTGCCGATGATATCATTTTCAAGGTTCACCTTGTCACCGGCAGATTTCGTCAGCAAAGTCGTTTGCGCCGCCGTATGCGGAATGACCGACACCGAAAAATCCGCCTGTCCGAGTGCCGCTACTGTCAGACTAATGCCGTCAATCGCAATCGAACCCTTTTCAACGATAAGGGACAGTATTTCCGGTGCGGCGGCTATGCGTACCCATACAGCATTTTCTTCCCGCTGTAACGTGAGAATCGTACCCATGCCGTCAATATGTCCCGATACGATATGTCCGCCAAAACGGCCGTCGGCCGCCATCGCCCGTTCCAAATTCACCTTTGCCCCTTTTTGCAGTAAACCAAGATTCGACCGCCGCAGGGTTTCGGGCATGACATCCGCACAAAAAATATTGCCGTTATGTTCCGTAACCGTCAGGCATACGCCGTTAACGGCAATGGAATCTCCTGTTTTTGTGCCGTTCAATACCGTTTTGGCACGAATCCGCAGACTGCCCGAACGACTGCCGGAAATCACGCTTTCCACTTCGCCGATTTCCTCTACAATGCCCGTGAACATTATTCCATTCCCCTTTCCACGTCATATTCCAACAGCCAATCCTCTCCCAAACGAGTCATCCGGCGGTAGGTCAATTGTGCCGCCGCATCCGGATGGTCAGCGCCCTGTCCTTCTACAGGGGTTTTGGCATCCCGTCCGCCGAGCAGTTTCGGAGCGATATAGGCATAGATATGCTGTATAATATGGCTCCGGAGTGCCGATTCACTCAACTGTCCGCCGCCTTCTATCAATACACTGCTGATTTGCCGGTCCGCTAATGCCCGCATGAGATACGGCAGACTGACATGACCGTCTTCCTCCGGACAAACGACAACCGTAACGCCCATTTCTTCCAGAATTTTCCGCTTATCTGTGTCCGTATCCAGACAGGCAATCATGGTCGGATACTCCTGCGCTGTACGGCACAAACGACTGTCCGGCGACAGCCGCAAATGGGAATCCACGACAATCCGCCACGGCTGATGCGCCCCTTCGATACGGCAATTCAGCATCGGGTCATCCGCTAAGGCCGTACCGATCCCCACCATAACGGCACTGTAACGGCTGCGGAGTGTCTGAACGTGCTGACGGGCTTCTGCGCCTGTAATCCATTGTGAAGCACCCGTATAGGCGGCAATCTTGCCATCCAGTGTCATGGCATATTTTAACGCAGTATACGGTGTATGCGTTGTAATGTAATGGAAAAAAATCGGGTTGAGTGCGTCACATTCTTCCCGCAGGAAATCCTCCTGTACCTCAATGCCATGTTCCCGCAGAAGCTTTGCGCCCTTGCCGGATACCAGCGGATTCGGGTCACGGGAACCAATAAAAACCTTTGCGATTTTATGTTCTATAATAGCTTCCGTACAGGGCGGTGTTCTGCCGACATGACAGCACGGCTCCAGTGTTACATACATAACAGCGCCCTCTGCACTTTCCGTCAAGGAAGCCAATGCATTCCGTTCAGCGTGCCATTCGCCGCAGCGCCGGTGATACCCTTCCCCGATGATACGCCCGTCCTTCACAATAACAGCACCTACCAGCGGATTCGGTGCGGCATAGCCGCCGGCTTTTTGTGCCAGTGCTATTGCTCGCCGCATATACTCCTTATCCTCCATCCCAACACCCCCGATAATAATGCATAATTCATCATGCATCATGCATAATGATACAGCGCCAGAGAGCAAAATGTACAGATTCATTGTAACGCAAAATCAACGGTTTGTAAAGGTCATTTCGTGCGCCGTCCGTATAAACGCATGAAAGCAACTTTCCTGCCGTTTTTATTTTTCCCCTGATATCCGGAACATCCCTGAAATATACCGGCCGGCTGATGATATTACGAATGAACCGCCATGAAATACCGTTTCACCGGAAAGTTAATTTCTTGTAGAATACAGCAAGATTTCGCCGTAATATTTGTGCATTTCTACAAAATATTGAAAATTCCTCTTCTGTGAACTTTCATTCTGCGACAAAGCTGTTATAATAAATGGTGCCATCAAAGATAATCATCACGGAGGAAAATATGACAATAACCATGCAGCATACCAACGGAAACGGGTCTGATAATGTGACACCGTTTTGCCATATAAAAAGGGAGATGAGCCGATGAAAAAGGGAATGGGTATCCGGATACGCTCCTCTATCACTGCCATATTTTTTATGGGTATCCTGACAGCGTCTATCGCTTTCATCGGATGTGATCTTTATCGTGACAGTATCATGGACAGATACATCACTTATGCGGATACGGTGCTGACGTATGCCTATCGGGCCACAGTAAAATATTCTTTCGGCGATATGATCGCCGCCCGTGATATGCCCGCAGAATATGAGGTACTCCGTTCGGAGCTGAATGCCGTCAAGGACGGCGCCGATATAGAATATCTCTATGCCATCTATTTTGAAGACATTGAGGACATCCACAGCCTGCACTATGCCATCAATGCCAAAACACAGGCCGAATTATCCACAGGCAGGCCTCTTTCGGAGATATACAGCTATATGGGCAGGCCTTGTGAAGAAGATGCCTTTGCAGACGATACCCTGATGATACTGCAGCAGGCGGTCAAAAGCAAGTCACGGGAGAGCGGCACACTGGAAGGCTATTCAAATGAATACGGTCATATGTTAAACGGCTACCATGTGATCTATGACAGTCAGGATCATGCGGTGGGGCTGATATGTGTTGAAATCGACATCAGCAAAATCAACAACAGCATTGATAACTATATACGAATCGTGATGTTGTTAGCGGTTGTATTGACCGCTGTGATTATCTTCATCTATCTCATCGACATGGAACATTTTCTGGTCAGACCCATCCGGCGTATGGCCGCTGTCAGTGATTCTTTTGTCAAAAAAATGCAAAACAATGCGGCTCCCGAAGAACTGGTATATAACGATGCCGGCATCAAAGCCAGCGGAGAACTGCAGTTACTGGCCGATAACGTCAAAAGTCTTGCCGACAGTGTGGCCGCTTATATGACGAATATCAAGACCGTGACCGCTGAACGGGAACGTATCGGCACAGAGCTGAATCTTGCCCATAAAATACAGGCCGATATGCTGCCCAATACTTTCCTCTCCTTTCCCGACAGGCATGAATTTGAAATCTTTGCCAGCATGACTCCTGCCAAAGAGGTAGGCGGCGATTTCTATGACTTCTTCCTGATTGACGATGACCACTTGGGTATCGTCATGGCAGACGTTTCGGGTAAAGGTGTACCGGCGGCACTGTTTATGATGATGTCGAAGATACTGATCAAAAATTTAGCCATGCAGGGACATTCACCGGCAAAGGTACTGGAACTGACCAATGCCGCTATCTGCCAGAATAATCGGGCGGAAATGTTCGTAACGGTATGGTTCGGCGTGATGGAGATTTCCACCAGAAAGATGGCCGCCGCCAATGCCGGTCATGAGTATCCTATTATTCAGAAGGCCAACGGTGCTTTTGAACTGTTCAAGGACAAGCACAGCTTTGTTGTAGGCGGCATGGACGACATGAAATACACGGAATATGAGATACCGTTTGAAGAAGGCGGCACCTTATTCCTTTACACCGACGGCGTTACCGAAGCTACCAACGCTGATAATGTGCTGTTTGGCACAGACAGATTACTTGAGGTTATGAACAGACACACGGACAGCGATCCGCAGACACTGCTTACACAGATAAAAGCCGCCGTTGACGCATTCGTAGGCGAAGCAGACCAATTCGATGATCTGACCATGCTGGGGATTCATTTGTCTGCCCTCTGAGAATCCTGCTCTCCCGTCATTTTTCGGAGAGTATCCTGTATGGTACTATCATTGGCATACCCAATAACCCCTTATGGTATTCTGCCATAAGGGGATACCTTTTGCCTTGACAGCCCCTGTCATTCTCCTGCGGATATGCTGATTTCCCTGTAATCATCCCACCAAAAAAATTAACTCCTGTGTTTGTCCTGAAAATCCTTCTGTAATCATTGAATTATTGTCCGGCATTTGATATAATGGAAGATAATGACATATCATGCCCATGTGTAAGGGATATATAGTTGAGGGGGAAATCTTCATGGATGAAAACATATACCGGAAAGCACGAAAAGCGGCCGCCAAACAAAAACCACTGCTGAACAACTGCGAAAGCGCACAGGATTTAGTGTATATTGAACGCACCAAGCTGTTAGCCATTGAAAGCGGTGATAAAAATCCGAGTCCGGACGATGTCGTTTCTATGGCACGTGCCTATGATGCACCGGAACTGTGCAATTATTACTGTACGAATCAATGTCCCATCGGGGGCGGCAAGCCTACCCTGATGTATGAGGATCTCAGCGAAATTGCTGTACGTCTGTTGTCTGCCATGCATTTTCTCAGCGAAATGCGTGATACCATTTATCGTGTCTTTGAGGACGGCAAGGTGAATGATTATGAAGTGGACGACTTCAAGCGCATTATAGAAACACTCAAAAAGCTGTCCTACAGTGCCGATTCACTGGAACTGTGGGCGAAGAAAAACGGTTTTCTTTGAAAATAACAGGAAGGAGTTATGCCTATGAAACGAACAAGCGTTTTGTTGTGCCTGCTGACAGCCGCTCTGTTGACCGCCGTACCGGTACTGACAGGCTGCGATCAGGTCAAGGATGCTGCTCATAATGCCAAAAATGCCGTTACCTCTCTGGCTGATAAATTCACTAACTTTGAATTGGAGCAGGAAGCCGATGCCCTCAATAACATCGTCAAGAACTTTCAGAACGGCATTCTTAACGGCACGATCAACAGCACTACCAAAGGCAACAGCGTAACGGCTGTTCTGCCAAAGCCCGATGCCACTGCCGCTGAACGAACCGCCGCTCTCCAAACCCTGACGCTTTTTTCCGCCCTTGAAGAACAGGGCGTGACTTCCCGCTATCCGGAAGAAAAAATGAGCGACTTCGTCAGCAGCAACGGCACTATTAAATATAAAGGCAATCTTGACCCCAAAGAAGAGGTCGGTCTCCCACTGACCTATATGACTACTATTGCTGCGATACTCAATCTGTCATAATTTCACGCCATGCATTCATAATGAAGGAGGCTTTTTCATGACACTATGTAAAAACTGCGGCACCGTCTATGACGAATTCTATGGTGTTTGTCCCCGCTGCGGTACTCCATGCCAAAACGCAACCGATACCGCTGCCAGTCCTTTGCCGCCCCTCGGCGGTATATCTCCTGCCCCCGGCAATACACCGGTGCAGAGTCCTTTGCCGCCTATTGATATTGCTATCCGGAATACCGGCGAAACCGACGGCGCTCCCGTCACCATGCCGCCGCTGGGACAATCACTTCCGCCGCAGCAAGCCATCGATCCCGATGCTACTATTCCGGTACAGCCATCCATTGACCCCGATGCTACTATTCCGGTGCAACATCCCATTGACCCTGATGCCACTGTTCCGGTACAGCGCACTTTTGACCCCGATGCTACTATTCCGGTGCAACATCCCATTGACCCTGATGCTACTATTCCGGTACAGCAACCCTTTGACCGGTACAGCGCACTTTTGACCCCGATGCTACTATTCCGGTACAACATCCCATTGACCCTGATGCCACTGTTCCGGTACAGCGCACTTTTGACCCCGATGCCACTGTTCCGGTACAGCGAACCTTTGACCCCGATGCTACCACGCCAATTCACCGTACACCGATACAGCCCCCTATGCCGGCTCCTGTCAATCCTTCGTATCAGACACAGGAAATTCCGCCGATCGGCAATACCAATCCCGGACAATACGGCGATGATTACAATATGCCTGCCTCCCGTTCCATCTCACCGTCACAGCCGCCGAAAAAAAGCGGTTCTTCCGGCAAGATTATTGCTATCATCCTGATTATTGCCGTTGTATTGGGCGGATGCGGTGTCGGCGCTTATTTCCTGTTCTTCCATAACAAGAATAATCCGCAGGAAGAATCTTCCCAAAATGAAAGCAGTGTTTCCGGCAATAACAGTGATGCGCCGGAACCGGCTACCGATCCGGATTCCCTCCGTGCGGGTGCCCGTTCCATGAATATGGCCATTCTGAATTTGTATGCCGGTATCACCAACGGCACTATCAATGCGGATATTCCCTCCAATGAATTAAAGGGCTTATCCATCGACAAGCTGCCCCGTGCCGGTGCTTCTGCCGGTGACCGTGAAGCCGCCGCCGAAGCGATGACCATTCGTGATGTTGTCACCTATGCACAATCCTCCGACCGTTTCAACGACACGACATTGCCTTATTACGTTTACACAGGCGCACAGGTCTATTATAAAGAGGATGCTGTCGGTTTCACACTGACATTTGATACCACACTCCGTGATATCATGAATGCTCAGCCGGTTCAGCCGTCAACACCGGAAAGCTCCGCCGAAGAATCTTCCCAACCGGAAAGCTCCGTTGAAGAATCCTCTCAGCCGGAAAGCTCCGCCGAGCCGGATATCCGTGAGCAGAAAATCAATGCCGCCCTGCTGAACAGTGCCTATAAAACCCTGTATTCCGAGGTGGTTTCCGGCACTTTGAACAGAGGATTGCCGACCAGTCAGCGTCACGGCATTTCCGCTTCCAAATTACCCTCCGCCAGTGCTTCTGCCGAAACCAGAAAATCTATGGCCGATGTGCTGACCATCGCAGATGCCATCCGCTATGATGAATTAGGCACTACCTTCACGGAAGATAATATCGGAGACTATGTGTATGCAGACCAAAACATCCATTATCACGCCGAACAGAAAGGTACGCCCCTGACAATGGACACGACCCTCGGTGAAATTATCGGAATAGAAGAACCCGAACCCAGCACCACCTCCGAACCGTCAACACCCGAAAGCTCCGTTCAGACATCCTCCAAGCCGGAAAATTCCGGAGAAGAATCCTCCCGTCCGGAAAGCTCCAGAGAAGAATCTTCCCGACCGGAAAGCTCCGCAGAGCCTTCCACCGCTGAAAGTTCCGCCGATGTCAGCTCAACGGACAATGACCCCCGCATGGCAGAATTAGCCGGCAAATGGAGCATGACTTATAATACGGAAAAATACACTCCGGAGCAATTGAAGGAGTACATTTCTAAGGAATACGATGACTTTGTCATTTTGCTGCAGGCCAACGGCACTTGTTCCTCCTATCTCGTCAAAAACGGCACGACAGATGTCTTAGGCAGCGGTACATGGGAAGTACAGGATACCCTTGTTTCGGTGACCATCGACGGCGGTACGGAAATGTTCTCTTACCGTGACGGTCGTCTTTATACTACCGCATGGGGCGATATTGCCTACTTTAGCAAGGGATAACAACGGTTATCAATAAAACAGCATTGGAAGTGACAGTTAACCATGCAAACGAAAATTTTAGCAGCGCTGCGGGAAGCCAACGATTATCTGTCCGGTGAAGCATTAAGCGAACAGTTCGGCATTACCCGCAGTGCCGTCTGGAAACATATCACTAAATTGAAAAGTGAAGGTTATGTGATCGATTCCATACGCAATCGTGGCTATAAACTCCTGTCGGCACCGGATATACTGGATGCCGATACCATTTCTAAGGCATTGGCCGATAATGCTATCGCTCATCCGCTGATAACGCTTAAAATAACGGATTCTACCAACGAAGAAGCCAAACGGCTGGCACGACAGAACGCAGCGCCCCACGGTTTAGTCGTCACCGCAGAAGAACAGACAGCCGGCAAAGGACGTTTAGGCCGGCAATGGTGCGCCGGTCATGACGGCGGAATGTATTTTTCGCTGTTGCTGCGTCCCGATCTGCCGCCCTCGGATATTGCCTCCATCACACTGGCGGCCGGTTATGCGGTTTGTCTGGCCATACGGCAATTCACCGATTTGCCGGCCAAAATCAAATGGCCGAATGATATCATCATCGGAAACAAAAAACTTTGCGGCATTCTCACGGAAATGGCCGCCCAGAGTGATAAAGTCGATTATGTCATTATCGGCATCGGCATCAACGTCAATAACACCTCTTTTCCCGAAGCTATCGCTTCAAAAGCAACCTCTCTTGCTCTTGAAGCAGGTCACACATGGAATAAAAACGATCTTCTGATCTGTGTCCTGCGTTTTCTGGAACAGGTATTGTCCCGTTTTTTTGTCAGCCTGTCCATTGAGGATGTGGCGCACTTCAATCGTCTTTGCGCTACCATCGGACGGAAAGTAACCGTTGAGCGTGGCGGTCAGCAAATCACGGGTGTAGCCCGTACCGTTTCCGCTTCCGGTGAATTGATTATCCGTACCGACGAAGGACGGGAACTCACCGTCAGTTCCGGCGAAGTCACCGTGCAAGGAATCTACTGACAATGTAGAGTGAGGAGTTAGGAGTGTGGAGTTAGGAGTGTGGAGTTATACCACCTACTGTAAGCGGTAGTTTTTGCTTTCAAGCTATAAATGAGCAAATTTGAAAATTGCACAAAAACAAGAACCCCTCCGCCTCGCTAACGCTCGGCACCTCCCCTGAAGGGGAGGCAGGAAACGTGCAGTCTGACGAAAGCATTAGAAATTTGCTCATTTATAGTTTCAAGACAAAACAGCAGTTGCTTTCCCTACGCAAGGGATAACAACTGCTGTTATTTTTTATATACTGTCGGTCAATATGTCATTGTATAGAACAACGGGCGGCATGGCACAACTCCTAACTCCTCACTCCTAACTCCTCACTTAAATGCACTGTCGCTCAGCCTATCATTGTACATTGTACATTGCACATTGTACATTGTTAATGTTCTACGGCAAATTTACGGATAATGTCAAGGTGACTGTAACGGACGGGCGTTTCAAGGTTCTGCTGTTTCATGAGTGCGGAAACCATATCCAATAATTTGGTACCGTTCATTTTGCCCTGATAAGCAGACTGCTTGACCATCAGACCGAAGGAAGCCAACAGTGCCGCCGCCGGTAAATTGCGATTCTCTGCCGCCTGTAAATCGGACAACGTAATGGATTTGGTCATCACAAGATTTTCGCCTTCAGGGGACTGATAATGCACCTCGATAAAGGCAAATTCATCGTTGCTGTCGGCGGCCGTGACATTGACATAACGGCTCTTATATTGCTGTTGTGCCTGTCCTCGCTTCAATTCGATAAGCGCCGCCACGTTATGCTCGGAACCCATGCCGTCAACGGCCTTTTCCGTATCATGGAATTCCTGCTGTGTCAGGATACGGGCATCATAACCGATCAGGCGGTATTCCTTAACATACGCCGGATTCAGTTCGACAGAAATCTTGACATTTTTAGCGACCGTTACCAGATTCGATACTAACTTTGTCCAAAGATTATCCAAAATATCCGCCGGATTCGCTACAAAGGTATAATTACCGTTGCCGTTGCGGGCAAGGGTTTCCATCTTGTTATCCTTGAAATTGTTTTCGCCGTAGCCGACAATCGACAGATAAATACCGGTCTGACGCTTATCTTCAATGAATTTTTTCAGGCCGCCTTCCGCCGTAATGCCGAAATTAAAATCGCCGTCCGTGAAGATAAATACACGGTTATTGGCATTTTCGTCATAATTTTCCTGCAGATAATCATAGGCATTCGTCAGGCCTTCACTGCCGTTCGTACAGCCGCCGATACCGTCAATGGACAGGATTGCCTCCACACATTTATCTTTATTGCCGCATTCCAGTTGCTTGACAACGGTGGTCGTTTCGTCACTGTAGGCGATAATCGAAACAATATCGCCCTTCTGCAGTTTGCTCATAATGGCGGCGATCGACATTTGGGTGAGTATCCATTCATCCTCCATACTGCCCGATACATCCACTAACAGCGCTAAATTCTGCCGGCAGTTCTTATCGGCTTTTTTACCCTTGAAGCCTAAAAATAACAGCTCGGATTCCTCATTCCACGGACAGGCACCGCTTTCGGCACTCACGGCAAACAAATCCTCTTGGGGCGGTGCCGGCAGGTCATAATCATAGGAATTGAGAATTTCTTCGATACGCACAAAGCTGGGGTCAACCGTATTATGACGGGCAATTTTATTGCGCAGATACGTCCACGATGCCGTATTGACATTAGCGGAAAAAATCAGCTGTGCCGCATCGAGGGGGCTGTGCGCTTCATTTTCGGGAACGTCATGTGTTTCGGCGGTATTGGGTTCAACGGGTTCCATCGCAGAAGCAACACAGGCTTCTTCTTCAACAACCGCACATCTTGCCATCATCGGCATAGCATCCTCCACCATCGGAACGGCGCCGCCGCACATGGCCATGCCCATCATGCCTCTGTTCACTGCTTTGCTTTTGGCTCTGCCGCTGAAAAAAGACACTTCCCTGTCATGCTCTGTCTGGCGGTAAAACGTCCAGTGATCGTGATAGCTTTCACGGGCAGACACCTTCACTGCTGCCCCAAAGCATTTCTCTGACAGCTTTTTGACCTGTTCCTCCGTATAGCCCAGTGTCCTGTAAAATTGCTGTAATTCCTCAAACTGCTGTTTCGACATTTCGTAGTAACGCTTGGTTTTTCTTCCGAACATCTGACATTCCTCCGTTTCACAAAAATACAGCAAGCCGTGTATTTCACCTTGCTTATACCGATTTTACCACAAACCCTCCCCTTTGTAAATATTGTTTGTACCAAACAGCAACGGCACGCACCAAAAAGGCGCAGCGTGTGGCGTATGGAAAATCAGAATGTGATAATTTTCAGGAAGAATATTAGCGATATCCCACAAAAAAGTGATTTTTTCATGTGAGAACCGACAAATAAAAATCATTTGATTATGTCAGATTGCCGAAAATGAGAACAAAATTATCAAAAGTGAGAATATCCCTCTTTTCATTGCAGGGACGAAATGGTAAAATAGCATAAAAGGGGCTGTGCCGACAACAGCCCTACAAAATAACAAAGGAGTGTGAATTTTTATGAACAGCAAGAAAAACAGCTTTCGTCCGATGAGAAGGATCGCCGGCATTTTCCTGTCACTGGCAACAGCGGTAACCGCCTATGCCGGTCTGGGTGCTGTCGACAGAAGCCCTGTTACCACTGAAGTCAGTGCCGCTGCCGCTGATTACGGCCTGATGGATACCTGTCAGGAAGGCGTTATTCTTCACGCATGGCAATGGTCTTTCAACAACATCAAGGACAACATGAAACAGATCGCAGAGGCAGGTTACACCTCTATTCAGACTTCTGTTATCCAGCAGTCCAAGGAAGGCACCAAAGGCAAGACAAATTCCGTGTGGTGGGTCTATTATCAGCCGGCTCAGTTCTGCATTGACGATACCGGTAATTCGGCGCTCGGCAACAAAGCAGAATTTGCCGCCATGTGTGCCGAAGCGCACAAGTACGGTATTCATGTTATCGTCGATGTCGTGGCGAATCATCTCGCCAACCAGTCAAAGTACGATATTTCCTCTGCCGTCCCCAGTGATATCCGCAATGACAGCAGCTGCTGGCATTCTGACGGCTTTACAGAAATTGATTACAAACCTCAACACCGAATCCTCCAAAATTCAGAATTATGTCATCACTTACCTGAAAGAATGTATTGATGCCGGTGCCGATGGTTTCCGCTTTGATGCCGCCAAGCATATCAGCGTACCGTCCGAAGGTTCGGAATACACCTTCTGGCCGAATGTCATCAATGCCGCCAAGAGTTATTATACCGACCACGGCTATTATGACGCTTTGTACTGCTACGGCGAAGTACTCGGCGGTCTGAGCGGTTCCGCTACCGTAGCGGATTATAACCGATATATGGCCGTCACAGACGATTCTACCGGCAATAACATCCGCAAGAATATCAACAACGGTGCTGCCGCTGCGGCCGCTACACCGTCCTATGATAAGGGTGTCAGCGCCGATAATCTTGTACTTTGGGCGGAATCACATGATACCTATTCCGGTGATGAGAAAATTTCTACCAATATTTCCACTTCCGTCATCAATAAGACATGGGCGCTGGTTGCTTCGAGAAATAAGGCAAGCGCCCTGTATTTTGCCCGTACCAAAGGGTATCGTACCGGCAATATCGGTGATATTGATTCCACCGAATGTTTCAAGCCCGAAGTCGTAGAGGTCAACAAGTTCCATAACCGTTTCAACGGTCAGACAGAATATCTTTCTTCCAGCAACAATATTGCCTACAACGAAAGAGGTACTGACGGCGTGGTTCTGGTCAATGTGACCGGCGGTTCCATTCAAGTCAGCGTTACCGCTCATAAAATGGCAGACGGTACCTATACCGACCACATTTCCGGCAATACCTTCACCGTTGCCAACGGTAAAATCAATGGTACCATCGGCAGCACCGGTATTGCGGTTGTCTATGATTCCTCTTCCCCGAAATTTACCGTCTCCCCTGATAACGGTGCCAGCTTTGAAGATACCATTTCCGTCAAGCTGACCGCCGACAACCTCACCGCCTGCACCTACTCCACTTCCGAAGGCGTATCTGACAAGGCCTTTACAAGCGGTGATACCATCACCATCGGTGCCAAAACGACAGCCGGACAGAAAGTCACCCTGACACTCAAAGGCACTGACGCTGACGGCAAGGCCTTCTCACAGACTTATCAATATTACAAGCTAAACCCCGACGATTATGCAATGGTCTATTTCGATAACAGCAGCTACAACTGGAGTAAGGTATATGTCTATGCCTATGCGCCGAGCGGTACAACCGTCATCAAAAATGCCGCATGGCCGGGTATTGCCATGACCTACAATCCCGAAAAGAAGCTGTATGAGTGGGAACCCGCCGATGAACTGCTCAACGGCTATGTCATCTTCACCGAAAGCAGCAGCGCCACTACCAACCGTTATCCGGCTGACGGCGAACAGGGTATGCCCCTCAATGGCGTTTCAATGGTATTCGGCGCTAATCATAGCTGGACGGAATATCATGAGGACGTACAGCCGCTGACCAATCACTCCACCGTTTCAGTCGATACCGTCACAGCCGGCAGCAGCATTGCCGTTAACTGCGCCAGTGAAGGCGGCAGCGGTACCGTACAGTATTCCGTATTGTATAAGCCCTATTCCGCCTTTAGCTGGACAACCGCTCAGAGCTATTCCAACAATCAAAAGGTCACCCTGAAACTCAGCTATGCCTGCCCCTATACCGTATGTATCAAGGCAAAGGACAGCACCGGTACAATGGTTTCTAAAATCGTCACCGTGACCGCAACCGCTAAAAACAGCACCCTCACGAACCGTTCCAAATCCAATTACATGAGAGCCGCTATCGGTGATACCTTTACCATTACCTGCGCTTCCGGCGGCGGTTCCGGTACAGTGCAGTACCATGTAGCCTACAGATTGGTTTCCTCCGAAACATGGCATACACTGCAGAATTATTCCACTAAGAAAAGCGTTGTTTTCAAACCGGCTTATTCCGCACCTTATTATATCCGTGTCAAAGCAAAGGACAGCGCCGGCCATATTGCCACCACCCTCATTCGTGTGAACGGCACCGCCGCCGGCAGTACGCTCACCAATTCTTCCAAATTGTCCGCCGAAAGCATTGCAGCGGGTCAGAGCGTCACCGTCAGTTGTGCCGCCAAAGATGGCTCCGGTACGATGCAGTATCAGGTGCAGTACAAGCAGACCTCATCCGTTGCCTGGACAACCGCACAGGCTTATTCCACCAACAGCAAGGTTTCCATCAAGCTGACCAGCGCCGCACCGTATCATATCCGTGTAACCGTCAAGGACGGCACCGGCAATACCGCCGCCGTAGCCCTGCCCGTCACCGTGACCGCTAATGCCAATTCCACGCTTACCAACACTTCGGCACTTTCCGCCAACACCGTCACCGCCGGCACAGCCGTTACGGTGAATTGCGCCTCGAAAGGCGGTTCCGGTACGATGAATTACGCCGTTTCCTATCGCTTATCCACCGACAAGACCTACACCACCTTGCAGGCTTACAGCACCAACACCAAAGTATCCCTTCCCATCACCAAATCCGGCAAATATGTCATTCAGGTTTCCGCCAGAGATGCCGCCGGTGCTGTCGCCGTCAAATCCATCACCCTCACCGTAAAATAATGTACAATGTACAATGTGCAATGTACAATGAATGAAGCGTTTCCGCTTCTTTTCATCAAGTGAAACAGCAGCTGTCATTCCGACAAAGAATGGCAGCTGCTGTTTTTCGGTCAATGTATCAATGCGTA
>ONYQ01000107.1 GCA_900322145.1 uncultured Eubacteriales bacterium
CTCGCTGACGCTCGGCACCTCCCCTGTAGGGGAGGCTTTTTGGAGTGTTTTTTTGCCTCACCTTTAGGGGAGGTGGCAAAAATCGACAATTAAAATTGTCGATTTTTGACGGAGGGGTTCCAACCGCTCAGGTAGAATTTTTTTTGAAGTTTATGACAGGAGAACGGCGGTTCCCTGTCCCTTCACAGTATATGCACCGTTCTCCGTTGTGATACGCTTATTTGGTAAATTGTTCCACCGGTACACCCAGTTTAGTCAGAATATCAATATAGCCGTCATAGACCTCATCACGGGAAAAATCCGCTGTTTCCAGTTCCGCATCCGTCATACCGTTAAGACGGCTGTAAAAGTCCGTTGCCAGTTCGATATACTTATCCGTCATCCGGATATTTTCAAAGAGCAGATCCTCCGCTTCCCCTACACGATTTTCCTGCACCAGACGATCCAGCACCAAATGCAGTTGATCCATCTCCGACAGCATATCGGTTGTTTCAAACGTATAGGTGATACGATTCTTATGAAAAATCAGATTAGCCACATATCGTGCAATAATTTCGATTTGTCTTAATACCCAATCATCCTGAAATCCCATGTTCCTTCCTCCTGCTTTCTTTCCTGATCTCATGCTTCTCCGGCCAATACGCCTGTTGCAAAAGCGCATTGGAGATTAAAACCGCCGGTATAAGCATCTACGTCAATAACCTCTCCTGCAAAATACAATCCCTTTACCAACTTTGAAGCCATCGTTTTGGGGTCAATTTCCCGCACAGATACGCCGCCGGATGTCACAATCGCTTCTTCGATCGGCCGAAAGCCCTTCACGGTCAATGGAAAGGCTTTGAGCAGCATCAGCAATTGTCTGCGTTCTGTACGGGTGATCTCGCTGCAATTCTTGTCAGGTGACAGACCCGCCTTTGACAGAAACAGCATCAGCATGGCAGCCGGCAGCAGGGAACGCAGTAATGAAGACACGGTTTCCCTGTGACGGGCATTGATTTCCCGCAGCAGACGAGCTTCCAGCTTTTCTTCGGACAGCGCCGGTTTCAGGTCAATCAACAGCCGGTATCGTTCCGGTGACATTTCTTTCATGTGGGCGCTGGCACTGAGCATCACCGCTCCTGCCACACCATAGCGCATAAACTGCAATTCTCCGAAATCGGTATAAAGCTTTTTGCCGCCCTGATGAGTATCTATGACCGTCAGGGCAACATTTTTGAGTAAAAGCTGTACCATTTCCGCCGGAATGATTTCTTCTGTTTCCAGCGGCACCAATGAAGGTTTCAGCGTGGTTACGGTATGTCCTGCCTGACGGGCAAAGCGATAACCGTCACCGGTTGAACCCGTCAAGGGATAGGAACAGCCCCCGCAGGCGACAATCACTTTATCAAACGGCAGTTCTTTTGTCCCCGTTTTCAGACCGATAACAGTGCCATCCTTTATCAGCAATTCGTCCACTCGCTGAAAAGTGATCTGTACGCCTTCCCGTTTGGCTGTATGCAGCAGGGTATCGACCACATCCGCCGCTTTATCCGAAACCGGAAATACACGATGTCCCCGTTCCGTTTTCAAAGGCAGGCCGTTTTCCTCAAAAAAGCGCATGGTATCCGCCGGTGAAAAGCGATTCAAGGCACTGTACAGAAAACGTCCGTTGGTCGGTGTATTCTCTATAACGGTTTTACTGTCGCAGTTGTTTGTCAGGTTACAGCGTCCCTTGCCGGTAATATAGAGCTTTCGTCCGATTTTGGCATTCTTCTCAAACACGGTCACCGCATCACCATGACGGGCGGCAAAAATCGCCGCCATCATACCGGCCGCACCGCCGCCGATCACCGCCACCTTTCTTCGGCTCACTCTGTTTCATCCTTTCTGTTATTCTGATAAACGTCATATTCCTGCCAGATATTCTCCAGCATACCAAAGGTATGCTTGACATCATCGCCCATTTTCAATACGGTTGCCACAATCAAAGCGTTAATCATGCTCAGCGGCGCTACCAGAGAATCTACTACCGCCGCCATATCACTTTTGGCAATCAGCAGATAATCGGATACGGCCGCCAGCGGACTGGCCATGCTGTCGGTCAGAGCGATCACCTTCGTACCACGCCGCTTTGCAAAGGTCATAGCCTGAATAGCCGCATTGGAATAACGGGGAAAGCTGATGCCGATAATCACATCATCCGTTGAGATGCGGAACAGCTTCTCGTAAATTTCCGTTTCACCATAGTTGCTGATGACCTTGACATTTTCAAAGATCAGCGAGTAATAATACCCCAAAAAGGAAGCCAGCGCCGCCGCACTTCTGACCGCAAAGATATAGATGGTTTTGGCATGAGCGATAGCATCAACAGCATTTTCAAAATCCTCCTTCGAGGTTTCCTCAAGGGTACTGCGTATCTTTTCAATATCCTTCGACAGCACCGTTTCCAGAACATTACCGCCGCTGATACGGCTTTGCGTGACTTCAATACGCTGTACGGAGGTAAGTCTGTCCCGTATCATTTCCTGCATAGCCTTCTGCATTTTGGGATAACCATCATAGCCCAGTTCAGTAGCGAACCGCACCACGGTTGATTCGCTGATACCTACCGTACTGCCCAATTTTGCCGCCGTCATAAAGGCCGCTTTATCGTAATGCTCGGTAATAAAGCCGGCAATCAGCCGCTGACCTTTAGAAAACCCCGGTTTCATCTCATTGATCCTGGATAATAAATTCTTTGTCATAACGATATCACCTGTCATTGTCATACTTTTGCACAAGCAAGACCTTAAACTTCTTATCCTATATTTTATATCTGAAATAACAAAAAATCAAGCAGAAAAGTAAGCAATCGGAGCATTCCCGCAGGAATGCCCCGACCTGTACCGCTGTATTTATTCTACGAAATACACACGGTTCTCTTTTCTGTCCGGTGCAGAGGGATATTCCCCCTCATAATAACCGACCGCACAATGACCGATTCCCTCATATATGCCGTCAATGCCTAACTGCCGCAGCAGTTTCTGACCGATCTCACCTTCAAATTCCTCTTTGGCACGATGAATCCAACAGCTGCCCAAACCCAGAGAATGAGCCGCTAACATCATATTGCCCATGACAAGACTGCCGTCATAAACGGCTGTGTGACGGTTCTTGTCGGCTAAAACAATCAGAATGGCCGGTGCGCCATAGAACGGGTCAAAGCCTTCTGCCCAACCGCCGATTTTACGATTTTCTTCAGCGATCATATTCCGCCATTTTTTATCGGTCACGGCAATAATCAGTGTACTCTGTGCATTTCTGCCGCTGGCCGCATAAGTACCGGCCGTGATGATATCCTCAATCAAGGCTTTGGGCACCGGTTCATCACTGAACTGCCGGATACTTCTTCTTTCTATCATTGCCTGAATAATTTCGTTCATATCAATAACATCCTTTCTGTTGGGGCGTTGTGTCTCGCCTGTCGGCTCGGTCGGCGCTGCTGCTTCGCAGCGGTGTCCACCGGACACCCACGCCCCCAAACCCCACCAGGGCTACTCGCCCTGGACCTCGGCAGGGTCGCAGGTCTCGCCTGTCGGCTCGGTCGGTACTGCTGCTTGCGCAGCGGTGTCCACCGGACACCCGCACCCCTGCACCCGCCGTAGAAATAAAATCATTACGCATTACGCATTATGAATTACGCATTATGAATTATTTCTCATCCCATAGCGTATTGTTCAGCGTTCCAGAGGACAGCCGCCTGACAATCCCTGTTCCAGTTATCCGACCATTCCGCACCGGGACGAGCCATTTCTATAAAGCGTATCTCCTGTGAAGACTGCCAATAGCGGAAAGCCGATGCTTCAATCTTTCTCACATTTGGCAGAATGAAGATAGACGCAATACTGCGGCAGTTAGAAAAGGCAAAGCTTTCGATTGTCGTCACGCTGACCGGCAGAATGACTTCCGTAACCTTCATACAGTTATCAAAAGCCCATTCTCCGATGATAACGGTACTGTTGTCAACGCCTACACTGCCTTCCTTTGCTTCGGGACACTTCAGCAGAGTACGCTTATCCTTTGTATACAGAACACCTTCCACAGAAGCATAAGCCGCATTATCTTCGGCAACTTCGATGGTTTGCAGACCGGGACAGTTGAACATACACTCCTCTCCGAGGACGGATACCCCTGTCGGCAGGAACAGTGATGTCAGTTTGTCACAGGCACGCAGACAGGATTCCCCCAGAATGGTCACACTATCAGCCAAAGCAATATCCGTCACGTTACGCAAACCATAAAAGGCAAATTTACCGATACCGGTCACACCTTCTTCGACCACAATACGGCGGATATCGTCAGCGTGTGACAGCCACGGATAATTGCACTGCACGTCTATGGTACCGTCATCCTGCACCACATAGCCGAGGGAATAGTCCTTCATAGCGCCCTGACCGCTGATGGTCAGCACACCGCTGTGATCTAACCGATAGGAAACCCTTTCGCCGCAGATACCGCTGTCAAGACCTTGCGGCTGTTGTTCGGATACCGTGACGGTGAAAGAGGTCTGCTGACCGTCATAGGATACGGTTATGGTTTGCTGACCGGCTGTATGGCTGTCAAAGCCTTTCAGTGTACACTCTGACAAGGGTATATCTTTGGTGGTACCGTCAGCATAAACGGCTGTAATCGTCATGCCGTCTGTCACTAATGTTTCCCCTGCTGTATAATCCGTTTTCTGCGGAAGCGACTGTATTGTAAGGGTTTTCAGCGACCGTACAGAAGAGCTATCCGCCGAAACGGTGCTTTCCGTTGGGATGCCCGAAACCGTTTCACCTGAAACGGCGGAAAAATTGCTGTCTGACCGTTCTTCATTCCTCATACTGGTATCTATATTGTCATCACCATGCCGAGCGGTAAGCATCGGCACCATAATACAGCCGGCAATTCCTACCGCTACTGCCCCGATAACGGCGGCGGTAAGGATGGTTCTTTTCTTATTGTTTGGCGCAGGAGAGGTTGCCGGCGTATTTTTATTTGCATGAGCAGAAGGAGAAACGGCTGTTGCCGATACCGTTTCTGCGGTATCGGTATGGGATGGAGAGTCCTGAAGGGCTTCCAGTGCTTTGTGCAGTTCTGCGGGCTTCTGATAGCGGTTTTCCGGCGCAAAGGCACACGCTTTCATGATAACATCCGCCAATGCCTTATTCCGGCAATACTGCGGCAGCGGCAGCGATTCTCCACGAAAGCGCCGTATATTGGCGGCTTCTACAACGGACGCATCGACCGTTTTACTGTCGTTTGGCACAAAAGGCGCTTTATTGCCGTTGAGCAGGCGATACATGACGATACCCAGTGAATAGATATCCGCCCGGATATCCGCCTGACCGCCCCGTGAAATTTCCGGCGACATAAAGGTATAAGTTCCCCGTACCGTCATACCGGCATTATTGCCCGACAGCACCTTTGATTCACCGAAATCACCTAATTTATAAACGCCCACAGAATTCACAAAGATATTGGCCGGCTTAATATCCCGATGGATAATCCGGTGTTTATCCAGCACTTCGAGAGCCGCACAGATATCCATACCCAACTGTATCACACAAGCTTCGTCAAAATGATGTTCCCGCATATACTTCGGCAAAGCGGTCAGATGCTCCATACGAATGAAAATATCATAGCCGTCACCGTTTTTCTTCGGGATGATACAATGATCTTCATACGAAACAATATTGGTATTGCCACGCAGGGTATAACAGAAATTGATCTCCGTAATGATACTGTCCCTGACAGTATCATAATACAGCGGAAC
>ONYQ01000105.1 GCA_900322145.1 uncultured Eubacteriales bacterium
GCTGCCCCTGCACCCCGCAAGCCTTTGAAAAGGCTTGAGCGAAACTTTTGTGTTGTTGTAAAAGCAGCACTTCCGATGGCGGCAGAAACTATCAGCCATTCGGCAACACTGTCCGTCTGATTGGTATCGCCTGATTGATATAAATATTTCCCATATCCTCAACGAAGGGTGCAGGGGTGCGGGTGTCCGGCGGACACCGCTGCGTTAGCAGCAGCGCCGACCGAGCCGACAGGCGAGACACAAAGCCCCAACACTAAATGAAAGGTGAAAGATGGAATGAAAGAGTTAATGATCGGTAACGCAGCATTGGCCAGAGGTATTTATGAGGCCGGCTGTGCGGTAATCTCCAGTTATCCGGGTACACCGAGTACGGAAATTACCGAAGAATTTGCAAAGTTTCAGGATGTCTACTGTGAGTGGGCACCCAACGAGAAAGTAGCGATGGAATCCGCTTTTGGTGCTTCTCTCAGAGGTAAGCGTTCCGCCTGCTGTATGAAGCACGTCGGACTGAATGTGGCGGCTGACCCGCTATTTACCATGTCCTATACAGGCGTGAATGCCGGTATGGTTATTTGCGTAGCGGATGACCCCGGTATGCATTCTTCTCAGAATGAGCAGGATTCCCGTCACTATGCGATTGCTTCCAAAGTGCCGATGTTAGAACCGGCTGATTCTCAGGAAGCACTGGATTTTGCGAAAATCGCTTTTGCACTGTCAGAGCAGTTCGATACACCGGTATTCATCAAGATGTGTACCCGTGTAGCCCATTCCCAGAGCATTGTCGAGAAGGGCGAAAGAACAGAAGTTACCAAAGAATATGTCAAGAATCCCCAGAAATACATCATGGCACCGGCTAATGCCATCAAGCGTCATCCGCTGGTCGAGGAAAGAACGAAAAAGCTGACGGAATATGCGGAAACCTCTCCGCTGAACCGTGTGGAAACGGGTGACGGCAGTTATGACTTCGGCATTATTACGTCCTCTACTTCCTATCAGTATGTGAAAGAAGTATTCGGCGATAAAGTATCGGTACTGAAGCTCGGCATGGTCAATCCTCTGCCGGTACAGCTCATCAAGGACTTCGCCGCTAAGGTCAGCAAGGTTTATGTCATTGAAGAATTAGACCCGATTATTGAAACCCACTGTAAAATCAACGGTGTAGAGGTCATCGGCAAGGATAAATTCTCGCTGTTGGGTGAATTCTCCCAGAAAACCATTGCACAGGCATTTGACCTGCCTGCTAAAGAAAGTGTCGGCACCGATACCGCTATCCCCGTCAGACCGCCGATGATGTGTGCCGGCTGTCCTCATCTATGCCGCCGCTCAATGCGTTGGATATGACTCTCTGCATGGGCGCTTCCGTATCCGGTCTGCACGGCTACAACAAAGCCGGCGGCAATGAAACCGAAAACAAAACCGTTTGCGTCATCGGTGACTCTACCTTTATGCACTCCGGTGTAACAGGTCTGATTAACATTGCCTATAACCAGTCCAATTCTACGGTTATCATTCTGGACAACTCCATTACCGGCATGACCGGTCATCAGCAGAACCCCACCACCGGCTACAACATCAAGGGCGATCCGGCCGGTAAGGTCAATCTCGAAGCCCTGTGTCACTCTATCGGCATTAACTCCGTCCGTGTGGTTGACCCGTACAACTTAGAGGAATGTGAGAAGGTCGTCAAGGAAGAATTAGCGAAGAATGAGCCGTCTGTTATCATTTCCCGCCGTCCCTGTGTACTGCTGAAGTACGTTAAACCGAAAAAGCCCCTGCACGTTAATACGGATAAATGTCGTGGCTGTAAGCGCTGCATGAAATTCGGCTGTCCGGCGATCTCCTTCCGTGACGGTCATGCGGTAGTAGATAATACCCTGTGTATCGGATGCGGCGTATGCGCCGGCTTATGTCCGTTTGACGCATTTGAAAAGGAGGGCGAATAATATGGCAACCAGAAATATTATGATCGTAGGTGTCGGCGGACAGGGTTCGCTGTTAGCTTCCAAGCTGTTGGGACGGCTGTTGGTCGATGAAGGTTATGACGTAAAAGTAAGTGAAGTACACGGCATGAGCCAGCGTGGCGGTTCCGTGGTCACCTATGTTAAATTCGGTGACAGAGTATATTCTCCCGTCATTGAAGAAGGCGAAGCGGATTTCATCGTCAGCTTTGAGAAGATCGAAGCCGCCCGTTATATCCGCAACCTCAAAAAAGACGGTACCGTTATCGTCAATACCCAGCAAATTGACCCCATGCCCGTTATTATCGGCAGTACCACCTATCCGCAGGCTATTCTGGACGAAATCAGCGCCAAGGGCGTTCATGTGGATGCTATTGATGCGCTTTCACTGGCTTCAGAAGCCGGTTCCGCCAAAGCCTGCAATATCGTTCTCATGGGCAGACTCGCCAAATATTTCGATATCCCTTATGAGAAATGGGAGGCCGCCATTGAGAAAATCGTCAAGCCGAACTTTATCGAAATCAACAAGAAAGCCTTCGCCCTCGGCTATAACAATTGACAATGTACATTGTTGAATAGAGTCAACAAAAAGCCGCTGTTCCAATGAAAAAGAAAAGGAAAGAGTGAGAAGTATGGCAAAGAATTACTATCAGCCGGAAATGGAAACCATGCCTTTGGAGGACATTCAGCAACTCCAGAGCGAAAAACTCGTTAAGCAGGTAAAGCACGTTTATGAAAACGTCAAGTATTACCGTGACCTGATGGATGCCAAAGGCGTGAAGCCGGAGGACATAAAGGGAATTGAAGATCTCCACAAACTGCCGTTTATCAAAAAGGACGATCTGCGGGAGGCCTATCCTTATGGTATGTTAGCCACCGACCTCAACAAATGTGTCCGTATTCATTCCACTTCCGGCACAACCGGCAAGCGTGTCGTTGCTTTCTATACCCAGCATGATGTTGATATGTGGGAAGAATGCTGTGCCCGTGCGATTGTCGCCGCCGGCGGTACCAATGACGATGTATGTCAGGTAGCGTATGGTTACGGATTATTTACCGGCGGTGCCGGACTGCATGGCGGTTCGCACAAAGTCGGCTGTCTGACACTGCCGATGTCCAGCGGCAACACCGACCGGCAGATTCAGTTCATGATGGACCTCAATGCAACGATTCTTTGCTGTACGCCCTCTTATGCGGCTTATATCGGTGAAACGCTCAAAGAAAAGGGCTATAAGCCGGAGGACAACAAGCTCAAGGCGGGTATTTTCGGTGCTGAACCGTGGACAGAGGAAATGCGTCACGATATCGAAAAGAATCTTGGCATCAAGGCCTATGATATCTATGGACTGACCGAAATCAGCGGTCCCGGCATGGCTTTTGAGTGCGAGGAACAGCATGGTATGCACATCAACGAGGATCACTTCATTGCCGAAATCATCAATCCCGAAACCGGCGAGGTACTGCCCGTTGGTGAAAAGGGTGAGTTAGTCTTTACGGCACTGGATAAAGAGGCTTTCCCGATGATGCGTTACCGTACCAGAGATATCTGTGTGCTGTCCCGTGAAAAATGTTCCTGCGGCCGCAGCTTTATCCGCATGACCAAGCCGCTCGGCCGTTCCGATGATATGATGATTATCCGTGGTGTCAACGTATTCCCGAGCCAGATTGAAGCGGTACTGCTCAACTGCGGTTATGCTCCCAATTATCAGATTATCGTTGACCGTGTGAACAACACCGATACTTTCGACATCAACGTGGAAATGAAAGAGGAGGACTTCTCCGATATTCCTGTTGGCATTACCAACCGTGAAAAGGAACTGCAATCCGCTATGAAGGCCATGCTCGGCATTAACCCGAAAATTCACCTCGTCGCTCCCAAGAGCATTGCCCGTTCCGAAGGCAAGGCTGTCCGTGTCATTGACAAGCGCAAACGTCTCGGTATTACTATCTGAGATTATCCTATACTACTATCTTAAAGGAGGCATTTTCATGGCAATCAAGCAACTCTCTATTTTCGTGGAAAACAAGGAAGGCAAACTGGTCACCATTACCGATTCCATCGCCAATGCCGGCATTGATATCCGTGCCCTGAGCGTAGCCGATACGCAGGATTTCGGTATCTTCCGTCTGATCGTTACCGATCCGGAAAAAGCCAAAGAGGCACTGGAATCTTCCGGCTGTTTTGTGTCCATTACACAGGTTGTCGGCGTATCCATTCCCGATGAGCCGGGTTCTCTGGCTAAAATCGTCAATATCCTCGCCCGTTATAATATCAACATCGAGTATATGTACGCTTTCATCACCGTTTCCGGCAAAGAGGCTTCCGTTGTTCTGCGTGTAGCCGATAACGAAGCCGCCGAAAAAATCCTCACCGAAAACGGCGTGAAACTCCTTGAAGAAAGCGACATCGTCAAATTCTGATACTCTTACTCTTGAAGGGCTTTCCTGAAAAAAAGAGCAGGCTTCTGAAAAGAAGTCTGCTCTTTTTATGCCTATTTTTCAGTATCATGGGAACAGTGATGGGAACAGTTCTGACAGTTACAGGAACAACAGCCCTTCCCTTTTTTTCTGCCCTTTCGCATGACACAGAAAGCTATAATAACTGCCGCCGCTATCAGAACGGTCAGTATGATTTCCACGATATTCATCCTTCACCCTCCACACGCCATGCCGATCAGATACGCCGTCAACGTGACCGCCCATGCCACCGCACACTGCCATAATACAAGACATACCGCCCATTTGCGCCCCAATTCCCGACGTACAGAAGCAATTGCCGCCACACAGGGCGTATATAACAGGCTGAATACCAACAAGGCTATCGCTGTCAGAGAGGTCATCGCCACTGTCAAGCCGGTACCGTACAAAATCTGCAGGGTAGAAACAACACTTTCCTTTGCGATAAAACCGCTGATAAGTGCCGTAACAATGCGCCAGTCATTCAGACCGATGGGCGCAAACAGCGGTGCCATCCATCCGGCAATCATCGCTAAAATACTGTTCTGGGCATCTGCATCCCCGATCATATTAAAGCGATAATCAAAATGCTGCAAAAACCATACCACGATGGTAGCGATAAATATCACGGTAAATGCCCGCTGTAAAAAGTCCTTCGCCTTGTCCCACAACAGCAGTAAAACGTTTTTTACCCCCGGCAGACGATAATTCGGCAGTTCCATGACAAACGGTACCGCTTCACCCTTGAACAGCGTTTTCTTATATACCAGTGCAATCAGAATACCGACCACGATACTCAATACATATAATCCCGCAATAATCAGCCATTGATATGCCGGAAAAAATGCCTCTACAAAGAAAGCGTAAATCGGCAGTTTGGCGGAACAGCTCATGAACGGTGTCAGCAGTATCGTCATTTTTCTGTCCCGTTCACTCGGCAGGGTGCGTGTTGCCATCACTGCCGGTACGGTACACCCAAAGCCGATTAACAGCGGTACAATACTGCGCCCCGACAAGCCGATTTTTCGCAAAAGCTTATCCATGAAAAAGGCTACTCTTGCCAGATAACCGCTGTCCTCCAACAATGACAGGAACAGAAACAGCGTGATAATAATCGGCAGAAAGGTCAATACACTGCCCACACCGGCAAAGATACCGTCAATAATCAATCCGGTCAGTACCTCGTTGACGTTGGCGCTCTCCATCCATTCCCTTGCTAAATCCGACAGCGTATTGATGCCGGTTTCCATGAGGTTTTGCAGGTTGCCGCCGATGACATCAAACGTCAGCCAGAACATGATAATCATAATGAGCAAAAACATCGGTATCGCCGTAAATTTACCCGTGAGCAGTTTGTCCATGCGCTCACTGCGCTTATGCTGTTTACTTTCCGAAGGCTTCACGACCGTCTGCTGACAGACACGCTGAATAAACGAGAACCGCATATCCGCTATCGCCGCATTACGGTCTAAACCACATTCCGCCTCCATCTGACGGATAATATGTTCCAGCACATCCTTTTCATGGGCAGACAGGGACAGCTTTTCCAAAATCAGCTTGTCCCCTTCCACTACCTTAGAGGCCGCAAACCGTATGGGCAGATTCACCGCCGCCGCTTTGTTTTCAATCAGGTGTATCACCGCATGAAGACAGCGATGCAATGCGCCGTTATGATCCTCTGAACGACAGAAATCCTGTCGGGAAGGCTTTTCCTGATAGTGGGCAATATGAATGGCGTGTTTCACCAACTCATCCACACCCTGATTTTTGGCGGCAGAAATCGGTACGACCGGAACCCCTAACAGATGTTCCAATGTATTGATATCGACTGAACCGCCGTTGGCCGTCACCTCGTCCATGATATTCAGCGCCACTACCATCGGAATATCCATTTCTAACAGCTGCATGGTCAGATACAGATTACGCTCGATATTGGTTGCATCAACGATATTGATAATAGCCTTTGGCTTTTGCTCTAATACAAAATTACGGGAAACAATTTCCTCCTCTGTATAGGGCGACATGGAATAAATACCCGGCAAATCGGTAATGACCGTCTTAGGATAACCCCTGATAACACCGTCCTTACGGTCAACCGTTACGCCCGGAAAATTACCGACGTGCTGATTAGCGCCGGTCAATTGATTAAACAGCGTTGTTTTGCCGCAGTTCTGGTTGCCGACTAACGCATAGGATAATACCGTATCCTCCGGCAAGGGATGACCGCTGCCCTTATCATGGTACTTACCGTCCTCACCTAAACCGGGATGTGCCGCCCGCTTGATTTTGGGCACTTTCTTTTCTTTTTTATTGTCTGACGGCTCCACTATAATTTGTTTGGCATCATCTGCACGCAAAGTCAGTTCATAGCCGTGAATCTGTATTTGCAAAGGGTCGCCCATCGGCGCAAATTTCACTAATGTACATTCCGCTCCGGGTATCACACCCATATCTAAAAAATGCTGACGCAGACTCCCCTGACCGCCTACCTGCTGTATCACCGCCGACTGGCCGATTTTCAATTCACTCAGTTTCATACTATCCCCTCAGTTATACACACTTAACCGTTTTCATTATATAACATCCCTCTCCCTTTTGTCAAGTCTTGCCCTTGGCGTGTCATGGAAATCAAGTTTCTAATAAAGAAATTTAATGATCCAAAATTCTTAAAATATGACGTGGTTCAAGCAAACAATCAAGCATAATTTTAGAAATGGCTTTCTTTGATTGAGTATCAGATTTAAAAAGCTTGATAAGATTGATGGCTGCCTTGCGAAGAATATTCAAATTCTGCTGGATATTTTTATCTTCTACACGACACCAGTCTTCTTCAAAATGAA
>ONYQ01000161.1 GCA_900322145.1 uncultured Eubacteriales bacterium
AGATATCTTGAAAAGCAAAACGCTGTCGAAGGTGAAATACCTTCTTATCACGGTAATACACCTGACAAGCCTGTTGACGCGAAGAACGCCTATACTTTTGTCGGATGGTCTCCGGAAATCTCTGCGGTAACAGCTGATGTGACCTACACAGCGCAGTATACCGCTTCTCCGATTCCGAAGGATTATGAATCTCCTGCACTCTCCGGTCTTTGGGTAGGCAATTCCGGCGAAGTGACATCCGCAGGAGTAATCAGCGGCACCGGCGATTACACCTATGCCTTCTACTACAAGAAATCATCCAGAACCGACTGGTATGCGATGGCTCCTGAATTCACAACAAAGACCGCAGCCTTCAAGCTTGCAAGCGCTGTCAGCTATGACGTAAAGGTTGTAGTAAAGGATGCGGAAGGCAGAACAGCAGAACAAATCTACAAAGTAGATGTTACAGCATAAAATATTATCTGCAACGATGCTCCTTACTTTGCTGTCAGGATGTTGCTGTTAACTTTTCTCTCAAGGGCAGGATATTCATTACTGTCCTGTGTGGACTTGTACGCATAGCCTTCCGGCTGACCAAAAGTTACGTTGTCATCGAGTGAATGACTGTACTGATGTTTCATACGAACTCCACCGTTTCTCCTGTCGGGTGCGGTGGAGTTTTTCGTGTCACGGTATTGCCAATGGCAGGATGGCTCAACGCATTCTGGACAATAAAAGACAGAGGAAACATCATCATAAGTGTCATCCTCTGTCTTTACTTTTGTTATGCCGAAACCGGCTATATTGTGTTTCTGTTTTATCGTCAGTTTCCCTTATCTTCTATTGATGAATAGGACAATCTGACGAATATATCTATTTTTCCCGAATCATAGTCATGCATTCTGAATACTCCACGATGTAATATTCAAATCAACAATGATGTTCGGAAGATGCCCCGCATTATTTTGTCACTGCCAATGTAAAGGTCTTGGTGGAAACCTCACCCGCATTATCTCTGACCTTGACCATAATGTCATAATCGACGGCCTTAGCCGGAATGATGTTGACGGCACGTACATCACTGTAATCGTGAACTCTCGTCCACTTTTCCGAAGTGGCCTTCTTATAGTAGAACGCATACTGATAGTCACCCGTACCGCCTTTTGCTGCACCACGTACTTTGAGCTTTTCGCCCAGCTTGATCGTATCGGATTTGATAGTGGAAACGTTTTCCAGCGGCTCCGGTACTTTGTCTGCTGCCATGCCTTCTGCCACTACATCAGCCAGAACCTCTTCCATGATAGAAGCAATTTCTTGGTGACCTTTTGCTGTCGGATGAGGATCGAGGTTATTCTCGTTGCTGATGTTGTAAACATCCACGAAGGTCAGCCCTTTTTCTTCTGCCATAGCGGACAGTTTTTCGTTAAGCAGCTTCATCTGGGGGTCAACGTTCTTACCGGCTGTCAGATACTGAAGCGGATAAGAAATTTCCTCTTTCACGATTGTCAGCAGCTTCGTGATTCTTTCCTTGATAACAGAAGAAATCATTTTGGGATAGTTACGGATAATCTGCATGGTTTTGGACAGCCGGCTGAGTTCTGTCAGGTGTTCGGTACTGTCTTCGGCCTTCTCTTCCAGATCGGCATCGTCTACCAGCTCAACATCCGGTGTTTCCAGCGGATAGCCACAGATTTCTTCGGCCGCTCTCGTGAAGATATTCGTGATAACGGTACAGAGATCATAATTGGTGCCCTCGCAGATCAGCGAATTGCCATAGGGGTTATACATACCGAGCAAAGCGATGTCAGTTCCGCTGTTGACTTCTCTGACGGCATCAACCACGCCGCTGACATTCTGTGCTGCATTCTCAACATACTGTTCAGCATTCTTGACAACATCGGCAAAATACGCAGCGACTTCAGACAAATCCTGATAACTGAGAGAGTCTTTATTCTCCTGAAGAATCATGAGACCGCCGCCGATAGCTGTCTTTGAATCACAGCCGAAAAGCACCAGTGCCATCGAGGTGCTGATCGCACGGAAAATTGCATTCTCGCTCGTGGACATCGGATACAGAACAGCCATAACAATGTCGTTACCGCCCAGCTGAATGCTGACCAGATCGGCCTGCGGCAAATACTTGCTGTACAGGTCATGGTAGTTAGCCAGCACTTCGCTGGTTCCTTTGCCCAGAATAAACTCCGCTACCGCTCCCTTGTAGCCTTCTGTGAGAATGGTGGCGGAAACGTCTTCTGCACGGTAGGCGGTGGAGGACAAGTTAGTGGTGGTTGATTCGATTCCCTTTTCATTGGCAAGTGCTTTCAGGTGCTCGCCGAATACAGCTGCATACGCTTCCTTGACGGGATTGTCAATAAGATCCTGTGACAGGATCAGTGCCGGATCCAGTGCCTTGCTCGTTGTATCGTCAGACGACCCAACACCGTAACCGGCGGCGATGCTGTCTCCAAGGGCGACATAATTGTAGGTGTTGTCAGGTGCGCTTGTCTTAGCGGAAACCGCAAGAACGGATGAGCTGCCGATCAATGCAGCTGTCAAAGCCACTGACAGAATTTTTTTGATTTTCATGTGTAGTTTCTCCCTATAAAATTTGTCTACCTGAGCGGTTGCATTTTCAGCAAGAAAATCTACCTGATTTTGTGCTGGAATTTATAAAATTAAGCAAATTTCAGTACAACATCAACGAGACACTGGTCGGAACGTTCCCTTGATGCCATTAGTATTTGTAGTGGATGACAGCCACTTTTTTTCTGGTGGTAGTTCCGTCTTCCGAGTAATTCACCATATAGTGATGGTTTTCATCACAGGGCGATATATAGCCCTTGTAGTCATGTGCCAGCAGCACGAAGTCACGCTTACTGGTGATCTCTCCCATCTCAAATTCCTGATAGAACTTGACGGCATCAAGTTTATACTTTTTGCAGAAGTAATCCACAAGTTCGTTCTGGGGTGTTGTGCAGTCCGGATCAAGGATAATCTGACCGACCACATCATAGCCGCCGCACTCATTCTTGAAGGCACTGATTTCCCATTCCAGAATCGGGTCGTTTTCATCCAAGGAATATTCGATCTGGAACAGATAGACACGCTTGCCGTTTTCATCAATGTAAGAATCGGACTCTCTGCCGAGAATATTATAAGAACCATCGGCATGACGAACGGCGATGTCACCTGTCACGCCCCACTTGATACCATCTTCATCCACATACCATCTGGCCGCCGTTGCTTCAGGGTTATCAAGATAACGGTCTGCCGCCGCAGGACTGGTTACATGGAGGTTGCCGAGTACTTCGTTTTCAGTGATGAGATTGCCGTTATCATCCAACAGCTTGACATGGATGTGCGGCTCCAAAGGCTTGCCTGTTTCGTTGGTCTTTGTTTTCTCATCCATAAAGTAGGTGAGGAGGGTTGCACCGCCCTCTTCACTGGCACCGCCGCCGAGGGAGTAACGGACGTTACAGCCATTGGCACGCAGCCACTTGTCGACCTTCTTGACGGCACTGGTGGTGATCGGTTCACCGCCGGAAGCCGGTCTTGTCAGATGTTTGAGGGCATCGGGACCGAGCACACCCTGTTTGACAGCTCTCATATAGAAGCTGGCCGTAGCGACCACGCAGTTACACTTGGAAGCGGCAAGGTCACGGGCGAAGGTATTGTTATTATATATCGGTTGCGGTACGAGGATACCGCCTCTGGCCAGCGGCATGATCGTACAAACACGCTCACCGGTCATGTGGGTCAGCGGGATACACTGAAAGTTACGCTCTCCCACATAGTTCTTTGTATCCAGACCGGCATGAAGCTCCACATAAGCGTTCAGGGAATATTCCTTGTACACCACGCATTTCGGTTTGCCGGTGGTACCGCTGGTGTAGTAGTAGCTGATATCACGATCCAGATTGGTCGGGCCATAGGGCAGGGGAAGATCACTTTTTTCGCCCGCCTTTTTCAGCTCATCCAGCTTCAGGAACTCCACACCCTTGATTTTATCAAGATTCATAAGGCACTCCATGATCTGGTCGATATTGAAGACCTCCTGCATTTTCTTGGGCATATCAGAGGTATCCATGAAAAGTCCCTTACGCTTTTCGGGAAGATAGTCGTCAAGACTCATAACGATGACTTTCTCCACACCGCTGTTATCGAGATGATCGACAAAGTACGGCAGGAATGCATCCAGTGTAATGATGATCTTCGAGTTTTTTTCCTTTGTGTAGGTAAGGAAATCGTGTTTCAGGTACAGGAAGTTGACGTTATTGCTGATAGCGTTGAGAAAATTGACGGCAAACAGCAGCATGGTGTTTTCAATACTTACGGGGAGACATATCGTCACTACATCGCCGTCTTTGACACCTGCCATTTTCAGTCCTCTTGCATAAGCATCACGAAGAGCAGGCATTTCACCATAGGTGATGGTTGTTCCAAAATAATGGAAGGCATCTCCGTCAAGGTTATCCTGATTGAAGGTCATGATGTTATCAAAGATATTCATGTTATAGATAGGCAGTCCGTTGATCACACGATCCACTTTTGCCCATTCGGGGAACTTTCTCTTGATGTTGCAGGTATTGAAATGATCTTCATATTTCATACTTTTCTTTCCTTTCCTTTGTTCGATAGGGGAGCCGCTAACAACACAAATCATTTACACTATGCCCCTACCGTCATACAGTAATATACTTTGCTGATGAGAGGTTTTCATGGTATGCGGCATCAATCCAGACATTATCCTGTTCTTTTTATCCTCCTTTGCACATTAAAAAGTGTGGAACATCTGATAATTCCTTAACCATCAATAATGGTGAGAGCGTTGCCGCATGATTTTCCTCATCTCTGCACGACATTAAACGATCAAGGATTTCCTTACTATAAATGAGCAAATTTCTAATGCTTTCGTCAGACTGCACAAACCCTTCCGTCAAAAATCAACCATTTTAATGGTTGATTTTTGCCACCTCCCCT
>ONYQ01000104.1 GCA_900322145.1 uncultured Eubacteriales bacterium
TCTCGCCCGTCACGCGCGTCTCGCTACTCCTCCCAGCTTCGCCAGTCACGCCAGTCCCGCTCGTCTCGCCCGTCATACAAATTCAAAAGAAAGGCTAATCCAAAGCCAAAAATACCCATATGTCATTCTCCTTTATAAAAATAGTGATGTAAATAGCTTATTGCTTACTACAGGCAATATTATAAGATATCATCACTCTTGCGTCAATCGGCAGATTATGACTTTTTTCGGAAAAACATCTGAAAAAACATCTGAATTGCTGTGTGTGTCCATCATGCCGGTGAAAAGAGCCGTGTGCGGCTGTTTTTTCCTGTGCTTTTTCCGGAAATTCCAAAAAACCTCTTGCATATCCGGCGGGGATATGCTATAATATTAAAGTCTTTGAATACCGCTGCTTGTGGTGGGGTTTGAAGCTCGGCAAAAAGCCGTACTTTGAAACGGACAGTCCTCTGCTTTGGCGTTCACAAAGCATGAATGTCTGCAATAAACAGGAGGAATAGAAAGATGGACGCATTAAAAACAATCGCAGCCGCTTCTATGAAAGAAGCCGCTAACATCCCGCAGTTTGAAATCGGTGACACTGTAAAGGTCAGCGTTAATATCCGCGAGGGTGAGAGAGAAAGAATCCAGATGTTTGAAGGTACCGTTATTGCCCGTAAAGGCAGCGGTGTAGCAGAAACCTTTACCGTTCGCCGTGTATCCTATGGTGTTGGCGTGGAAAGAGTTTTCCCGGTTCATTCACCGAATGTAGTGGCCGTTGCTGTTGTCAGAAAGGGCCGTGTACGCAGAAGCAAGCTGTATTATCTGCGTGACAGAGTGGGTAAGGCTGCTAAGGTTAAGGAACAGATCAGATAATTTCTAACGGAAAGGGACATTTTTTGTCCCTTTTTTGTTACCTGTTGATGGGAACATCCCCTCTTTCGCTATATTGACAAGGGAGTGAACGAACCATGAAATACAGTGAGATCAGAAAAACGAAGCGATATAAAACGGAACGGGCGGCTGACGGCGTAGCGTTGACCAGAAGTGCTTTTCAGCTGTTGTTTGGCTGCATCCTGCTGCTATTTATCGGGGCAGTCATTTTTGGACTGGTTTTTCCGGTGGTTACCTTCCCGAAGAAATCTGACAATAAAATGCAGAATTATAGTGTGGTAACGGTTCGGTCGGACGATCTGAACAAAGGGGATATCGTTTCTGTCAAAACAGACCATAATATTACTGCCGGTGAGATTCTGGCGCTGGAGGGTGAACGGATCGTCATTGGTACTGACAGAACGAAAAGCGTTAATTGTGTACAGTATAAAGGCATCCGTTACTTTTCCTATGAGGATTTGCGTCAGGCATTGCCGGAACCGGTCGTGCCGAAGGGCTATGTTATGCTCAACGGTGATTTTACCTCTTCGGAGGCATTGAGCGTAGGGGAAATCGTATCGCAAAAGTACATAACCGGCAAGGTCAGTGTTGTACTGTATCCGTTTTCCCTGTTCGGCCGCTCGGCAGAGCATTTGAAAAAGTAGGGAGCGCCTTTGCGAGATGTTCCCTGCCGGCAAGGAAGGGAGTTGTACAAGGTGTCGGTGACAGATTCTAAAAAACCGGAAGACTGTCCGGCACAGGAGGAAGAGGGAATTTCACTCTCACAGTTCATTTTTGATCTGGCGAAAACGCTCCTGACGGCGGTACTCTCGCTGTTACTGCTGATGGCATTTTTTCTCCGGCAGGTAACGGTAGACGGCCCTTCCATGAATGATACGCTGCAGCATGAGGACAGACTGCTGGTATCCTGCTTTCAGTATACACCTCAGTGTGGGGATATCGTGATTGTGACGCATGGCAGATATCTGGAGGATTCCATTGTCAAGCGAGTGATTGCCGTAGCGGGACAGAGTATTGATATTGACAATGCAACGGGTGATGTCATTGTCGATGGCGTATTGCTGAAAGAGGATTATATTCGGGGAACGACACGCCGTTTAGCAAACAGTGTGACATTGCCGATGGTCATTCCGGAAGGTTATGTGTTTGTGATGGGTGATAATCGGGAACATTCGCTGGACAGCCGTTCCACAACCATTGATCTGATTCCCGTGGAAAATATTATCGGGAAGGCGGTTTTCCGCTGGTATCCGCTCAACGGATTCGGCAGTTTGTAATCACCACGCATGGTATAGGGGGAATAATAAAGTGGCAAAACAGTCTCAGAAAACCGATACGGCTCCCCAGACGGAGGAGAAAGGTTCAACATTTGCACAAATATTATATGACTGGTTGAGTACGCTGTTTTTAGCGGTGGTCGTGATTCTGCTGGTGATGACATTTTTTGTACGGCAGGTAACGGTCAAGGGCAATTCCATGAACGATACCCTTCAGACGCAGGACAGATTGCTGGTTTCCAGCTTTTTATATCATCCGCAGAACGGTGATATTGTCATTGTTACGCATGGAGATGTCTATGACGATGCAATTATCAAGCGTGTGATTGCGGTAGAAGGACAGCATCTGGAAATCAATTACGAAACCAGCGAAATCTATGTGGACGGTAAACTGGTGGAAGAACCCTATGCAAAGGGACGTACTATTCCCCTGTCCAATCCCACACCGATTCCGGAGGTTATTCCGAAGGGTTATGTTTTTGTCATGGGAGATAACCGTGAGGATTCGCTCGACAGCCGCAGCGCCCGTATCGGATTGATTCCGGTCGAAAATATCATTGGCAAAGCATTCTGGCGGATTCAGCCGTTTAGTACCTTTGGCGGAGTATCTTAAAGTGTGGTATTGTGCCGTTGTACACTTCTTGATATCCATGAAGGGGTATGTGTTGGGGATCAATGGCACCAGATGAATAAGTGATAACAGAGCGCACAAAGTCTGATCGGATTTTGTGCGTTTTTTCGGAGGTTATATATGGAAGAAATGCATACGATACAATGGTTTCCCGGTCATATGACCAAAACCAAACGAAAAATAGAAGCACAGCTTAAATTGGTGGATGCGGTGGCCGTACTGCTTGATGCGAGGATTCCTTATGCAAGCTGTAATCCGGACTTGCGGAGTATCATCAATAATAAGCCCCGTCTGGCGGTGCTGAATAAATGCGATATGGCGGAAGCCGCCGAAACGAAACGATGGATTGCCAAATTAAAAAGCATGGGCATTGCGGCCATTGCGCTGGACTGTAAAACGGGTAACGGCCTGAAAAGCTTTGTGCCGGCGGTTAAGACGGTATTGGCGGATAAAATCAGCGCATGGCAGGCTAAGGGCATGAAGGGACGGACGATCAAAGTCATGGTGGTCGGTATCCCGAATGTGGGAAAGTCCTCGTTTATCAATCGTATGGCAGGACAAAGCCGTGCTAAGGTAGAGGACCGTCCCGGCGTGACAAGGGGTAACCAATGGTTTACTGTCGGCAAGGGTTTTGATTTGCTCGATACGCCCGGTGTATTATGGCCGAAATTCGATGATAAAGCCGTCGGGGAAAAATTGGCGTATATCGGTTCGGTTAAGGATGAAATACTGGATACGGAGCATTTAGCCGGACGACTGCTGGAATATCTTCGGGATCATTTCCCGTCGGCTCTGTGTGAGCGCTACAAGCTGACGGAACAAGACCTTGACGGTGCAGAAGGTTACCGTATTCTGGAGCAGATCGGCAAAAATCGTGGTATGTTAATGGCAGGCGGTGCCATTCATACGGAACGGGCGGCCATTACGGTACTGGATGAATTCCGTAATGCTGCGCTGGGCAGAATGACATTAGATAAGGCGGAGGAATGTCATGAATTCAGAATTTGATATGCTGCGGTATGAAAAATATTATGCCGAAAAATCCGGCTGTCGATATATTGCCGGTGTGGATGAAGCCGGCAGAGGACCTTTAGCAGGACCTGTCTGTGCGGCGGCGGTGATTTTTCCGCCGGATGTGGTGATAGAGGGTATCAACGATTCCAAGAAGCTCACCGAAAAACAGAGGGAAAAGCTGTTTGATGAAATCAAGGAAAAGGCGCTGGCTTATTCGATTGCGTGGGGCAGTTTGGAGGAAATCGAGGAATTGAACATTCTGCAGGCGGCAATGTTAGCCATGAAACGTGCGATTGAAGGCTTATCCGTACAGCCGGATTTTGTATTGGTGGACGGCAACAAGCGGCCGGATACGGATATTCCGTGTCTTACCATTATCAAAGGGGATGCCCATTCGCAGTCAATTGCGGCCGCTTCGATTCTGGCAAAGGTCAGCCGTGACCGATTGATGGTGGAACTGTCGGCGCAGTATCCGGAATATGAATTTGACAAGCATAAGGGCTATGGCACGAAACTGCACAGGGAAAAACTGCTGACCTATGGCCCTTGTGCCATTCATCGCCCGTCCTTCATGAAAAAAATCTTTTCGCCCCCGACCAAAAAGAAGCCGACACGTCAGAAAGCAGCCGGCAACCAAGGGGAAGAACAGGCGGTTGAGTATTTACAAAACAGGGGTTATACCCTTGTCGAAAGAAATTATACTTCTCCCTATGGAGAAATAGATATTATCGTGCAGGATGCGGAATACCTTGTGTTTGTAGAGGTAAAGGCACGTCAATGGGATGCGATTGCCCGTCCGGCGGATAGTGTGAATAAAGGCAAGCGAAAAAAACTGCTGCAGACGGCGGAGTATTATATGCAGGAGCATCCGACAGCGCTCACACCAAGAATGGATGTCATCGAGGTGGTATTCAACCCCACAGACAAGGATGATTCCCGCATAACCCACATTGAATGTGCTTTTGGCGAAGAACCGTCATGAATGACAGGCTGTTCACAGCACAACACCTTTCATCACTAAAGGAGGAGAGAAATGCGGCTGTTTGATTTGCATTGTGATACACTGTATCGGGCGTATACGGAAGGGAAAACACTGTTTGAGCCGGATTTCCATATTTCGTTTGACAGGGCACAGGAAATTGCACCGTATATACAATGTCTGGCGGTATGGATTCCCGATGAATACCGGAACGAAACGGCGGTGCAGTTGTTTGACGGCTGTGTGCGGAAGTTAGAAGAACAGTTAGCCGGACGGCATATACAGCGATGTGTAACAGCGGCTGATTTGGAGCGTGTGGCACAGGATAACGGCACAGGCATTATCCTGACAGTAGAAGGCGGTGCGGTATTAGCAGGAAATTTAGCGAATATCCAACGTCTGAAGCAGGCCGGTGTCCGTATGATGACGCTGACATGGAACGGCCGGAATGAATTAGGGGATGGTGTCGGTGTCGAAAAGGCCGGCGGACTGACGGCATTTGGCCGGCAGGTCATCGGCGCATTGGAAGAGAACGGCATTGTCGTGGATATTTCCCATGCCAGTGAACGGCTGTTCTATGATACGGCGGAGGTATCCCGTTTGCCGTTTGTGGCATCTCATTCGGATGCGAAAACGGTTTGTCCTCATCGCCGGAACCTGACGGATGAGCAGTTTCGTGTGATTTGTGAACGGGGCGGACTGGTCGGATTGAATTTTTGTCGGGATTTTCTCCATAAACAGTCGACAAATGCGAAAATGTACGATATAATAAGGAATGCAGAGCATTTTCTTGCTTTGGGCGGTGAAAAGACTCTCGCCATCGGCGGTGACTTTGACGGCGCTGATATTCCGGCGGATATGGACGGGATTCATTCTATGCCGGCTTTGTATGAAATGTTCTTGCACCACAATTACAGTGAAACATTGGTAAGAGATATCTTCTTTAACAATGCACTGGACTTTTTCTGTCGGTATGAAGCCATTCAGAGGGCAGAAGTAATATCAAGAAAGAAGGAAATGGTATGAATTACAACAGCACCAGAAACAAGAGCACTGTCGTAAGTGCGGCTCAGGCTATCGCACAGGGCATTTCAGACGAGGGCGGCCTTTTTGTACCCCAGTCACTGCCCGGGTACAGCATTGAAGAGATCAGCGCTATGGCTGACATGGACTACCGCGGCAGAGCTAAGAAAATATTTGCCGACTTCCTCTCTGACTTCACAGA
>ONYQ01000102.1 GCA_900322145.1 uncultured Eubacteriales bacterium
CTTTCCACTTTCCACATTCCACATTTACACAGAAAAATTTCCCACCGTTTCGGAAAGGAAACGGCGGGGCTTTTTTTACGGATGCATGACGGACAGTGCATTACCGTCCAGCCATCGCACATGGGTCATGGTCTGACGGAAAATCGCCTGTGCAGGGGTATCTTCCTGTATCAGCACCGCTGTACAGTTATGCTCATGGTCGGACGTATAGCGCCATGACCAGTCTGTCTGCGTTACCGTATACTGTCCTATCGGCAAATGCGTGATAAGCTGTGAACCGTTGCCCTGTATCACCACCGACAAATCTATCCATTCATTCAGTTCCGCTGTCGTTCCCTGCACACGGAATAGAAAGCATTGTGTGCGGTTGATGTCATCCGTCAGACAATCTTCCGTGATAATCGTCAGGTCACCATAGGACGTATCGTAACGGGCATAGAATGTGTGGTCGGTATTCGGTGTCATGGCCGGCAGAATGGTACGGCCATCCTCTGACAGAAAAGAACGGTTTACCGGACGGGTACATTCCCTGTCCTCATACCAGCCGATAAAATGATACGGCGGTACGCTGATACCTTCGGTCAGCGTGATCCGTTCCGCCGGACAGCGCACCGCCTGTACAGGTATCTGAGGACGTTCTCCCAGCACGACACATTCCGCATTGGCGCTCAGCAAGTGACGGTCATCCGGCGCTATGGCTGTATCTCTGCCGTCCGGTATCACTGCCGCATAACGGAACATTACCTGACCGATATGAATATACACAAAGGATATCTTATTTTTCACAAAAGCCGTATCCCTTGCGACAACAATCGTCTGTTCATTCCCTCCGGACAGCCGGTACTGTTCCAAAGCAGTTTCCGCCTGCGCCGTATAGGAATCACCGAATTTTACATTCCCGTCAATGCGGTAAAACGTCCGATATACCGTCTGACCGTCCGCCGTGGTGACCGCCGTGTCCGTATCCGGCTGTAAATCAGGATACCTTTGCCGTATCACCGTATTCCATCCGGCAACAGCCGAAGTGTCACGGCTGGCAAGGGAATAACTCACCTTCACCGGATAGGTCTTTTTGACATAGTACAAAAATATTTCCTTGCTGAGAAGCGCCCCGTGTTGGTCATCCTCCAGACACAAGGATAACGAAGCCGGTTTTTCCGCACCGGTACACGGCGTAAAATCCGTATAGGCTGTACTTTCCTCCTCACGGTCACCATATCGGACAAGTTCCTCCCAGCCGATCAATTCATACCCTTCATAGGTATTCACGGCAACGGTTTCGGTCTGTCCCCGTGTGCCGGTGCCGTCAATGAAATTGACCGTCCGGAAGGAAAGCGGACAGGCGGTACCGTCCAGTGTCAGTGTCTTTTCCCAACTGCCGTTGCTGTCCTCCGCTAAATACCGCACATGATACGGCAGATGACGGTCATCCCGCCGATAATAGAACGTCAGGACATTTTCGGCGGAAACACCGTCCGCATCAACAGCCCCTGTCGGCGCAACAATCGTGCGGCTGAGATAGTAATTCACCGGCACATAATTTTCAATCGGAATATGCTTTTCGGTGACCACCGACAAAGGATTATCCCTCACCACTTTATCCGGATGCAGTACCTGTCCTTCGGTGCCGTCCTCTTTCCGCTCGATATAGCGCACCCGATACGGCACATGATTCAAGTGAACATAATAAAACACGGCTTCATTCCGTGCGGCATCCGACCTGAACAGCAGTGACGTGCTTTGATACGTCGGAAAATAGCCTGTCCGATAGGACGGTTCCAACTGCTTCTGCGTTTTCGCCTGAAAGGTCTTGGTCAATCCCACAAAGGAAAATCCGTTAGTATCGCCTGCCACCTTCTGCGTGGTGCCATCTATATAGTAATGCACCTTATAATACGCCGGAATGGTCGTGGACCATTTCATGAACAGGTCAATATCCCCCGTAACCGCCATCGTACAAGGGTCAAACGCATGAAGCGCACCGTTTTCATCACAGCAGTACCAGCCCACAGCCACCGCTTTTTCTGTATGACCGTCCGACAGCACATAATCCGGTGCTTCCAACAATCCATAAGCGGTATGATACTCTTGGGCATCTATCAGCGTTCCGTAAGCGCTGACGTGCGTATGAAGGAACGGCGCCTGATTCCGATAGGCGCTCTCATCGTTATAATAACGCACCGTACAATTTTCCGGCTTCCAGTAAGCATACAGTATCTCGTCATGGTCGGGCATGGTGAAGCTGTCCCACTGCACTTTTTCTTCCGGCAGGAATAAATTCGAGGTATACCATCCCTGAAACGTATAATAACGGCTGTTGAGTACGGACGGACACGGCGGTATTTCATTTTCATACGAGGCAAGCGATGCGCCGTATTTAACGCCATTCACCGTCTTGTACCGGCTGTTATAATTCTCAAAAATCAGTGTAGACCGCCGGCGCTGATAATGGAAAGCCGTATAGTAATGGCCTTCCTCGTCACGGTGCGCCCGTGAACTGACACCGGTATCTTCAGACGGCCAGACAATAAACCCACGATACACAAAAGGATACAGCGTGGTGTTGGTATTGTGGGCGCACTGGAAATGATAACGGCCATCCGCCGGATCAAACAGCGTGTTATTGTCATCGTCTGCATTTTCGAGATAGATTTTCAGGCGGTGTTCCGAAATAGACGCATAACTGCCGGCATTCGTACCGCTCATATCGCCCCACCAGGCATAAAGTGTCTGCGCTATCGGCTCGGACGCTTTATTTTTACGGGTCAGTTCAGATGCCATCGTTGGATAAGGGCCGACAATATTGGAATGGTCGGTGTTGCGGTACTTTTCACGGTAAATACTGCCTGCTTCCGTTCCCCATGAACCGAAACGATATTCCCCGTTATCATCCACACGATAACAGGATGTTGAAAAAGCGTGTGCCGGCCATGCCGATTCAATATCCGCATCATAGGGCGCTGTCAGACTGATATAATAATACCGGTAATCCTTGCCGTGAAAGGTTTTGATTTCGTTTTTCTGCGTCAGGCTGACATCGGGGGAAAAATACGCTGAGGAAGGAAGCGTCACCGTTGGCAGACTCCGCACTTTAACGCCCCACCATACATTATAAGTCCGTCCGGAAGTGCCGGGGTCAAGGCCGTTGGCTGTGGAATTGGTGATTTCAATATCCCCCGAACCATCCAGTATTTCACGGGCATACACAAATTTCAATTCATAGTTCCGCCGGCTGTAATACAGCGTAATCACCGTGGAACCGTCTCCCCTGACCGTGATAACATCGCCGTTTTTCTCACGGGTTAAGGCTTCATCAAACGCAAAATACGGGAAATCATACAGTTCATATTTGCCGGTGCTTTCGTTTTGCTCGTCCAACTCGTCATACTTATTCTGATAAATGTCCATCACATCGGTGAGCGATAACTGCAGGGATTCCGAGGCGCTGACCGTCAGGGTACGCTTGCCCCAATAGCTGTATTTTGTCACGCCTGAACCGTCCGGCAAATCAGCATGACGGTAAACAATGTGATACGGAATAGGGTCGGGCTGTTCCCATACGGCTACATAGGTACTGTCACGGGTAATCACATCCGGCAGGGAAATGACATCCGCCACGGTATACACATGGTCGGGGTAGCTGTTCTCTTCCGCCCATCCGGCAAAGACAAAACCGGCACGGGTCGGGGTTGCCGCCGATAACGGATATTCATACGGCGCATAAATCGGTGCTGTTCCCTGACCGCCTTCCCCTAAGACAAAATCCACATGGTAATAGTTCCGGTCATAGTAACATTCAAATTCGGTCGAACCGTCTGCGGCAATCACATCCGGCTGATGATACATCAGCGTATAACCGTAAAAGGCATTGCCGAGCGTTTTGCCACGCAAAGAAATTTCCTCATCATCCGCCGGAAAGGTATAGGAAGTGTCGAATTCCTTCGGAATACTGCCGGTAGCGCCTTCCTCACGAATCACCGCCCCGAGTGTATAATCCGTTCCTTCCTGATTCTGGAACAGCAGACGGATGGAATAATTCACGTTGGACGGCACATAGAAAATATCCGTTTCATAGCTTTGGTCAAAGGTAACGGTCACGTTGACCACCGATTGACCCTGACTATCCTGTGCGGTAAAGCCCGGTACAGTCGGACAGCGCTGTACCATCGTTTCCGAATCCTTCGGCATATGCGCCACAAATGCCGCATACGGTCTTTCGCCCTTATGGTCGGGGCGGTTTTCATCGTAATAGTAGTAATGAATCCTGACGGTTACCATATCCGTATCCGTCTGAGGGTCGGCATGGGCAATAATACCCACCGTCAATACCAGCATCAGTACGGAAAGAACCGTGATGATCACCGCTGTAGGGCGGGCATGGATTTTCATACCCTCTGCCTCCTTTTAAGTGTGTATATTGCACATTGCACATTGTACATTGCACACTGCACATCGCACATTGTACATTGCACATTGGTTTATGCGTTTCCGTCTGTCGGACAATAGCCCCAGCTATTGCCTGCCGCCGTTTGCTCACTGCCGTCAAGTATTCCAATAGCCTGTATGGTTTCGGCGCTGACTTTCACCTGAAAAGTATACCCTTCCTGCGGAGCGGTGCTGATTTGTGTCAGCGAATGGGTTCCGTTGAACAACGGCGGCGTTGCCTGACCGCCGTAAACGGGTGTCCGGCAATAATAATAGCCGTCATGCCATTCCCATTGTTCCGCATTATACGACAGCGTATAATCTCTATCCGCCGTCAACGGCTGACCGTATACCGTTCCCTGTGCATTTTCCCACAAAGGCAATACCGCTATCCGCACCCATACGGGATAATCCGTATCTTCGGACGGCGTAACGCTCAGGCCGGTCATCGTACAGTATCCATTGTCAAGCCTTGTCACGGTGCGCTGTATCTGCGGTATATCATAGGTATCCGGACAGTAGGTATGCTCTGCCCGATTCGAGGAATGTACATATTTGGCGGCGGTCATGGCGGTGCCATGCGCTGTCGTCAGCATCAGCAGTATCACGGTAAGTATCAGCCGCCTGCGGTGCCTGAAAACACGTTTCTTCACCGCTTATCACCTCCGAAATATCCATCTGTCCTGTACCTTTCAGGTCAGTCCGACTGCACGAGATAGGCATACATATCCACACGGAAAGGTGCCCCGTTAGCATCAGGGCGGCGCTTGTCCCTGAGTTCCGATGTGATATAAACCGCCGCATCCGACAGCAAACCGGTAATAGTTCCCTGTTCATGAGGACGGACAGCATGATGATAAACATACACCTTACCGCCGTGCTGTGCCGCCATCCGCTGACTTTCCTGCCAGTCATCACTCATGGTATAGCGCACTATTGCCGGCTGTGTGGCGGTTACTTCAAGATACAGCGTATACGACACATCATTATTGCCCGGCAATTGAATGAAGGGGTCTTTTTCGATTTTCATGCCCGGTACCACTACCTCATAGGTGTTCGCCGTAACGATTTGTGCAGGATTCAGGCGATACTCCCCTACTGTCCGGTCAAAACACGCCTGATGTTCCGCCACCGTCACCATACCGCCTGCGGCAATCGCCGCCCCGTTGCCCGTCATTTCACCGGAAGCATACCCCGCATACAGACTGCTCACCATCCGGAAGGAAAGAAGCGTCATCAGCAGAAGGATTCCCCCTGCACGCACGATCATATTCCGCCTGTCCCTATGGCTTTTTCCCTGCCGCATATCCCTCACCCCGGAATTAAAGAATAATATTTATGTGTCGCCATCCGATACTTTCTTATTTTTTGTTTATCCTTTTTATCCTAAATCGGCAAGAAGACTCCGACCTCTATAGGTCGGGGATGAATTGCCCGTCAGCCGCAAGGCTGACTTATTATTTGTTGACATAAAAAATAAAGAATGTTATAATAAATGCAGATAAAATCGAAATAAGCCTGTATTACAACAGAGCGAAAACCAAGCCGTAATGCAGAGAATTATGAAAGGAGAATGGATTAGGGGTAATCATTCCTCTATGATAAGGGATTCTGATAGATATACCTCTATGACTCGTAACCAATCGAGAATGAAAAGTGCAGGACCTACACGGGGATAGCTCGTTGATACTGTACAGACTACTGTACTTGAGCGAGAAGCCCCCGCCTCTAAGCGTTAGCGTAGGCGGCGGGAGTATGTCACGGATTATCCGAGCGAAGCGTTTCTATTTCACGCAAAAGTGCTTCACGGTCAGCACGGGCTTTCCGCCGCCGCCGATAATACGGCACTTCAAACAGGATAACCGCCCCTATGAGCATCAGAATACAGCCGAAAGGCGTTTTCAGGAAACGCAGGATTCCGCCAATATAAGGAATGACCGCCGCCGATTTGCCTTTCACCGCTGAAAGCATAATCGGCGCATCGGAAACCTGATTCGCATCCCCCTGCGTGGTAAGCTGTTCCCCGTTCACGCTGATAACACGATGAATCACCAAACGGCGGCCTTCCTGAAAAACGATAATATCGCCCACCGCATAGCTGTCCTGCTGACGGACAATCACCAGATCATTGACGTGCAGAGCCGGTTCCATACTCCCCGACAGCACAACGGACAATCCCCAGCCAAACGGCATCGGCATGGCATTGCCGACAAAGGTTTCCGCATTCCAGTGATATAACCGCACGCCTAAAAAAAGGCTGATGACCGCCAACAGCAACAGCCGCACAGCAGACACGATGATTTTTTTGGTATTCCGTTTCATGAGCCTGCTCCTTATGGTTCCTTATTCCGGCTGAACAGCTTCGGTAAGACTCTTAGAATAATCACGAGAGAGGCCACCGCCGTTAACAGCCATACCGGCCATGCCGTCATGGAAGGGTCACCCGTCTGCGGCGGCAAACCGGCATCTTCTATGATACGTCCGTCCTGTTCCGGTTCCGACTGCCATGCTGTTGTGTCAATCTGTATCCGCTGAATAAGGTTCTGTCCGACCGCTAAATTGCCCAGCATGGTGTCATACGCATCATTCCCTTCCAAAGGCCATTCCCATTCTATCGTATAAACGGCACCGTATCCTGCCGCTAAACGTCCGTTTCTCTGCATACCGTTCAATTCGGCAATGGGAACATATTCGTTCTGACTGCCAATCAGGTAATCGCCCTTGCCGTTCCACATCCGCACCTGTATCGGTATAGTCCATTCCGTTCCGACAACCGCTGTGGAAAGGGTCATTTCATAGGCCATCATCCGGTCGGAAGTATTTTCGAGCGTAAAAACGAATCTGTCCGAAGTGCCGGGGGCGATGACCTTTTCGCCGTTATGCGCCTGTACGGTCATTACGTCCTGTGCATTGCGATAACTTGCCCTGAAAATATCCACCTGCCGGCTGTTGCGCCATACGGCAGAGGTGCTGTCATTGTTATCCCGATAACCTTTTGGCGTAACAAGGTCTGTCCGCTGATGTATCTGCCGTTGACTGACTTCTGCCGTTGCCATCGGTGTCAGCGGAATCACATTTTTCCATTCCGTATCCGGTGCAAATTCACTCAGCCGATAAAATATCACCGTCAGTGTCGCAATCACACACAGTGTCAGCACGACAGCCGCCACACCAATGACCATTGTTTTTCTTTGCACCGCTTCCTCACCTCGTTTCCACCTTATGTTCTCACCCATTGCCGCCGACCTCTGATTTTCATACGTCAAACGCCGAAAGCATTTCAGCCACTGCCACCCATGACTGTTCGCTTTCGGCGGTCAGACGATAGGAGTGTGGAGTTAGGAGTTAGGAGTGTGGAGTTGTGTGACGCTCACACTTCTTTCCCTTAGAAAATAATCATCGTACATTGCGCATTGTACATTGCACATTGTACGGAAATCGTCTCACTTCTAACTCCTAACTCCTAATTCCTAACTCCTAACTCCTAATTCCTAACTCCTAACTCTTTATCAGTCTATTTGTGTTACTGTGAGTCTTGCGCCGAAAGTGACGGTCAAAACAGCGCATACACTGTTATCCGTTGCCAACGCAGGCGCTGTGCCGGTATAGGCAACCTGTACCTGATTGGCCGAATCTGCGGCCGCATGAACGGAGGCGTATTGCACGGCATCGTAATCATTGCCGTTCTTCACGACAACGGCATATCGGTCATTAGCGCCGACAATCATATCACCGAGAATCGTGTCTTTTGCATCATTCGCATACAGTCCGGTCACGTCAGAATCCTGCGTTCCTGTTTCAAACGGCCATTCCCATGTAATGGTTTTGGAGCCGTAAACCGTGGCAAGGTCCTGATTCGGATGAGCTGTTTTCGTGGCAAAGTCGATAGCCGCCTTAACGGCCGCTACATCCGCACAAGCCGTAGTGCCGACCTTCCATTGCAAAGGTTTATAAGCTTCTGCTACAGCAGCGGTATCTTTCAGCTGGTAAAGGTCATTCGTCACCGCTGTGGCCGGTGTATACTTCTTTGTCGCTGCATCATAGACAAAGTAATGGCCGACGGTATCGGCGGTCACATCGCCGGTGTATTTCACCATCACACCGTAATCACCTGTATTCAGCACGATATCGGTGTTGACTACCTTATTGCCGCTATTAGCCACACAGTCATCCAACGTCAATTGCGTGGAAACTTCCGGCGTA
>ONYQ01000100.1 GCA_900322145.1 uncultured Eubacteriales bacterium
GGGGAGGTGGCAAAAATCAACCATTAAAATGGTTGATTTTTGACGGAAGGGTTTGTGCAGTCTGACGAAAGCATTAGAAATTTGCTCATTTATAGTACCGAATCATAATGTTAAAAGCACGTTTATGGCTATTATACTTCTATTGATGAAAACTGTCAACAATCATTTTTGCTGTAAATCTTTGCGTTTTCATCATTTTTTTGTCCAACAGTATATTTTGTGATAATCAGGACGGGCGGAGGCATCCGGCAATTTCTCTGTCCCGTATAAAATCCGGTATGCAGAGCAACGGAAGGAGACAGACTATGGAGATCAGAACGGATCTGGCAATTGAAAGTGACGGCATGGAACAGGATATACAAGAGGGGGTCGATATCAGGCGCTATCCTGTCGGGGATATCCGCATGACCTGTGTCGAAATACAGACACCGCAGGCCGCCCGCCGTATCGGCAAGCCGATGGGACGTTATGTGACGGCGGAGGGGATGGATCTGACGGAAGATTTCCGGAATGTGCGGGAGCATATCGAAGGGCTAGGCAAAGAAATAGCCGCCCTGCTGCCGCCGGAAGGGATGGTGCTGGTAGTGGGTCTGGGCAATCGGGCGATTACGGCGGATGCGCTCGGTCCGGAAAGTATCCGCCATATTTTAGCGACCCGACACATACACGGTGAATTGGCAGCGCATACGGGTTTGTCGGATTTACGGAGTGTAGCGGCTGTTGTGCCGGGCGTTCTGGGAGAAACCGGTATGGAAGCCTCTGAAATGGTTGGCGGATTGGTGGAACGCTTGCATCCGGCGGCGATGATTGTTATTGATGCATTGGCCGCCAGAAGTATACACCGGCTGGGAACAACGGTACAGATCGGCAATACGGGTATTGCGCCGGGTTCGGGGGTCGGCAATCATCGGCGGCCGCTCAATGAAGAGGTATTTGGTATTCCGGTAATAGCCGCAGGAGTACCCATGGTGGTGGATGCGGCTACCTTAGCCTTTGACCTGCTGCATGGCAAAGCAGATGCAGAACAGCTTTGGCAGGAAAAGCCCATGACCGTGACACCGAGAAATATTGATGTACTGACAGATCGGGCGGCTAAATTGATCGGCATGGCAGTGAATTGTGCCTTACAGCCGCAGTATGATTTTGATACGCTGGCGGCGCTGGTATCATAAATGGCGGCGGTGTGTCATAGAATAGTTATAGATAAAGCGGCAGGCGGAAAGGGATGCACAAGGAGATATACAATGATAAAGAAGAAAATACTGCAAAAATGGTGCGCCGGTATCGGTGCAGTAGTGTTGACGGGAACCGGCTTGATAGGGGCGGCATGGCGTATGGTGTCATCAGGTGTTACACCGTCACTGGCTATCGTGGCGGCGGAAATGACTATGCCGACCGGTCAGGCAGTTTATCAGGCATCTTCTGTTGTGTCACAGGAGGAAATACCGGTTGTTTCTGAAGGGGCGGTATCGTCTGTTCCGTCCCTGACGGAGGAAAGCAAGCCTTCTGCGCCGGTGATGGCAGAAGTATCCGGCAAAGAGCAGACATCCTCTGTTTCAACGGTCAAAACAACGGACGGCTTTGAAGCTTCTCAGGTTACGGAGGAGGAATTAGCCGCCTATGATAAAGCGCACGAGGGAGAGGAGCGGTATCCTGTCTATGAAATGACCATAACGGAAGGTAATTGCGGATATGACAATGTGCAGGTACGCAATACGGCTTCCACAGATATTGATATTGCCGAAGAACTGCAGGGAGCGCTTGGTTTTCAGATAGAAAAGACCGATCAGCCGCAGGTGCTGATTTATCATACGCATACTTCCGAAAGCTATCTTCGCTATGATACGGGGTATTTTTACGAGAGCTTTTTTCCCCGTTCAACGGAACGCTCGGAAAGTGTATGTGCGGTAGGGGAAGAGATGGCCGGACAGTTGAATGCGGCCGGTATCGTGACGATTCATGATACAACCCTGCATGACTATCCCAGCTATAACGGTGCTTATGACCGCAGTCTGGAAACGATCACTGAATATCTGGAAAAGTATCCGACCATCAAAGTGGTGCTGGATATTCATCGTGACGGTATTGGTACGGATATAGAAAAGCACAAGCCGGTTTTTACGCTGAATGGCCGCAAAGGTGCCCAGATGATGATTTTAGCGGGATATAATTACGATGACGATGATTCTTTCCGTGACTGGGAATATAATCTGCGGTTTGCACTGCAAATACAGAAGGCCGCCGCCGATATGTGTCCGGATATGGTGCGGCCGGTACATTTCTCGGATTTCATGTATAACATGAATGTCAATACAGGTTCTTTGCTGATTGAAGTTGGTGCGGAATCCAATACCATTGAAGAAGCCCGTTATACCGGCTATTGTCTTGGTCAGACACTGGTGAAGGTGTTACAGAAAAACTGTAAACATTAGCAATGTGCCATGAGCAGGTGTTTCTGCTTTTTAGCGGTTGGGGTAGAAAGCTGTCATTTCCAATGGCTGTACATTTTTGTTGCTTGTGCTTTTGGGCGTGATATGCTATAATAGACGGAGTGTGATGAACAGACAATGTCTGCTGACCATACGGTCAGCAGAAGGATGTGCGATACGGCGGTGATAAAATGAAAAACGTCAGATATTATATGCTATCTATTGTGTTGGTGTTGCTGTTCGTGACAGGTATGCTGTTGAGTGCCCATGCGGAAGGAGAAAATAGTACAGAGGAGATCTCTGCAGAGCAAAGTGTGGCGGTTTCTTCGGAAAAAGAAGAAAGCCATGCGGAAAACAGTCAGGAAAACAGCCCACCAGAAAGTTCACAGGAAAGCAAAACGGACAGTTCAGCCGAAACCTCGGCGGAAAGTCTGCCGGAAAGTTCAAAGGAGAGTTCGGCGGAAAGTTCTGTGGAAAGCTCAACGGAGAGTTCTGTGGAAAGCTCTGCGGAAAGTTCTGTAGAAAGTTCGGCGGAAAGTTCGGCAGAAAGTTCGGCGGAAAGCTCTGCGGAAAGTTCTGTAGAAAGTTCGGCGGAAAGTTCAACAGAAAATTCGGCAGAAAGTTCAGCGGAGAGTTCGGCGGAAAGTACAGAGTCATCCGAAGAAAGCAGCCGTCCGGTATCGTCCGAGCCGGAGGAAAGCGTTCCTGAAGAAAAGCTGGAGCCTTTTGAAGAAGAAAGCATGGTTGGCAGCCGTCTGGCACCGAATCACGATCCGCTGCGGTTCATACAGGGAATATCCACCGTGATACCGGCGCAGAGACCGCTGCAGCCGTCATCTGCTGTAGAAATATCATCCGTTGTATCATGGATAGATACCTCCACCGCACAAGAGGGGCCCTATCGGGATATTGAAAATGTCCCCTTAGAGCCTGTCAATGAAACAGTGCCCGATGCGGCGGCTGTACAGCCGTCACGTTTTGATAAGACACAATCGTTTCTGATAGGCATCATTATTTTTTCGCTCATCGGCATGGGTTTGACTATCGCTGTGATTCTGCTGTTGAGAGCCAGAGGAGAATTTACCCCGTCTTTTCTGCGGTTTGAAAAAAAGATGTCGATACAAAAGCGGAAGCGTACATAAGTCAGCGTAAGAAAACACGATATCAGAAGTAAAAAGGAAAGGGAAAAGTATGACACACGAAAAACAGTTAGCAGAGGAATTCAAAATCAAGGAGGAATATGCCGCTAATATTATTGCTTTGCTGGATGAGGGCAATACAATACCGTTTATTGCCCGTTACCGTAAGGAAAAGCACGGCACACTCGATGACCAGACCATCCGTGCCATTAGTGAACGTCTGGAATATCTGCGGAATTTAGATAAACGGCGTGATGAGGTTTATCATCTCATTGATGACCTCGGACAGATGAATGAGGAAATCAATACCGCTTTACAGAATGCCAAAATGCTGACGGAGATCGAGGATATTTATCGCCCGTATAAACCGAAGCGTAAAACGAGAGCTTCTGTGGCGAAGGAAAAGGGACTGGACGGACTGGCAGAGGCAATTTTTGCCCAGAAACCATTGGATGTACAGCCCGCCGCCCAACAGTATATCAATGAAGAAAAGGGCGTTCTGACGGCAGAGGAAGCGATACAGGGAGCGATGGATATTATCGCCGAGAATGTGTCGGATAATGCAGAAATCCGCAAGCGGCTCAAGAATATTATCCGCCTGAATGCCGTGGTGCGTACCAAAGCCGCCGACCCTGAACAGGACAGCGTTTATACGGCTTATTATGATTACAGCGAACCCGTCAAGAGTATGGCAGGCCATCGGATATTAGCAGTTGATCGTGGAGAACGGGAGGGCTTTTTGAAAGTCAGCATTGATATTGATGCGGCAAAATGCCTGACGATCATTGACCGCCTGATGCTGACGGCGCAGAATGAGTGTGCGGAGTTGGTGAAGGCGGCGTGTGAAGATGCCTATAGCCGGTTGATTTTCCCATCCGTAGAACGGGAGATTCGTTCCGAACTGACCGAAGCGGCGGATGAACAGGCAATCAAGTTATTCGCTCTGAATCTGCGGCAGTTATTGATGCAGCCGCCTGTCAAGGGACATACCGTTATTGGCCTGGATCCGGGGTATCGTACCGGCTGTAAATTGGCAGTAGTGGATGCGACAGGACGGGTACTGGATACGGCGGTCATTTATCCGACCCATAGTCCTGCTCAGATTGCCAAATCCAAGCAGACGCTGAAGAACATGATACAGAAACACCATGCGGAAATTATCGCTATCGGCAACGGTACGGCTTCCAAGGAAACGGAACTGTTTACCGTGGAATGTATCGGTGAAATCAAGGAAAAGGTATCGTATATGGTTGTCAGCGAAGCGGGCGCTTCTGTCTATTCGGCTTCTAAATTAGCGGCGGCTGAAATGCCTGATCTGGATCTGACGCTGAGAAGTGCGGTATCTATTGCCCGAAGATTACAAGATCCGCTGGCGGAGCTGGTGAAGATTGAACCGAAAGCCATTGGTGTCGGACAGTATCAGCATGATATGCCGCAAAAACAGCTTAGTGAAGCATTGGACGGTGTCGTAGAGGACTGCGTGAATTCCGTTGGTGCGGATCTGAATACGGCTTCACCGGCATTATTGTCAAGAGTAGCCGGTGTGAGTGCGGCAGTATCCAAGAATATCGTTGCCTATCGGGAAGAAAACGGTGCGTTTACCTCTCGTGCGGAACTGAAAAAGGTATCCAAGCTCGGCCCCAAGACCTTTGAACAATGCGCCGGCTTTTTGCGGGTGCCGGAAAGTGCGGAACCGCTCGACCATACGGGTGTACATCCGGAATCCTATGATGCTGCCCGTCAATTGCTTCGCTTGTGCGGTTATACAGAAGCGGATATTACCGGAAACGGTGTCGGTGAATTGCGGCAGAAAGTGGAAACGATCGGTACGGTGAAAGCCGCCGAACACATCGGAACGGGTGTGCCGACCATGATGGATATTATCGCCGAACTGACCAAGCCGGGACGTGATCCCCGGGATGAACTGCCGCCGCCGCTGCTGCGTACCGATGTACTGGATATCAAGGATCTGAAACCCGGTATGGTATTAAAGGGTACAGTGCGGAACGTCATTGATTTCGGTGCGTTTATTGATATCGGTGTCCATCAGGACGGTCTGGTACATATTTCACAGATCAGTGATAAACGTATCCGGCATCCTTCGGATGTGCTTTCGGTCGGGGATATCGTGACGGTGAGTATTCTTTCGGTAGATACCGCCAAAAACCGTATTTCTTTGACCATTAAGGGCGTTCCGAAGGAACAGGCTTAAGAGCCTGTTAATATCTTGCTGTAAAAGAAAATGATGGAATTGTGAGAACAAAGGAGTATCAATATGAAGCAATACGATCTGGCACTGTTTGATCTGGACGGTACGCTGAGTGAGTCAGGCGAAGGAATTCTGAGCAGTGTTCGCAAGGTCTTTGCGGAAACAGGCCATCCGTTGCCTGATGAAAAAACGCTGGGTACCTTTATCGGGCCGCCGATGTATGACAGTCTGCGGCGGTACGGTTTTTCCCACGAAGAAGCCGAGAACGGTGTGGAGATTTATAAACGGCATTTCATTGAAAGCGGTATCTATCAGAACAAAACCTATCAAGGCATACCGGAAG
>ONYQ01000099.1 GCA_900322145.1 uncultured Eubacteriales bacterium
CGCTAACATACCGTTACCGAATACATAAGCGGCTTTGTTGAACGGACCGCCCATGTCAATGGACATCATCGCACCGAGGATACAGCCAAGAAGAACACCGAGGTTATTGTCGCTCAGCCAGGTAAGACCGTTGTTGAGTCCGTTGTTGATCTCGCCCATGATGGGGTTGACCGCACACATCATCACACCGACAATGCCTAATCCCGCTAACGGGAACAGCAGAACGGGTTTGATACCTTCGAGGGCACGGGGGAAGTGGTCGCAGAGCTTTTCAAACAGGAGCATCAGCAGACCGCCCAAAAAACCGGCCAACAGTGCGCCGAGGAATCCGGAAGGGGTTGTATTGGTGGCAGCGGGATCGGTGAAGGTCGCACCGGTCGAAGCTAAATAACCGCCGACAAAGCCCACTAACAAGCCGGGACGGTCAGCAATGGACATGGCAATAAATCCTGCCAACAGCGGCAGCATGAAGTTGAAGGCCGCCTTTCCGATAATCATGAACCATTTGGCGGTGTCGGTCACGGAACCGAAATTACTGTCGCCGGCATAGCCGAAAGCGGTATCGACAAGGAAAGCAATCGCAATGAACAGACCGCCGGCCACAACAAACGGAAGCATATGGGATACGCCGTTCATCAGGTGTTTATACAGCTTGCGGCCAAAACTCTCATTACCGGAGGAGACCGCACCGGTGTCGGCTTTCTTGTCGGCATGGAATACGGGAGCCTGTTTATTGATGATCTTGTTAATGAGTTCTTCGGGCTTATGGATGCCGTCCGCTACCTTTGTAGAAAATACCGGCTTACCGTCAAAGCGAGCCGTTTCAACGCTTTTATCGGCGGCAATGATAATACCGTCACAAGCGGCAATTTCTGCGGCGGTCAGTACATTTTTAGCGCCGCCGGAACCGTTTGTTTCGACTTTAATGCTGATACCCATTTTTTCGGCGGCCTTATTCAGCGCTTCTGCCGCCATATAAGTATGGGCAATACCGGTCGGACAAGCGGTAACGGCTAATACACGGACAGCACCGCCTTTTTCTTCCTTCTTCTCCTTGATAGGTGCCGACTTATCCTTGGACGGTGCCGGTTTGGCATCGGCTTTGGTATCGGCTTTAGGTTCTTCTTTTTTGGCTTCTTCCGGGAATTTTTCCGTTTCCTTTTCGTCAATCAGTTTCAGGAATTCATCGGCATTTTTAGCCGCCTTCAGTTTGGCGGTGAAATCCATATCCATGAGCATCTGCATCATACGGGCGAGTACCTCTAAATGTACATCACCGTCCGTTGTTGCCGCAATCATGAAAATTAATTTACACGGTTCACCGTCCGGCGAGCCGTAATCCACACCGTCCGGTACGGTCATTGCCGTGAGCGCCGGCGCTTTGACGGCTTCGCTCTTGGCATGAGGAATGGCAATTTCCATGCCGATAGCGGTAGTACCCATTTCTTCCCGTTTCAGGATACCTTCATGATACACCGCCTTATCCTTAAGGTTGCCGCACTGCTCATGCAGTTCTACCAGCTTGTCAATCGCCGCTCTTTTATCCTTGACAGACGCACCGATCACAATTCCTTTCTTTTGCAACAAATCTGTTATTCGCATATTTCACGCCCCCTGTTCTGTAAGTAGATTTTGTTGCAGAAATGACAGAAACACGTTTCTTCTGTCATAGCTTACCTAATACTTCCTGAATCTTTTCCTTCGTGGCAAGACCTTTTGAAAATGCCGTTGCATTGCCGCAGGCAGTACCTAATTTCAGCGCATAGCCATAGTCACCCGTCTGCGCATAACCGGCGATAAATCCTGCCACCATCGAATCCCCCGAACCAACCGTACTCAGTACCGTATCCTTGACTACCCCCGTATGATAGGTCTGTCCGTTCTCAGCGAACAGTACCGCCCCTTCTCCGCCCAATGATACGATAACATTTCGTGCGCCTTGTTCCTGTAACTGACGGGCACAAACGGCGGTTTCTTCCTCACTGCTCACCTCTGTGCGGAAGATTTCGGACAATTCCTGACGGTTCGGCTTGATAAGAAACGGACGGTATTTCAGACAGTTCAGCAGCAGCTGCTTAGTGGCATCCACAACGATACGGATATCCCTGTCTTTCAGACGTTCCAGTATTTTTTCATAGGCATCATCCGAAACCGTCTTGGGAATACTGCCGGCCAATACAATGGTATCACCGTCCTGTATCGCATCGGTTTTCTGCAAAAGCCGTTCAAAGGCTTCCGGTGTAATATGCGGCCCCTGACCGTTGATTTCACTTTCCTGATCGGCTTTGACCTTGATGTTGATACGGGAAATACCTTCCGGCAGGCGGATGAAATCGGCATGAATGCCCTGTTCGGCAAGTCCCTGCTCAATGGCTTCTCCGGTAAAGCCCGCCGTAAAGCCCAGTGCCGTACTTTCCAGTCCCAGTTCGGCTAAAATGCACGAAACGTTAATACCCTTGCCGCCGATGTAATATTCCTCGCCGGTGGTACGGTTGGTAATGCCGCCGATGAAGGACGGCAAATGCACCACATAGTCAATGGAAGGATTCAGCGTTAATGTATAGATCATGATATCACCTCCCTGATAATGGTTTTATCGGAAAATCCTCCATAGGGCAGTTTATCGGTGATAATACAGCACCGCTGTAATTCCGCAAAGGTCACGGGATAAACCTTCCGGAATTTGCTGTGATCGGCTAAGACAAAAACCGCAAAGCTTTTTTCAATGGCTTGCTGTTTCATCATGGCTTCTTCCCCGTCCGGTGTGGTAAAACCGGCGGAAATATCCACGCCGTTGGTACCGAGAAAGGCTTTCGTGAAATTATATTTCAGCACATTTTTCACGGCTTCCGTACCGACGACAGAAGCCGTTACCGGACGGATACGGCCGCCGATCATATAGGCTTTCAAACCTTTGGACAGCAATTTCTGTGCATGGATAATGCCGTTTGTCACAAAGGTTGCTTTCGTATGATAACCGATAGCATCTATCAATCGGGCGGTAGTCGTGCCGGAATCCATGTAAATGAAATCGTCATCATGAATCAGCGTGGCGGCATAAGCGGCGATCTGTTCTTTTTCTTCCGACATCATACAATCCCTGACGGTAATTTCATCCTCTGCGGTACCCTGTGTGGGGCGTATGGCAGTAGCGCCCCCATATACTTTCCGCAGTTGACCTTCCTTATCCAAGGCCGTCAGGTCACGCCGTATCGTGGATTCCGATACGCCGACCGCCTGCGCCAGTTCCGTCACTGTAGCGGCATCCCGTTCCGTCAGAAATTCCAGAATCCCTTTATATCTTTCCTGTGTCAGCACATTCTTTCACCTCTTTTCGCAGAACAACAGCGCCGTCTTGCCAAAGCAGGCCACCCGACCATGCTTTTTTCTCAAAAAGCATTATTGAGCAATTATTCCGCATGGATAATTCTGACTTTCTACGCTCATCTTTAAGGTTATTATAGCATAAATTTAACCAAAGTCAAGCAGATTTTACCAAATTCTATCATTCTTAATTGAAAATTCATGGTTTGTTCACGATTTTACGCTACAATTTAATCAGTTTCAATCAAAGTATTGCAAGCTTTTCCAGCGCAATCAAAAATTTTCCGTCCGGCACATAAGGGCACAAACATCACAAAAGTGCTATTTTATTTTCCGTCAGCAAGGATACTTTTCTGTACAGCCGGTGTGTCTGTCTTGACGAATAGAATTTGGTGTCGTATAATGGAATCACTGGGAACAAACAAGGATGGAAGGTAATAGATCATGAAGAAGTTTTTTACGATACTGATAACAAAGTTCCTGCGTATCATCGGCAAGCTGGTCGGCAAAGGCAGCAGTCTGCCCGGAAAGATTGCGCTCAAACTGTGTCCGGATATTCTGAGCCGTGTGAAACTGCCGCCGTATATTATCGCTGTCACCGGCAGTAACGGCAAGACTTCCACCGTGGAAATGATTGCCCATCTGCTGACCGAAAACGGCAAAACCGTTGCCTGGAACAAGGAAGGCTCCAATCAGATTGAAGGTGTTACTACTTTAGTATTAAGCAAGTCTACGTTAGGCGGGCGTGTCAAAAGCGACATCCTGCTCATTGAAAGTGATGAACGCTTTGCCCGTTATACTTTCCGTTACATTACCCCCACCCATTACGTTATTACGAATCTGTACCGTGACCAGCTCACCCGCAACGGTCATCCGGAATGGGTCTATGATGCTTTGGCTGACAGTATCAGCGATAAAATGCAGCTTATCCTGAATGCAGATGATCCGCTGGTATCGCTTTTCGGTTATGAGCGGGACAATGTTCTGTGGTTCGGTGCGGATAAGCTTTCGACCGATACGGCCTATAATGACAGTGTTTATGATGACGGCGCTTATTGTCCTCACTGCAAAAAGCCCATGACCTATTCTACCCGCCATTATAACCATATCGGACATTATGCCTGTCCTTCCTGCGGTTATCATCGTCACGCAACGGATTATACGGTCACTTCTGTTGACCTCGAAAAAGGAAAAATGGTTATCAATGGCAAAGATACCATTGACTTGGCACTCCGTTCCCTGTATAATATGTATAACCTGTTAGCGGCTTATACCGTTGGTTCAATTGTCGGACTGGACGGCGCTGATATGGCCCATAACCTGAAAGAATACGTCCTGAAAAACGGCCGCATTGTGTCCTTTACGATCGGACAGCGTCCGGGTACACTGTTAGTTTCCAAGCATGAAAACAGCGTTTCCTATGACCAGTCCATCCGTATTGCGACCGCCAATCAGCATGGCTGTGACGTACTGATTATTGTCGATGCGGTCAGCCGGAAATATTTTACCAGTGACGTTTCCTGGCTGTGGGATATCGACTTTGAAAAACTCCTCAACGATAATGTGCATGAAATCGTATTAGCCGGCACCTACTGTAATGATTTAGCTGTCCGTTTCAGCTATACCGACATTCCGCAGGAGAATATCAAAGTCTTTCGCAAAATCGAAGATGCTTACCAATATCTTGACAATGACCGTCAGGAATATATCTATGCTATTACCTGCTTCTCTGACAAGGGCAAATTCCTGAGTCTGGTCAAAGGAGGTTCCATTGGATGAAACTGCTGCACCTTTACCACGATATTATGAATCTTTACGGCGATTACGCCAACATATCGGCACTGACCCGCATTTTCGGCAACAGCAGTATTGACTGTACCGTTGACAAGCGTTCCTTAGCGGATGAGGTCGATCTCCGTCCGTATGATTTTATCTATATCGGTTCCGGTACAGAAAAAAACCGTAATGTTGTCATGGCGGATATGCAAAAATACAAAGAGGCGCTCCGTGAAAAAAGGGACAGCGGTACGCCGATACTCCTGACCGGCAATGCTTTTGAAATGCTCGGTCAATCGGTCACAGATGCCGCCGGTACGGCACATGAAGGACTCGGCCTGTATGATTTCACCGTCACCGAACAGAATAAAACCCGCACTACGTCCGATGCCATTCTGACGGCTTCTTTTTCGGATAAACCCTTAGTCGGCTTCATCAATAAATGCAGTGAAATTGAAGGCATTCACTCTCCCCTGTTCACTGTACAAATGGGACTGGGCAATAACAGTCACGATAAATACGAGGGACTGCACGATCATTGTCTGTTCGGCACCCATCTGACCGGCCCTGTCCTTATCAAGAATCCGCATTTTCTCATCTATTTAGCACAGCAGATTGCCGGTGAAAAAGCTTCTATCTCCGTTGAATATCTCACCTACGAAAATGCCGCTTATCAGATATCTCTCCATGAGTTACAACAGCGCAAAGAAAGCACTACCGTACATTAATCTCTTTTCTGAAACGACAAAAAGCCGCCCGTTCCGTATAGAACAGGCGGCTTTTTGATGCCATGTTATAGAATCTATCCATGAGCAAATGGCTAATGGTTCGTGATAATACACAATAAAGTGACTCCGTCTGTCAACCTCTACGCAGTAAAGGGTCTTAAAAACTATAAATGAGCAAATTTCTAATGCTTTTGTCAGACTGCACAAACCCCTCCGGCAAAAATCAACCATTTTAATGGTTGATTTTTGCCACCTCCCCTAAAGGGGAGGCTTTTGAAACGTTTCCTGCCTCCCCTTCAGGGGAGGTCCTCCCCTTCAGGGGAGGTGCCGAGCGTTAGCAAGGCGGAGGGGTTCCCGTTTTGTGCCATTTTCAAATTTGCTCATTTATAGTTAAAAAGATTCCTCACTGTGTTCATTTGCACATTGTACATTGCACATTGCACATTGCAAATTGCACATTGTACATTGTTATATCATGCCTTTGCGTCTGATTTCATTGAGCCACAAAGGAAATTCCTTGAGCAGACGGTCATATAATTCACTGTTGCTGACCGTTTTGAAATCATCCAACGCAAAGAAGTTGGCATTATCCACATAACGGTCATCCATCGTGTCCAGCTTTTCCAGTACGCCATAACTGGAACCGCCTACACCGACAAACTGCCAGAAAATCGGATAGTAGGAAGCCTCTTTCATCAGCTTTTTGATTTGTCCGGCACTGCCAACGCCGCCGTCCGTGATAAACAGCACATACGCCGGCAATCTGCCGCTCTTATATTCTTTGATAACGTCCTGCATTACCTTCGGTTCATCGTTACCGTAACCTAAATTACTCATCAAATCTTCCCAATCGGAAGGCACAGCAGATGTATAGTTCTGCATATTGACGGAAGGCATCCTTTTGAAACGGCTGCCGTAATACCAGCAGTCCAGTTCGCCGTCATCGTCAAACTGTACCGCCAACGGCAGAGTTTTATTGACAATATCCTGTACGGTTCCGTCACGGTAACGACTGCTCATAGAGCCTGAAATATCCAGTACCAGTCCTACACGGGCAACACAGTCCTGTAAATGGTGCTTTTCTAACTGCAGTTCCAACGGTTTGGCCAATGATACCAGATGCGGCGCACCGCTTTGCAGTTTCTTTTCCAGTGAAACCTTTTTTCCGGTGGAAGGTGTCGGTGTCGTGGACGGATACGCTCCGGCTTGTGTCGGTGTCGTGGATGGATATCCTCCGGCTTGTACCGGTGTCGTGGATGGATATCCTCCGGCTTGTGTCGGCATAGCTGACGGATATCCTCCGGCCGAAGGCATCGCCGTTGCAGACTGTTCCTCTTGCTTATTCTTACCGCCCAGCCATGAGAAAAAGCCTTTCTTTTGTTTCTTGGCAGGCACAGCAGCAGTCGGAGGAGGTACGGGTGCCTGACTGTTGATAGAAGCTGACTGCATCACTGTATAATTACCGGCATTATTTTGCGGCGGTGCGGCAGGATAAGTTCCGCCGCCCACAGGATAACCCGCCGTTGGTGCAGTTGGTGATGTATTCGCTGTCGGCAGCGGTGACAGCATCGGATCGACTGAACCGGACGGCGCAGAAGCATTTGCCGGTGTCGGCGGTGTATTCATTGTCGGCAAC
>ONYQ01000097.1 GCA_900322145.1 uncultured Eubacteriales bacterium
CTTGCGGGTTCCAAGGGCAGAGCCCTTGGTGGGAGGTTTGGAGGGCAAAGCCCTCCAATATCCTGACAGGAAAGTGGTAATAATGCGTGGGAAAGCGGCTATAATAATACCATACATCATTTCTGTAACGGAGGTGTGGGTCGTATGGATGAAAAAGCCGCCTGGAACCATTTTGTCATGACGGGACGTGTCAGCGATTACCTGAATTACTGTCGCATAAAATTAGGCTATCCGGCAGCGGATGAGGACGAAAAAGCGGAGGAACACGATGAAAACGGAAACGGAAGGCCTGATTCTGATGAACCGGGCCGTTGGCGATAAAAACCGGTTACTGACGATCCTGACAAGGGACTGCGGGGTGCTTGGCTGCTTTATAAGAGGTGCCAACCGCCCCGGCAGCAGTAATTTTTCCGCCACGCAGCCATTGACCTATTCCCGTCTGAGTATTTTTCGGGGACGGAACAGCTATACGGTCGATGAGGCAAAAGTAATATGCACCTTCTTTGAACCGGGTGCCATGGATATGCTGCATTTGGCGCTGATACAATATTTTTGCGAACTGGTGATGAAAACCGTTCCGGAAAATACGGATGCTTCCCAACCGTTGGATTTACTGCTGAACTGTCTGCATTTGCTGAAAAAAGGACGGCCGCCGCTATTAGTCAAGACCGTGTTCGAGATACGATTGGCGGCGATCAGCGGTTGGATGCCGCATTTGCTGTATTGTGAGCATTGCGGCGCTTATGAAGATGAAACGATGTACTTCTATTATCAAGAAAATGTACTGCGCTGTCAGAAATGTTATCGGGAGGGGTCATGCTGTCCGTTATCCAAAGGAGCGCTGACCGCTTTTCGGTATGTTGTGAGTGCCGAACCGAAAAAGGCATTTTCCTTTCAGGTATCGGAAGATACAATGCGGCAGTTATCGGAATGTGCCGAGCGGTATATTTTAGCAATGACCGCCACACATTTTCATACACTGGACTATTATCATCAGGCGGCGGCGTTGGAATCGTAAAGAGAATGAGTGAAAGGGATTCTTTCACAGGGTATTGCATAGAAATTAATGGAGAATGACATGAAAAAAGACTATCAAGCATTAGAATTAGATAAGGTGCTGGCGCTGTTGGCGGAACAGACTTCCTTTGAAGATGCCCGACAAATGGCGCTCACTCTGGAACCGTCCAACGGTTTATTTGAAGCAAAGGAATTATTGCAGGAAACCTATGATGCCCATGCGCTTTCGGGACGTTTCGGCGCACCGGCTTTCGGCAACCTACATAATATGACCAATGCCCTGCGGCGGGCAGAAGCCGGTGCAGTATTGACGACATTGGAATTACTGCGAACGGCGGCTTTACTGCGTGTCATCCGTACCGTTGCGGAATGGCGGGATAAATCCGCCTCGATTGAAACGACCCTCGACAGGCGTTTTAATGCGCTGACACCGCAGAAATATCTCGAAACCAAAATTATGTCGGCGATTCTCTCGGAAGAAGAAATTGCCGATAACGCTTCGCCGGAACTGGCGAATATCCGCCGTAAATTAGCGGCGGCGGCTTCCAGAATAAGGGACAGACTGGATTCCCTGATTCGTTCCACATCCATGCAGAAGTATTTGCAGGACAGCATTGTCACCATGCGAAGCGGCCGTTATGTCGTGCCGGTCAAGGCGGAATTCCGTTCCTCTGTGCCCGGTCTGGTGCATGATACCTCTGCGAGCGGTGCGACGGTGTTTATTGAACCGATGAGCGTTGTTGAAGCCAACAACGAAATACGCATTCTTCATGCGAAGGAACAGACGGAAATTGACCGTATCTTAGCGGAACTGTCTGCAGAAGTAGGCGCTTGCGCCGACAGCGTATGTGAGAGTTATCATATCCTCACGGAACTGAACGTGATTTTTGCGAAAGCACATTTAGCGTATAAAATGAAAGCGAGTCTGCCGGTCATGAACAACAGCGGGCGCATCCTGCTGAAAAAGGCAAGGCATCCGCTGATTCCGGCGGATAAAGTTGTCCCGACAGATGTAGAACTGGGTATCCATTTTGATACATTAGTCGTCACGGGTCCGAATACCGGCGGTAAGACGGTTTCGCTGAAAACCATCGGTCTGCTGTCGCTGATGGCGATGTGCGGATTGATGATACCTGCCGCCGACAACAGCGAATTATCCGTGTTTGACCATGTTTTGGTGGATATCGGTGACGAACAGAGCATTGAACAGTCATTATCTACCTTTTCGGCGCATATTACCAATATCAGGCGCATCCTTGACGAAGCGGATGAGAAAAGTCTGGTGCTGATCGACGAATTAGGTGCCGGTACTGATCCGGTAGAAGGTGCGGCTTTAGCCACGGCGATTCTGGAAAAACTCCGTCAGCAAGGGGCGAAAATCGCTTCAACTACCCATTATGCGGAGTTGAAAAGCTTTGCACTGGATACCAAAGGCGTGGAAAATGCCTGCTGTGAATTTGACGTGGCGACCCTGCGCCCGACTTATAAACTGCTCATTGGTATGCCGGGACGTTCCAATGCGTTTGCGATTTCGGAGCGTTTAGGTATCCGTTCCGAAGTGGTGGAACGGGCGAAGGAATTGGTATCCCATGAGAATACACAGTTTGAATCAGTGGTGCAGAAGTTGGAGGAAAGCCGTCACGAGCTGGAACAGCGCATAGCCGAAGCCGATGCCCTGAAAGCGGAAATAAAAGCGGAACGGGAACGCATGGCGGCCGCCGAAGAGGAAGCCCGTCAGAAACAGGAAAAGGAATTGGAAAACGCCCGTTTGCAGGCGGAAAATATCATCACGAAAGCAAGGGCGCAGGTATATGGCGTATTGGATGAGTTAGAAGCCATTCGCAGGAAAAAGGATGTGACCGCCGAGGAAAAAGCGAAGCTGAAAGCGGATATCCGTCAAATGGAGGATGCCGCCGACCCGATTCATGCCCGTGAACAGGAGGAATATCATCTGCCCCGACCGCTTAAAGCGGGGGACAATGTTCTCATCTTTGACATTGATAAAAAGGCTGTCGTGCTGGAAACCGGCAAGGACAGCGTATTGGTGCAGGCAGGTATCATCAAGACGAGAGTACCGCTCAATAATCTCCGTCTGCTGAAAGAAGAACGTGTGACGACACCTAAACGCAGTGTGACACGCACGATTCGCAGTGATGTCAAACGAACCGCTTCAACAGAAGTAGATGTGCGTGGAGAAGTCGTACTGGATGCGCTGATGGACGTTGACAGGGCGATAGATTCCGCCGTAATGCAGGGATTGCACCAGATCACGATTATTCACGGCAAAGGTACGGGCGTACTCCGCAAGGAAATTCAGGCGCATTTGAAAAAGCACCCGTCTGTGCGTTCCTTCCGTTTAGGCGTATTCGGAGAAGGCGATGCCGGCGTTACCATTGCCGAACTGAAATAAAATGTACCATGTGCAATGTGCAATGTGCAATGTGCAATGTACAATTGCGGTGTGAGATTTCCGGACGGAAATTTTCTGTACCGCACCGGCAGAAATAAGGCAGTACGACATGACAGATTGACAATGGGGGAATGAATATGGCAAAAGCAACCCGCAGACGATGGATTATCGTGCTGTCGGTGGCGCTGGGGGCAGTGCTGTTAGCGGTCGGTATTTATTTTGCGGTATATACCACACTGATACGGCAGGATAATATCCGTGATAAATATACCCTTACGGAAAGGGATGACAGCTTTTTATGGTCGGCGCTGAAAGCTTCTCTGAAAGGGGATACTTTCGATGCCACAGAAGCGCAGATCAATACTTATCTCGATACGGCTTTTTGCGGTGAGGACAAGTTCCTGAAAAATGTGCGGGTATATTTTCACGCACAGGAACCGTGTGAGATTTACGCAAGGATACACTATAACGGACAGGATTTAGCCTTGTCAGCATGGGCGGATATGACCTTTGACAGTACGGAAGGCGTTGTCGGGATACAATGCCGGCAGATTAAATTGGGAGAATGGACCATGCCGTCATGGCGAGTGGAGAATATTCTGCGTGACACAGCCGACAAGTACGAGCTGATGACCTTTGAAGAAGGTATTCTGTATGTGCGTACCCGTTATGAATATCATTTCGGGGATGTGAGCTTTCATCTGCGGTTGGAGGAATTTTCACCGCAGGAAGGCTTTTTGCGGTGCCGTACCAATAGCCTTTCGAGAGAATTGCTGAGTGCCTTGAAGGATTATCTGCTGTCGGATGACGGTCAGGAATTGTTTACCCGTTTATTCGGGGAACGTACCAACAGACTTAAAAATTTTGTCCTGCGATACTTTTTCAGGTCATAAAAACAGCGCCGCCGGTTCTGCATAAGAATCGGCGGCGTTTTCAATTGCACATTGCACATTGCACATTGCACATTGATTATTCTCTGTTACGCATTTTTTGGGCAACAAGGCGGATACCTTCGGCATCGGCCAGACCACTGGAAAAGGCTGTTGCATTACCGCAGGCGGCGGCTGTCAGGAGTGCTTCATCATAATTTCCGCCGCTGTTGTCATAGCCTGCTAAAAAACCGGCCATCATAGCGTCACCGGCGCCTACAGTGCTTCTGACTTTACCCGGAATATTACGGATGGTGCGGATATTGCCGTCCTCGCTGAGCAGTAAAGCGCCGTCCACGCCCAGTGATACGATGACATTTTTAGCGCCCATTTTTTTCAGCTCTTTGGCACATTCGATAATATCCTGTTCGCAGGTCATCTGCTTCATGAAGATTTCCGCCAATTCCCTTTTATTGGGTTTGATGAGGAAGGGCTTGAATTTCAGGCAGTCTGTCAGAAGCTTGCGGGAAGCATCGACCACGATACGCACCTGTTTGCCTTTGATACGCTGAAGAATACGCACATACGCATCACCGGCAAGCGTATTGGGAATAGCGCCGCCTAATACAAGCGTATCACCGTCAGCGATAATATCCATTTTTGCCAGCAGGGCAGAGAAGGCCTCTTCACTGATATCAGGCCCCTGACCGTTGATTTCGCTTTCTTCGGCGGCCTTGATTTTAACGTTAATGCGGGAATTACCTTCCGGCAGACGGATGAACTGAGTTTGTATGCCCTTGTGCTGCATCCCTTCTTCAATGGTGTCACCGGTCAGACCTGCTATAAAACCGAAGGCGGTGCTTTCAATGCCCAGTTCCTTCAATACACAGGAAATGTTGATACCTTTGCCGCCGATATAGTATTCTTCACTGATGGTGCGGTTCGTGATACCTTTGGTAAAGCTTTTGAGATGCACGACATAGTCAATGGACGGACTCAACGTGACAGTATAAAACATAATGACATCCTCTCCCGCTTTGGTGATCTGTTGCATTTCTTGACATGAGTGATAGCCAAATCATGGTTATTTACCTCTCATTATAGCATCTTGAGGAAAGAAGTCAAGGTATTTCTGTCGGATATGGCAATATCTTACATAAATGTCATAAAAAACTATGCGTTTCAACGGAAATCGGTCAGCCTTGTCAATGGTGCTTTTCCAGCAGACCGCCAATGGTATCAATGGCATCCGTACTCTGAAGCGCTTGTGCGTGTTCCTGTAGGAAAGAGAAAAATAAGCGTCCGCCGTGTCGGCTGTCAGCGAATTCATGCGCCATACCAAGACAGCGGCGGCTTAAGGGCAGGGTAGACGGCAGTACCAGATAATAATCATGATGCAGACGATAAACAGCGCTCAACGGATGCTTTTCATGAAGCCGATAGAGTGCCTGCACACAATGGAGCAGATTTTCTGCCTGATGAAAGCCGTAACTCATACAGCAAAGATTGCGTTTGATGTGGTAAACCTTGCGTGGATGATGCGGATCGGATATCGTCAGCAACAGCAGACAGCCTTTTTCATGCGGCATGGCTTCCAGTAATAACCGTTTGTTCCGTAGATTGATGCCTGTTTCGGCGCAGGCATGGCGCAGTATGGTCTTGAGAAACTGACAGGCCAGAGGGTCATGCAGATTCAGACGCTCAAAACTCAGCGCATGATCGGCTAAATCCTTCTCCCCGAGAGCAATCAGTATCCGTGTCTTATCCAATTGTTCAATTCTCATCAGCCAGCCCCCATATCAATGTACAATGTACAATGTGCAATGTACAATGTGCAATGTGCAATGTGCGGTGTGCTATGCGACAATAGTGCTATACCATCATCACGGTGCAGGATGCCTTGTACTTTCTGCCTATTGTTTTTGCACACAATTTATATATTACATCTATAAATGAGCAAATTTCTAATGCTTTCGTCAGACTGCACAAACCCTTCCGTCAAAAATCAACCATTTTAATGGTTGATTTTTGCCACCTCCCCTACGTTTCCTGCCTCCCCTTCAGAGGAGGTGCCGAGCGTTAGCGAGGCGGAGGGGTTCTTGTTTTTGTGCAATTTTCAAATTTGCTCATTTATATATTACATAATATTATGCCGGACACGGTTTTGCAATTGATTTTTTACGGAATTATTTTTGCCATTCCTTAGCGTGGGACGGTTGAAAGAAATTTTTTGGTCGAAAATCACAAAACAAATGTTTGATTTTTGGTGAAGAGTATGATATAATAAAGGCCCAAACAGTATATTCTGCTATTTTTGGAGAGGGGGAGCTTGTGATGGAAAAAACATTATCCAAAAGCAAACAGAAAATACTGAATTATCTCCGTGAAGCGACCCTTCAGGGAAAAACACCGACGATTCGTGAAATCTGTGAAGCAACGGGGCTGAAATCGACCTCTACGGTACACGGCCATCTGAAATCACTGGAGGAGAGCGGATACCTTTCACTGGGAAAGGGACACCGTTCCATCCGTCTGCCGGAAAAAGAACCGTCTGTGGAAGTGCCGGTCATCGGCAAGGTGACCGCCGGACTGCCGATACTGGCTTTTGAAGAGGTAACCGGTTATGTGCCGTTTGCTTCTGCCAAAGCGGTGGGACGGGAATTGTTTGCCCTGAATGTACGGGGCGAAAGCATGAAGGATATCGGCATTTATGACGGCGATATTGTCATCTGTGAAAAAACCGCCTATGCCGAAAACGGCGATATCGTAGTAGCGATGATCGGCGAGGAAGCCACCATTAAAAGTTTCTATAATGAGGACGGCTATTATCGCCTACAGCCGCATAACGATGCTTTTGCGCCGATTGTAACGGAGCATTGTCATGTGCTCGGCAAGGTCATTTCTCTTATCCGTGAATACTGAAACCGGTATTCCGGCTTATGATGCGGTCATCCTGAACGGTACAGGATGACCGTTTTCCATAAAAAAGTGTTTTGTCTGCCGCATGGACGGTTGAAAAAGGGACAGGAATATGATATGATAATAGAATAGGAAATAACGGGGATGGAAATCCTATCGTTGGAAAATGCGGAAAGTGAGCGAAGGTGATACGATTGGCAAGAGTCAGACCCCTTGTGAAACAGGGAATAAGTATGATGTGTTGGCTGACGGTACTGGTTGGCTTATGGCTGGTGACGGGAAGAACGGTACAGGTTCAGGCCGCCACTATTTTTGATAATGGTGATTTTGTCTTTCAGGTAATGGAGGACGGCAAGAGTGCGGAAATTATTGAGTATAACGGCAAAAGCCTGTATGTATCCGTACCGCCGATGGTGGATAAGTATAAGGTGACGAAAATCGGCGCTGCGGCTTTCATGTCCAATAAGACCATTAAGGAGCTTGAAATTCCGGGTTCGGTGGAATACATTGATGCCAATGCTTTCATGGGCTGTCAGGCCTTGAAAAAAGCGGATATCAGCGGTAACGTGGAAACCATCGGCGAAGGGGCTTTTATGAATTGTCCTGCACTGGAAACGCTGATTCTGCAGGAAGGCATTATGCACATCAGGGAATCCGCTTTTTCCGGCTGTACGGCTCTGCGGAGCGTGGAACTGCCCAACAGCGTGATTACGGTGGAAAAGTATGCCTTCTTTAACTGTTCCCTGCTCGAAGATATCGTGATACCGGATACCATTGATGAATTGGGCGGTTATGCGCTGGAAGGTACGAAATGGATGAAAAATCAGACAACCGACTGCATTACTATTGCTGACGGTATTCTCATTAAATATACGGGCAAGGAAACGTCCAAAAGTCTGCCGTCCAGAGTGAAACGCATCGGAGATTATGCCTTTGCCGGTCATAAGGAACTGGAAACGCTTCTGCTGTCCCGTAATGTTACCAAAGTGGGCAAATACGCTTTTTCACAGTGCGGAAAGCTGACAACGGTTAGTTTGCCGGAAACGGTCGTTTCCATTGGAGAAGGGGCTTTCGAGGGATGTGCCGTACTCAATAACGTCACCCTGCCGAGCCAACTGAAAACACTTGAAAAGAGAACCTTTGCCGATTGTGAGGCGCTGACCGCCATTACCGTTCCTGCCAAAGTGGAAAGTATCGGGGAGTATGCCTTTTCCTTTTGTACGGAACTGAAAAACGTCAAACTGCAGGAGGGTATCCGTTCCATTCAGCCACACGCTTTCCAGAGCTGTCTTTCCATTGGCAGAATGATTTTTCCGGCATCCCTGCGGGAAATTGCGGAGAATGCCTTTGCCAACTGCAGCAACATAACAAGAATTGAATTCAACGGCGATACCGGATTGGCATCCTTCAGCTTTTCCGATTGCTTCTACATGAAGGAAGCCGTTTTTTACAAGAATCCGACCAATATCAATGAATATGCGTTTTCCGGTAATTCTCTCCTGACCTTCTACAGTGACAGCAGTTTGTATGTGGAGGAATTCGCCCGCAAAACAAAACTGCACAGTGATAATATCAAGAACCTGCCGCCCTATGAGGACAAGGAAGTTGTATTCGATACGATGGAACAGACGGAGAATGGTTTTTCGGGTACCTATACCTTTATTATTTTTGTAATCGTTGTGGTAGATGTTGCCGTGATCGTGGTGTTCGGCGTATATATCTGGACAGATCAGCGAAGAGTTATGAAGAAGCGCAAAGCCGATAATAAAAGCAGAAGGACAGCAACAGCGCCTAAAACAAAAGCGGAAATGCCGTCGGGAACATCTCAGCCGAACCCCAATGCTTATATGTATTCCCGTCAGCGGCCGCAGACACCTTCCCCGTTGAAACCGCCTGCTGCTCCGTCAAAATCATCGGCGCAGATGTATTCCCGACCACAGCAACAGCCTTCCCGACCACAGCAACAGCCTTCCCGACCACAGCAACAGCCTTCCCGACCGCAGCAACAGCCTTCCCGTCCGCAGCAACAACCTTCCCGTTCTTCTGAGGGACAATATTCCTACAGGAACGGGCAGCATACCAACTATGACCTCTATCAGAATCGCCGGAAAAAATCATCGGATGACAGTACAGGCTCAAAATGAGGAAAGGCGGAGAAATCAGACCGTTCCGCCGTCTGGCGGCGATGGCATTGCTGTTAACAGCCGCCTTTATTCTGAGTTGGCTGGAAATGCTGCTGTCCCTTCCTATGCCGATACCGGGCATTAAAATCGGTCTGGCGAATATAGCCATTCTTTTTACCCTGTACTATTTAGACGGAATGGCTGCTTTGACGGTATTGACAGGACGGTTAGTGCTGTCAGCTTTACTGTTCGGTAATGCGGCGGCTTTGCTGTTCAGTGCCGCAGGCGGTTTTCTGAGCTTCGCAGTCATGTGTATCGGTCAACGCCTGTTCCGCAGACATCTTATCACGGTAAGCATACTGGGCGGCGTTTTTCATAATATCGGACAATTGGCGGCGGCTTCTGCCGTATTGTGCACACCGCTCTGGTGGTATCTGCCCTATTTAATCATAGGCGGTATAGCGGCCGGCGCTTTTAATGGCTGGCTGGTCGGCCGGATATTACGGTGCAAAGCTTTTTCCGATACGAAAAAGTCAGCCGACAAGAGTTTTATGCCTCATGAAGGAGAATGAGAAATGCTCATCAGAAAATACCGCACAAGTGATTTACAACAAATGGTCAACATCTGGAATGAAGTGGTAGAGGAAGGAATCGCCTTTCCGCAGGAAGAATTATTGCATGAGGAAACAGCAGAAAAATTCTTCGCTTCTCAAAGCTATTGCGGAGTTGCTGATGATGAAAACGGCCATATAGTGGGGCTGTATATTCTGCACCCGAATAATATCGGCAGATGCGGTCATATCAGCAATGCCAGTTATGCGGTTTCATCGTCCTGTCGGGGACAGCACATTGGTGAAAAACTGGTGAGAGATAGTCTGTGTCAGGCAAAAGCCCTTGGGTTTCGGATATTGCAGTTCAATGCGGTGGTGGAAACCAATATTCACGCAAGACATCTTTACGAAAGAATCGGTTTCAAGCCGTTAGGTGTGATACCGGAGGGATTCAGAAAAAAGGACGGCCATTTTGAAAATATCTGTCCGTATTATATCGCACTGTAAATGACAGGCACATACTTTTCAGGACTGCTTCGGCAGTCTTTTTTTTTACGGTAATAACGGGTGTTGAGGGGGCTTTCAGAATGACCCCCATCTTTCACGGTATTCACCGGCCGACAGCCGCTTGAGGAATTCTATACGGTTGGATTCCTCGGCGGCAACGTACCGTTCATAGAGTTCCTGCCAGTTCGGCGGCATGACGGTGCCGGACTGCTCAAAGCCTGACCGGAATTCCCATACAAGGAACACCTGACCGCCGGGGATGGTATTGCTGAAGTTAATCATTTCTTTGGCAGGCACTAATCCGTCTGTGCTTGTCGGTTCCGGCGGAACATGGCCGCCGCCTTCCGGGCGAGCGGACGTGTCCGCCGTATTCTTCTCCCTTATGGGAGAAGAATACTTAGCTGCTTTCTCGTCTGTTTTCTCTGTCGCTTTCGCTTTCTTGGTAGTTCTTTTCTTAGCAGCCGGCTTTTTCTCGGCAGTCTTTTCCTCAGCAGCAACCTTCTCAACAGCGGCTTTCTTTTCAGCAGCGGCCTTTTCCTTAGCGGCTTTCTTCTCAGCAGCGGCTTTCTCAGCAGCGGCCTTCTCTTCAGCAGCCTTCTCAGCAGCGGCTTTCTCTTCAGCAGCAGCCTTCTCAGCAGCGGCTTTCTCTTCAGCAGCAGCCTTCTCAG
>ONYQ01000045.1 GCA_900322145.1 uncultured Eubacteriales bacterium
CCGAACACCATCGAAAAAAAGGTACTGCGGAAAGGATGGGAACTGCCCGCTATTTTACGCAGAATTATCATCACGATCACCATACCGCCGAGAATCAATGCCCAATGCCAGCCCGTCAAATACAATCCCCCCAAATACAATGTGCAATGTACAATGTGCAATGTGCAATGTGCAATGTGCAATGTACAATGTGCAATGTGCAATGTACAATTGTTTTTTACTGTATTTATATGAGAATCACGGGAGTGATATTAACCAGTTTGGAATGTGTCCTAACTCCTCACTCCTCACTCCTAACTCCTCACTCCTAACTGTGAGAACGGCTCTGACAAAGTGAAGCCCCGTCAATTCAAAGTGAACTGACGGGGATTTTGTATGTTACACGGTACTTTTTATCGTTTATTCTGCTTCGGGTTCGGTGAGGAAAATGTCACCATTCTCATCAATCGTGAAGATCACGCTATCGGTGGAACGATAGTCACCGTAAACATCCTTGACATAGAATTTATAGCCATAGTCAGCCGCCGGCAGATAGGTATAGGTTACGTTATCGTCTTTCTGCCAGGTGTAAGCGTTTGCTGTATAGGTATCGCTTTCCTCTTCGGATTCAATATAATACAGGGCTTCGATCTTATCGCCGGCTTTGAGCTGTTTGATTTCACGGGCGGCAAAGCCGTTTTCGTCAATACCGTCCCATGCACCCTCTATATAAGCGCCATCGTCATCAACGATAATACGCAGATTCGTGCGCTTGCCGTTGAGATTGATCGGTGCCGTGTAGACCGCATAATCTTCATCGTTATCAACAATATAGGTTGCCAGCAGTGTACCGTTCGGCAGGGAGAACCAGTAACCGTCAAAGTTATCATAGAAAGTACCGGTTTCCCAATCGGCATTGATATCATAGGTTTCACCCAATTCAAGATAGGCATCCTCTACCGACATGAAAATATAGGCCTCTACCGAAACGGCATAATCCAGCGATTCCTTATCCAATACGAAGCCGTAATTGCCTTTATCATCCAGATAGGGACCTTCGGCAAACTTGATAACCGTACTTTCCTCATCGCCCGGCTCCTCATCCGCATAATTGAAGTAATCGTCAGAAACATTCTCTGTGCTGACCCACTGACCGTTTTCATCAAAGAGCTGTTCATTGGAGTAGGCTTCCTCTGAATAACCTCTTGCCACCATATCCACTAAGGAAAGATAATACGGGCTGGTGCAGACGCCTGCAAAGATTTTCAGTTCCTCGGAACCTTCTACATATAAAGGATAATACAGGGACAGACCGGACGCATTCTTATGACCGTCACCGTTCTTATTATTGGTATTTTTAGCCTGCGGGCGGGCAATAGTCATCTGACCGTTCTGCTGATTCGCTGAAAGTGTCACGGCGGTAACGGTATCCTCGCCCGTATCCGTACCGCTGGTTTGTGAACCGCTGTTTTCCTGTCTGGCGGTGCTTTCCTCCGAAACGGTACTGCTGACGGTTTTCTCCGTTGTCGAGGTGCTTTTGCTGCCCGAAGTATCCGATTTTCCGGAACAGCCGGCGGCTGTCACCAGCACCATAGCGGCCAATATGGCCAATACTCTTTTTTTCATGTGATAAGCTCCCTTCTTTTGGTTGATGATCGCCTCTGTCCCTGAAGGCAAATGATAATCCATGTGAGTTTAATGAAGCCCGCTTTTTCAGGAAGGGTTTTGAAAGCGGTGTTGTCGAACTCAAGTTAATAAAATAATACCATAATTTGTCTGCTTATGTAAGACTTACGCACCAAAAACCTCACAGACAGAAAGAGCGTATATCCGCCCGATACGGGTGAATATACGCTCTTTCTGTTAATTTCCCTGATTTTATATATGTTATGGCAAAGAGACAGAAGCCGCACATTTATTTTCTCTGCTCTTTGACCGATAACCGAATGATGAAGGTACTGCCCTGTCCTTCCGTACTGCGGACGGAACAGGTTCCTTGATGGAGTGTAACGATCTGCTTGACAATGGCTAAACCTAAACCGGAAACGCCCTTGCCGCCACGCTGACGGGACGTATAATATCTGTCCCAGATATGTTCCTGTTCCTGCGGCGGAATGCCCTTGCCGTAATCCGTCACGGAAAGCACCGCTTCATGGGCTTCTGTCGTCAGCGCTACACGCACTGTCTTATTGTCGCCGGTATGCCGTACCGCATTATCGAGCAGATTATATAAAGCTCTTTCCAGACGGCCCGCCTTACCCATGACAACGATATTTTCCGCAATATCCCGCTCCAGCACGAGATTTTCCGGCTTATACAAGACCGAAAAGCTATCCGCTATCCGATGTACTAATGCACTCAGCGACACCGGTTCAAAATCATGTCCGGTATCCTCTGTCTGTAACTCGGAGTATTCCAGAATTTCATTAACCAGAGCCGTCAGACGGTCGGATTCCTTGATGATGACATTCAGATCGGAACGGCACTGTGCTTCATCCGCCCATGAAATATCCTGTATCATTTCGGCATAGCCTTTTATCATGGTCAAAGGGGTACGCAGGTCATGGGATACATTCGCCATGAGTTCCATTTGAAAATCTCTGGCCTGATGGAGTTTTTCGTTCGTACTGTCCAGTGTATCGCTCAGTTCATCCAGTTCAGCGCAGAAACCCTTGCGGAAATCGGCGGAATAATCTTTATCGCCTAAGCGCTTGGCTTTATCCGTCAGATCATCCACCGGACGGGCAAAGCGTCTGGCGATGAACCACGACAGAATAAAACCGATCAGAATGGACAGCACCGTGACCCATACTAACATGATACTCAGAATAGACACCGAAGGGCCTACCGTGTCGATGGTCACGCTGATATAGAGAATAAGCGGATTTTCCTCGCCGTAATAGTTGATATAAGTACCGTAAACATACTGACTGTCGGTGCTGTATTCGACCGTACCGCTTTCACTGGCGGCTAAATTTTTCAGAAAGGTATCATACTGTGGGGGCAGGATACGGTAATTACCGCCGCCCCGCCGTTCACCGCCCTTGAAGCCCGTCACGGATGCCAGATTGTCATTATCTTCCGTCAAAAAATCGGGTTTATCACTGTTTGCCCAGTCAGGTTCCTGATGCAGACGGTTATGACCGGCTTTGTATTCATCGGCGCTGTAGTAAATATTGCCCTGTGTGTCGGTGATATAGACCAAAAAAGAATTATCATGGGTCAGCTCGTCAATCAGCCGATTGATATCAGATTGATTGCTGTGTTCCACAATCTGTTGAGCGGCGGTTTTGGTATTATGAATAAGCATCGCATCATAGAATCCCTGCAGAAAGACGGTTTGCAGAAGCCATAACACCGAAAAGATAATCGCCGTAAACAGAACAAAGTACAGCCATAGCTTGACCTTAAACGATTTCAGTCTCTTCAAATTTATATCCCGCCCCTCTGATGGTATGGATACAGTCACGGTATTTGCCTAACTTGTTCCTCAGCAGTTTGATCTGCCAGTCAACGGTGCGGTCATCGCCGAAATAATCATAGCCCCATACCTGATTGAGCAGTTTGTCACGGGACAGCACAATACTTTTATTCTGCATGAAGCATAACAGTAAGCCATATTCCTTAGCGGTCAATTCCGTACGCTGACCGTCAATATAAACTTCATGGCCAAGCGTATCCAGTTCGATACCGGCCGCTTTAAGGCGCTGACTTTTCTGGGGCGCTGACGAATGATGACGGCGCATAATCACATTAGCTCTTGCCATGAGTTCCTTAGGCGAAAACGGTTTCGTCACATAATCATCCACCCCGACTTCAAAGCCGAACAGCTTATCGTATTCGGTACCCCTTGCCGACAGCATCAGCACGGGAATATCCTTGAAAGCGTGTATTTTCTTACAGGCCGTGAAACCGTCGGTATCCGGCATCATAACATCCATAATAATGAGGTCAAAATCCTCTTGCCGGCAAATTTCTATCGCTTCCTTGCCGTCACCGGCGGTAACGGTTTCATAGCCTTCCCGTTGGGCATATCGTGCAATCAGCTGCACAATATCCGGCTCATCATCACATATCAGTATCCTTGCCATTACAGCACCCCCTTAAAAGTTTGGAGTTTGGAGTGTGGAGTTATTAAACTCTCCCGAGATTTTTCGGTATAAAACGGATAAGAAGCGGAGCGTTTAGAAGTTGAAGCGTGGAGTGTGGAGTTCGGAAAACAAGCTGTCGCCGTTTCAACTCCACACTCCACACTCCACACTCCACACTCCTCACTCCTCACTCCTCACTCTTAAAATCTTCCTCTCATGCCGCCGCCCATACCGCCTCGGCCGCCCATCATGGACTGCGGAATGGAATCGACCTGCTGACCGTTAATGATGATCGTGCCGCCGTTATACTGTGCCGTACCGTCATAGTCGAAGGAAGACATCTGAGCGGTAATGTTAATGGTACCTCCGTTTACAACGATATTGCCGTTAGCGTCAATGGCGTCGGTATCGCCCTGTCCCATGACGATGGTCAGATTACCGTCGTTAATTTCAATCGTCGGTGTGGTATAGGAACGGCTCTTATAAGCGGCATTGATACCGTCATCCGAAGCGGTAATATTGATCGTGCCGCCGTTAATGCGTACATAAGTGGCTTCGATACCTTCAGAGGAAGTCAGCGTAAAGGTACCGCCGTCAATCTGCACCAGTGTGGTAGCCTGAATGGAATCGCTGGAAGCCTTGATATTGAAAGTGCCATCGAGCATATAGACATAACCTGTGGTATCGTCATCGCCGTCCTCGCTGTGGAAAGCATCCTTCGAGGAATTGATAGTGAAATTGCCGGCGTAAACGGCGATAGAATCATTGGCTTCTACGCTGTCAAGCTTGGAAGTAATATTATAGGTGCCGCCGGTGAATTTAATGTCGTCTTTGCCGGAAATGCCGTTACCCTGTGCGGAAGTAATCGTCAATGAACCTGTACCGTTGAAAACGATATCGTCTTTGGAGAAGATGACCGCATCGGTATTGGTGTCACCGTCGGCGGTGAAAGTACCCGTCACGGAAAGATTGTTTTCACTGTTGGTTGTCGTTACGAAAACCTTATCGGCGGAAACAACGTAAATCACGGGGAAATTCTCGTTGGTGACGTTCAGACCGTCCAGTACCAGTTGAACCTTCGCTTCTTTGTCAGCTTCAATTCTGACGGTGAAGTTTTGAGCCGTACCGCTGAGAACATATACACCGGCTTCGGTGATGGTTTCTGTCTTGCCGTTGGCGGCCTGAATGGTTTTGGCATCGGTCGTGTCGGCTGTCTGTTCAAGGTCACGTTTTGAGAACAGGTCAGAAGCATCGAGTGTATCTGCTGTGGCTTTTGCGGCGGTAGTGGAACCGGCATTGTTATTGCCGTTGAAATTGCCGTCTGTGGGCATATCCGGACGAGTAAAATTACCGTTTTCATCTGTCGGCATTTGCGGAGGGGTGAAATTGCCGTTGTCATCGGTCGGCATTTGCGGCGGTGTCATGTTGCCGTTAGCATTGCCGTTTTCGTCCGTTGGCATTTGCGGCTGGGTAAAATTGCCGTTTTCATCGGTCATACGGTTGCCCCGATTCTTCTTGAAACCATTCGCATTACCGTTATCTGACGTACCATTGGAAGTACCATCCGGATTAAAGCCGTTGGCATTACGGCCGGATTCCGCCGGAGCCGTTGACGAGGTATCATTTTCCTGCTGTGAGGAGAAAGGATTCTCTGCGCCGGAAGCGCTCTCTGTGGTAGTATCGCCGGAAAGTATCAGGCTTTGTTCGGAAACAACAGAAGCGCTGTTATCCTTCGTAGATTGACTGCATCCTACCAGAGAGCCGATGAGAAGCATTGTCAGTAATATAGCAGTTGTCTTTTTCAACATAGTAATGACCTCCTTATACTGTTCGTCATGAAATTCGGTGGGTTCTGCCAGCACAAGCATTTCTGTTGAAGTGGTGACTGCCTGTGTGGTTATCTTGATTGTATTATAGGAGGTCTGTTAGGAACAGAAAGGGAATCTATGTGGAATGTTTGTGGAATCCACAAGAAATTTTTTCCTCAATCGTTCAGAAAGAAACCTGCCTGACAATAAAAGGACTATCGGAAAGATACAACGTGTCGAACATATCGGAAGGACAATAGGACGGTATCCATTGTTCGGGCGGTAAGTCGCCTGATACGGTACAGAGATAATTTTGCGTTTCGTTGAGATGGGTAACCATGAGCGCCCGTTCAGGGACATTTCGGCCGGCGATATCTTCCCGAACGGGCTGTAAAAATTCCTCCGGCGTACCGTGAACGGACAAACGCAGTTGTTCCTGCCACGGATTCGGCTGATTGGTCAGGTCATGAATCGGATAGCGTTCCTGCGGAAACTGTCCTTCATAGGGCAAAGGCCCCCTGCCGTGACGTGTCACATAGGAACGTGTCACATAAACCGCCTGTATGGGCTGTGTCGGGCAATACGTCTGCGCTAACGACAACGGATAGCCGATACCGGTACGGGAACTCGTCAGATGCGGTGCATAACGCTCATAGCAGGCATCCAACAGCAAACCCTGTGCGCCTTCAAAAATCACCTCGTCATATTGCCGCAAAATGGTATCATCTTTGAGGGTTACCAATGATAAACCTTGCCGCATGGTTTCGGCGGCATTATACAGGACGGTATCATTTTGCAGAAGTGCGCCGTATTCGCCTAAATGATCGGGTATCAGGGATAAATCCGCTAACCGCTGGGGTACATAATCCCGCCGGATACGCCGCAAAGCATGATACAAGCCCTCTGCTGTCAGAGCAGCGATATCTTTGAGTGTCAGGCGGAATTCCGCAAGGCGGGAACGTTCCACCGCTTCATTGATACCCATACCGCAGCTGCCGTGACGGTTTTTCCCTCTTGCCGTTTCGAGTGCCATATTCAGCAATACATCGTCAATGCACACACAACGGCAGGCGCTATTGGCATATAACGGCGGACAAAAGCCATAAGCCTGTTGAAAATCGGATACTTCTTCGGGTAATTTATACAGATCGGGCAAAAAAGGTGCCGCCCAATAGGCAGCACCTTGCTGCAGGGAACCGGATGACAGCTGATGGAAGATAAAACGGCTGTTTTCCCTATCGACCGTATGACCGGCCTGTGCGCCGCCGTTATGTTTTATTACCAGACAGCTTTTCCCGTTGGACAGGGCTTGTCCGGCAAAATAATCCGCCGCCAGTCCTTTTCCCTCATCACCGAATCCCTTACCGATGATAATATGAACGCCCACCGGTCAGAAAGAACGCTGTGCCGGCGCTTTCCATTCCGGACGCACCTGAATGGTTTCCAATGCCTGACGCACAACTTCTTGTTCCTTCTGCGGCCACTGAGCAATCACGGATTTTTTATCCATGCCGTTGACTAACTGCATAATAGAAGTGATAACTTCCGAAAGACAACCGATATCCGCCGGTTCGATGCGGGCATTCCGTCCGGGCAGGAAACTTTCCCATGTTTGCAGGGATTTTTCGGTGCGGAAACCGGTCACGATATGGAATACCTCATACTGTTCTGATGCCATCTGATAGACCTTTGCCAGCGGATAATCTTCGGCAACGGTATCATTGTATACTTCTTTGATCTGATGAGCGGAAAGTTTTTCTCCTTCTGCCCCACCGCATACTTCATCACCGACACAGAAAATAAAGCCCTTTTTGCCACGCTTGTCAAAGGAATCTATTTTGGTATGTTTAGCGGCAAAATACCATACTAAAGAATCATAGCTGTAAAGATTGCCGCCGAAACCGACTTTCAGTTCCAGAAGCTGTTCCGCTACACGGATATCCGCTTCAAACTGCGTCACCTGCAAGCCGCCCTGCGCAATAGGCTCCACAAAAGCGGCGCACATCACATGGGGATTCGTCACGGGCTGTTTATCGTAAATATAGGTAATCGTCTTGTTGAGCGAATTCTTCGCAATTTCTGCGGCTAAATAACCCATGGAACCGGTCACGTCAAAACCGATAATAATCGGGGTAGACTGCGGTGAATCCGCACTGTCGCAGGATTCCCGCTTGTCGATAAAACGAGGGTCATACTTTTCCTGAAACTGATTGTTGGCAAAGATATCGGATGCACTGGAGTTTTGGCTGATACCCCGACTATTCTTCAATTTTGCCCAGTCCGTTGCTTTATAACTGCCATATCCCATGATAACAACACTCCTTGCTTAAAATGTAATAGTTTTGGTAACGGCCGCCGTTGGGGTGACCGTCAGTAATGCTACGGAAGGTGCGATACGTTCCGCAATATCCTGATTCATGTGTTTCAGAACGGTATTTCTGTCCTGTCCTTCGTTAATGGCAATCACACTGCACAACAACTGCGGCAGACAGGACAAGTCATGGCGATGGATGCGCAGGGCATGACCGCCCAGCAAACTGCGCCATGAAGTAAAGCAGGTATCGTCAAAGGAACGGTCGGTGTCAATATGGATATGAAATATATGGTACCGTTCCTCTGCCTGCGATAGTAATTCTGCGTTAGCGTAACCATACGGATGCGCCGTACCGAAGGTATATTTTATTTCGGGGGCGGTGAGCTGTTGATGACAGACATCATCCCCCAGCGTGAACAGATAGCCCTTTTTGTGCCGTTTTTCAAAGTGGTCTGTGGCGGTATGATGGGCGGCAAAATACCATAACAGGTGATAGGATTCCCCGCCGTTGCCGCCGCCTCCGCCTTCTAAATATAAAGAGGTCATCTGTTCAATGATACGGATATCCGCTTCAAACTGCGTGACCTGCAGGGGTGCGGTATCACAACGGCTGTCCCCGACAGCCGCACACAATATCTGCGGATAACGGATAGGCCTGTCCTCCAACAGTGATAAAATCGTGCGGTGCATGGTATGTAACGCTAATTCCTTTGCTAAATAGCCCATCGAGGCCGTGACATCAAAACCGATGATAACCGGTGTGGACTGCGGCGAATCAATCGAATCCCGTGCTTCACGGCAGGCAATATAACGGCTGTTGAATGACTTCTGAGCGCCGGTGGTCGGAAAAATGGTTTCCGGCCGCATGGTATCCTTTAAGCCCCGACGGGCGCAGAGTTTCACCCAATCGGCGGCCTGATAGCTTCCTTGTCCCACAAAGCACTACTCCTTTTTGCCGTAGACAGTCGCATCATCCGCCTGCATACGGATAAATTTACGTTCCCCATAGGCTTTGATGAGCATTTCATCCCACAGGGCAAAATCCTCATAGGCGGTATCCTTCGGCGGCTGGTTCAGAAAATCCGCTAATGCCTGCGGGACATCCTCCGTGACCTGTACCATACCGGCCTTCGGATAACCAAGCAATTGTGCCGCCGTATGCCGCAGTGCCGTCAGATTATCACGGGTAGTATACACGGAGCGATGATCGCCGGACGGCGTATTATTTTTGACGACATTCCAGAAATGGCCGTAAAGACTCGCCTGATGGGTATAAGGATTGATATAAAGGGTATCCATGCCGAAACGAGGGTGTACCAGATGGCTGTATTCCAGCACACAGCAGAGATTTTCCATACGGCTGATGATCCACGCCACATGACGACCCGGCAAACGGCCGAACAGACATAACGGATATTCCGTTTCCTCTTTTTGCAGGACTAACAGTCCGGTGTTGTCCGTCAGCGCATAGCCGCCCGCTATTTGGGGAAAGAAATCCGACAGACTGCGGGTATCCGCCGAAGGATAATCCAGCATAGCCACACCTTTGCGGCAGTCCAGCGCCTTCTGCTCCCAGTTTTTCAGAAAACGGAAAATAATATTCCGTCGGGCAATATACACCTCCGTATCCTCTGTACGGAACTGATACAGATAGCGCACGGCAATTTCTCCGCCGTCTGCACTGGAAAAGGAAATTTCCTCCGCCCTCTGCCATAGGGCATCAGCCTGTTTCCGGCGTTCCTGTTCATCTTCACCAATAGCGAGCAGATGCCCCATCTGATAGTAGAACCGCTGGAAATAGTCCGTGTCCTCGTGATTGAGCACATATTCCGTCCCACAGTAAGAGCAAACCGCTGTCATGCCGGAAACATCCAGCCGCATTGGCGCACCGCAGTTATGACAATTCAGATTTTTCATTAGCTTCACTTCCTCTATATACTCATTATATACAATATTCTCCCAGATATCAAGCAATTTTTTGTGAGAAGCTCACTTTTCCGATAACGATGCGGCATAAAAGAAACGGCCGGTTTGTTTTGCCTGTCAGAACAAAACAAACCGACCACTGCTACTCTTGTCATTCTGAGGAGCAAAGCGACGAAGAATCTTTACATTCGTGCCGCTTTGGTGATAAAGATCCTTCGCTTACGCTCAGGATGACATATTGTTTATTTTCTTTCCTGCGGAATCACTCCACACTCCACACTCCACACTCCAAACTCCACACTGTTCACGCTTTACATAAGCGGTGCGATGATTTTGGCAATACTGCCCCGGATTTTGTAGGATAATTTTTCATGCTTGATGGTTTCCGGCGTTACCGTACTGCATTGCAGGAGTGTCTGCTGATAATCTTCTTCAATGGCAGGAATACAGGAAGTGCGATACAGGTAGGTCGCACATTCAAAGTGATGGTAAAGACTGCGGTAGTCAAGGTTAATCGTACCGACAACCGCTTTTTCATCATCACAGACGAATACTTTAGCGTGTACAAAGCCGGGGGTGTATTCATAGATTTTGATGCCCGCCTTTATCAGAGCGCTATAGTGTGACTTGGCTAACGCAAAGGCCATTTTCTTATCGGGAATACCAGGCAGAATCAGCCGTACATCCACGCCCCGTTCCGCCGCAAATTTCAGGGCGGTTTCCAGTTCATCATCCAGAAGTACGGTGTCATGATATGTACATAACGGGTGGCACGGTTCAGAATATCGAGGTACACACTGCGGCCGACTTTATAGCCGTCCAGCGGACAATCCGCATAAGGCAGAACATAGCCGTCACTTTCTGCGGGTGTCACATCCGTCAGGTATTCATCCCATACTAAATTTTCTTCCGTGAGGTTCCACATCTGCAAAAACATCAACGTGAAACTCTGCACGGCATCGCCCTTCAGCATCAGGGCGGTATCCTTCCAATGACCGAAACGCTCAATATGGTTGATGTATTCATCCGCTAAGTTCACGCCGCCGTTAAAGGCCACTTTACCGTCAATGACGAGAATTTTCCGGTGGTCACGGTAATTATACTGCGTGGATACAAAGGGACGTATCGGTGTAAAGTGCTTGCACTTTATGCCGAGTTTCTCCAGCCGTTCAGGATAATCACCCGTCAGCGTGGAAATCTCACACATACCGTCATACATCACACGCACTTCTACGCCCTGCGCCGCCTTTTCCGCCAGTATTTTCAGAATACTGCCCCACATCAGGCCTTCACCGATGATGAAGTATTCCATGAAAATGAATTTCTCGGCCTTTTTCAGTTCCTCCAACATGGCCGCAAATTTATCTTCGCCCAACGGGAAATAGGTCACCTGTGTATTATGGTACAGCGGAAAACAACCGCTTTGATTAAGGTAACGGCAAAGCGAATCCGTATTCGATTTGACAATCTCCGGCGCCTTGAGTACCTCCTCATCCTGCGGCAGTTTATGGTGTGTCTGCCGGATGAGTCCTCTCATTCTGTCACGGACAGTAATATGACCGGCATCCCTTTCGGTGTACCATAGCATGATGGACATGGGAATGGGAAACAGTCCCATCATAAACAGCCATGTCAGCTTGGCCGAGGAACTCATGTCACTCCTGAAAAGGTGAATGAACATGAAAAGGGAAAAGAACGCTAACAGAACCGTTATGATATCCGGATTTTCAAAATCAGTGCCGAACATCACGAAAATCACCCCTGCCTGCAGCAGCAGTAATATGGCTGACAAGCCGAAACGGCTGAATACGATACGCAGCAAGCCTTTTTTCTTCTTTTTCAGCAGACAGATGACATCCGGATTATTCTGCAATGCCAGTTCCCGTTCTGCGTTCCGGCGTTCCACTTCTTTTTTATGTTGTTTTTGGAGCTGACGTTCCTCTTTTTTTTGAAGTCTGCGTTCTTGTTTCTCCTGTTTGGTCATGTGCATTGCCTCCTGTTCTTATGACCAGTCAAAAGTACGGGCGGCGGCGTGTTTTTTGACAAAAGCTTCTACCGCCTTATTCCATACGCTGTAGGCCGGATCTTCCCGATGATCGGCAAACAGGCCGGTATCCCGCAGATAATGAGCGAGATAAACGGATACCTTATTGGCACCGTAAATATTCAGATGGTCGCCTTTATCTCTGGTATCATGGGACCAGTCAATCGGCACTTCCTCCTGCAACAAATTCAGATCCAAATATTCCACGCCAAGTGCCTTTGCCATACTTTCGGCGCTGTTATGCTTGGACATATTCCAGCTTTTCGTGCTGGGGGTACTCAGCAGTACCAGCCGGACATGATAGCGGTCACATAAAGATTTGATCGCCTGCACATACAGACGGTTGACCATGGAAACCTGTTTCATTTTTTTGGTCGGCGCACCATAATGGGTGGTATCCGCCGGATCGATATCCTTTGAAAAATGGTAACCCTTTTCGTTATGGATATAGGTATATTGAGTTTGTGCGGTCAGATCACTGAAGGAAATGGTTTTCCAGCGGTCATGATATTTCAGCACCGGAAAAAACAGTTCTGACCCATGCAGCAGGAAATTATCCATCGTGAAATAACGAAAGATGGCATTCGCTTCCAGAAAAATAATTTTCGGGCTTTGCGTTTGCAGCGCATCCAGCATTAACTGAAAGGTATACCAGAGATTTTGTTTGCTGCTGCTGACGCAGTAGGAAGTAATGCCTTCGGCGCTCCAGATACGCAGCGGCATGATATTGGTATACACCTCGCTGTCACCAAAAAACAGGACATCCAGTGTGTCCTCCGGCTCCGCACGAAAAGCATTGGCCGAAACATCATGTTTCCATTGTTGTTCTGTATTGTCACGGGGCATCATGAGATAGGAAACCCCTGTCAGCAGCAAAATGAGGATCAGCACGAAAACAAGCGCCTTCAGGGTATCATTAACCTTTTTTTTCATAGCCGCCCCTCCTTAGAATTGCGCATACATCGGGTCAACGGGAATATAACCGAAACCGTAGGCGCCGAAGATGACAATATACAGAATCAGGGCATACAGCAACACCCAGCGCCAGACGATCGGCCAGGCGGCGATTTTTTCACGGACACTGATACCCTTTTCGTTCAGCAGGCTGACAATAAAGACAAACACCAGTGTAATGCCCACGATAATCAAATCCTGTACATCTATTCCTAATTTCGACATGGTATCAAAGCTCAGACCGGTAAACGAGAAGGTTGTGAACATCCTGCCGCACAGGTTGAAGCCGGACTGCACACTGACCGCCCGGAAAAACAGTTCACCGATGACAACCAGTATCGCTGTACGCACGATCTGCATATAGCGATAACCACGGCTTTCCGCCCGTAAGTGCAGTTTGCCGTTAACCTTCTTCACCGCCGGCCCGATCATATTGCCCAGCAGAATCAGCACAAAGTGGTACATTCCAAAGAAAATGAAACTCCATGCCGCCCCATGCCACAGACCATTGCAGAACCATACACAGAACAGTGCCATACTGCCGGCAATCAGCGGTCCGAAATGGTTGCCGATTTTTTTACGGGCAGAGGATGTCAGGTTCTTCATGCGCTTAGAAGCCGTGATCGGATAGAAAATGTAATCCTTGAACCACGAGCCAAGCGAAATATGCCAGCGCATCCAGAATTCGGAAATGGTTTTCGAGAAAAAGGGCCGCCGGAAGTTTTCGGGCATGGTAATGCCGAAAATCTGCGCAACACCTACGACCGCATCCATCGCACCCGAAAAGTCCATGTATAACTGAACGGTATACGCAATCGCTCCCAAAGCGATAATGCCGCCGTCATATTGATGGGTCTGGTCGAAAACCGCCTGCACCAACGGATTAAGACGGTCAGCGACAACGACTTTTTTCATCATGCCATAGACAACACGCTGTAATCCCATCGTCAGATTCTGATAGCGTATCGGCTGTACATTCCACAGGGCTTCCGCCGTCTGACTGTAACGGACAATGGGGCCTTCCACGATTTGCGGAAAGAAGCTCATGAACAGCGCCAGACGGAAAAAATTCCGGTCGGCTTTTATCAGGCCGTGATAGACATCGACCACATACGAAACCGCCTGCAGGGAAAAGAACGAAATACCAATCGGCATGAGATAACGGGGCGTACCCAGCAGAATCGGACTGTTCAGAAAAGACAGAATCCCGTTGACATTTTCGATGAGAAAGCCGGAATACTTGATGACCAGCAGTAAACCGATATGAAGAATGACGGCTAAGGTCACGACACACCGCTGTTCATGGATATAAGCCGGTTTAGCGGCCTTGCGTTCCTCTTTGGGCAGAGCTTTGAGGGCGGTTTTCATCCGCTCCTGTATTTTTTCCAGCCATATACCGAAGCCGTAAATGGCCGCCGTTGATAATACTAAATACAACAGCAATGCTCCGCTGATGAACCAGAAAAACAGATAGCTTTCCCCTAACAGCACATATTTCTTCGCCTTTTTCGGCACAGCAGCATACAGAATCAGGCTGGCCGGCAGAAACAGGAATAAGAAGGTCGGCGCAAAAAAAGATGTCATGGAAGCCCCTGCGCCGGCCAGCAGGAACGAAAGATCCATGAATTAAAACTCCTCCTGTAAACGTTCAATCATTTTCCGCATGGCTTCTACAGAATTGAAATTCGCCGGTACGATTTCCACCGCCGGAACGGTAATGTCATATTCGTCCTCCAATTCCGCAATCAGGGAAATAATATCCAGTGAGCTGAGGAAATGTCCGTCAATCAGGTTCGTGCAGTTTTCGTAGTCTACATCGGGCTGGATATCCTCCAAAATTTCAATCAGTCTGTCCATGGTTCATGCATCCTTTCTTTTTTTGTTTGATAAAATTTATAGGGAAAAGAGCCGTTCAGGAGATAACCGTCCCCCGCACGTCTCACTCCACGCTTGATATTTTTCTGCCTAAGCGGTTGAAACCCCTCCGTCAAAAATCGACAATTTCAATTGTCAATTTTTGCCACCTCCCCTAAAGGGGAGGCAAAAAAACGTTCCAAAAAGCCTCCCCTACAGGGGAGGTGCCGAGCGTCAGCGAGGCGGAGGGGTACCCACGTCGCACGCACGTTTTTGTTTTTTGGGAAAATCATTCCAACCGCTCAGATAGATATTTTTTCATAGACGGGGCCATTCAGTTCCCGTGTTTCAAAGGGACGGCGCAAGCAATACAGCGTTCCGTCCGCCTTGATGAGATAAACCGCCGGCAGTTCCCGTGTCAGGAACAGGGAAATACCTTCCGTCAGACAATAAGCGCCGGTGCGTTCAAAGCATAATACATCCCCTACGGTAACCGGCGGCAGGGGCATCTGCTTGACGATGATATCATTCATCGTACATAATGAACCGCAGATCGTCCAATCCTGTACAGCATTTTCATTTTCCTTGCCGAGTACGGACAGATACGGCTTTTTCATCGCCATAAACTGACCGAAATAAACCATCTGATGCATACCGCCGTCTGTCAGGGCATAGGATATCCCCTTATTTTCCTTGATATCGACAATATGGGTATAGTAAGTACCACAACAGGCGGCCATACTGCGCCCTAATTCTAAAATGATTTTCGGCCGGCACGTCATCTCTTTCAGCAGGTCGGAAAATTCCTTGAGCAGTACGTCATCTTCCACACCTTCTCCCAGGAAATAATCCACCGGAAAGCCCGTACCGTATTCCAATTCCTCAGCGGTATAGCCGTAATCCGTTTGCAGTTTTTGCAGGTATTCATCGAGATAGTGCAGTTCACGGGCGTACTTTTTGATGGAAGTCTTTTGTGTGCCCGAAAAATACTGTATCCCCACAATATGGATAAGCGGATGCTTTTCCCGTTCCCTGAGAATAGCTTCCACATCCTTTTCATCCATGCCGAACTGACTGCCGTTGGTCAGGCGCAGTAATACCCGCAAATCACAGCCGTATTGTTCGGACAGCCGACAGAACAAGCCGTATTGCAAGGTCGATTCCGCCGTGAGAATTCCTTCAAAATCCCCTTGTGCGACTAATGCCTCAATAAAGGACGGCGTTTTATAAACACCGGAAATCACCATTTTCTGACTGTCAACCCCAAGTGTCTGACAGACCGCCGCTTCACCGGGAGAACAGATTTCAAGCCGTTCTACGAAAGGGGCGGCTTCCGCCGTGATGAAGGTATTCGCCTTGACCGCATAACACAAGGCAACATCCTGCGGTAAATGCGCTTTCAGCCAGTCGATTCTCTCCTGTAACACACGACTGTCCAGCACATACGCCGCCGAAGGACTTTCCCGAATCAATCGTTCCAGTTTTTTATCCATATCAGGTTCCCTCCATTAAAGCCAGCGTTGCCTTGCGGTCAATTTTGCCGTTCTTATTCAGCACAATGGTTTCAATCGGACGGAGATACCCCGGCACCATGAACGGCGGCAAGGTTTCGCTCATGCGGCGGTGCAGTTCATTCTTGTCAATCGTGCCGACATAGAAACCCTTCAACCGCTGACGCTTTTCATCAAAGACACAAATGCACCGTTCGACACCTTCCATGGCATTCATGGCACGTTCAATTTCCTCTAATTCAATGCGGTGTCCCTGATATTTGATCTGATTATCCGCACGGCCGCAGTAATACAGCTCGCCGTCCTCGCCCCATTGACCTAAATCACCGGTCAGATAGACCGTTTCGGGATAATGCGGATTCAGCGGATTCTGAATAAAGCTGTTCGCCGTCTTATCCGCCATATTATAGTAGCCTAAGGCCAAAGCGGTGCCCCGTACCGTAATCATACCGGTTTTTCCCGTTTCCGTCACAAGCCGGTGCTGTTCATCCAACAGGAATACATCCTCATTCGGGAAGGCCTGACCAATCGGAATGCCTGCGCTGTAATCCCTGTCCTTTTGCAGGATATGATAGGTACAGTTACAGGTAATTTCCGTCGGACCGTACAGATTGACATACATAACATCGGGCAGATATTTCTGCCATTCCCGCAAATGCTTCTGCGGCATGACCTCACCGCTGAATAAAATCCTGCGGATGGTATCCGGCACCCGATAGGCTAACCCGTGAAAGGTCGTTACCAGACACAGCGCCGAAACCGCCCAGATTAAAGTCGTCACCTGATGTTCACACAGATAATCAATCAGCGGTGCCGGTGTGGAAAAAAGCTGTCTTGGCACAATCACCAATGTAGCGCCGACAGACATCGCCGTATAGATATCCTTCACCGATACATCAAAGTCAAACGGTGCCTGATTGGCGATAATATCCTGCGCCCCGATACCGAAAATTTCCGCAAAACAGCCGACGAAATCAATCACGCTCCGATGCGCTACCGCAATCCCTTTCGGCACACCCGTAGAACCTGAGGTAAAATTGATATACAGCGGATCGGTATCCACTGCCTGACGGCGTATCACGGCTAAACCTTCCGTATCCGGCTCGGCTGTCAGCAGTTCTTCCACCGTACAGAGCATGACATCCGGAAATAATGCCTGTGCTTTGTCCCGCATAGCGGCCGTTGTAATCATACAGGGTGCCTGCAGGACTTCCTGTACGGAACGCAGACGGTTATCCGGCAATTCGGGATTCAGCATACAGTAACAGCCGCCGGCATAGACGATACCGAAAAAGGCGGTCAATGCCTGTATGCCCTTTTCCATGTAAACCCCTACCGGACAGCGCTGTATTCCCTTTTGCCGCAGAGCCGTACCGACACACTGACTGTTTATCTGCAGTGCTTCATAGCTCACGGACAATGCCCCTTCCCGTACCGCTGTTTTCTGTGGACAGCGGCTGGCGCTTGCTTCTAACATAGACAATACATTTATCAAGCTTTCACCCCATTTTTTTTAGAATATATCTCTCAAAAAATTATATCCTGTATTGCCGTAAAAGTCAAGGATTCGACTAAATAACCCCGCCGTGTATGCAGAGATACACAGCGGGGTTGTCCGTTCTGTTTTATCCTTCGAGAAACCGTGTCAGGAATTCTTTGAAAACCATCTGCCAGGCGGATTCATGGTGCGGTTGGTCGGGAACAATCACTTTATGAAGTTTATCCGCCGGACAGCAGTCCTGCAATACAGCAAAAACGCTTTCCAGCGACAGGCTGATCTGATGTTCCAGCGGATCGGAACCGCCGCCATAGCAATACAGGAACGGCATATCCTCCGGAACGTGCGAACGAATCCATTGTTCCAAGTCCTGCGGTACATAAACAGGAAAGGCCGGCGAAAATACACCGCCGCAGGAAAATTTTTCCGGATGGCTGAGAACCGTATAAAAAGTCTGTACACCGCCGCAGGAACTGCCGCAGAAAGCCGTATATGCACGTCCCTTTTTCACGGGAAATTGTGCTTCGACAGCCGGCATGACGGTATTGACCACAAAATCATCGAATACTTCGCCGGTGGGTATCAATTGCGGCCTTGCTTCGGGCGGCATTTCCGGCGGATAGAAAAATGCGCCGAGTGCTTTGGGAGTCAGTTCGCCGGCACGTTCCATCGCTTCACCGTCATTATAGATACCGACAATGACAGCCGCATGACCGGTGGCCTGCTGATGTTCCCGCACCGTTTCCCCTACATACCAACAACCGTATTTAACGGGAATATCCCCGAATAAATTCTGTCCGTCCGTCATGTAAATCACGGGAAGGGTTTCGCCTTCCTCATGCGCCGGCACATAAACACGCACCGTTTTCGTATGTTCTGCCCCATAAGGCAGGGTTAATGCTGTAAACGTTTCACCTATCATGAGCATTTCCTCCTTCTTTAATCACTGACCTGTCAAAAACCAATGCAGGAATTCCGGAAAATAAGCTTCCCAGGCACATTCATTGTGGGGCATATCATCATCATAAGCCTTTTTGAGCCGTGTATCCTTATTCGGATAACAATCCTCCAAAAGCTGATACATCCACTCTACATTGTCCACCAAAGAACGCTCCTGTTCATCCCCGCCGCCGACATACAAATACATGAGCGGCATTTCATCCTTGATTTTAGAACGAACCCACGCTTCGAGATCATTTTTGAAATAGAAATGAAAGACCGGCGAAAAAGCACCGCAGGCACCGAAAATATCCGGATGACTCATCGCTATATAAAAACATTCCAAACCGCCCGAAGAACTGCCGCAGACAGCGGTATTCTGACGGCCTTTTTTCACGGGAAACTGCTTTTCTACCGCCGGCATCACTGTTTTGATAACAAAATCGTCAAAAGCTTCGCCGGCCGGTTTGAACTGCTTCAACTGTTCCTTGACAAGGGGAGCAGCGGTTTCTTCAGAAGGCAGATCAAGTCCCCCCATAGACAGCGGAGTAAGGTCGTTGGTACGTT
>ONYQ01000071.1 GCA_900322145.1 uncultured Eubacteriales bacterium
ACTTTGACATCACGGTATTCTACTATAATCCCAATATTTCCCCCGAACCGGAATACCGTCACCGTGTGGAAGAAATACAGCGCCTTATCCGTGAGATGTGTCCTGCCGTTACCTTCTTAGAAGGCAACTATGAACCGCAGCGATTTTTTGACATGGCAAAGGGACTGGAACAGGCACCTGAAAGAGGGGAACGCTGTCACCGCTGCTATCGTCTGCGCCTGACGGAAAGCGCCCTCGCCGCTAAAAACGGCGGTTTCGATTACTTCACCACGACCCTTTCCATCAGCCCCCAAAAAGACAGTGCTGTGCTTAACCGCATCGGCGCCGAAGTCAGCGAAGAAATCGGTGTGCCCTATCTGTTTTCCGATTTCAAGAAACGGGGCGGTTATCAGCGCTCCATCGAACTTTCCGCCCAATTTTCCCTCTATCGTCAGAATTTCTGCGGCTGTCCTTTCAGCCGGAACAATCCATCCTGATGCTCCACGCAAAGACCGTACCAGCTCTGCAGTATTGCCGCTGATACGGTCCGTTTTTATTCCCGCAATCGTTCACTTTTGAGTCAGTTGTTCAAGGGTAAGGTATTTCGTTCCGGAAAGAAGCTCCAGATGCAGGTGAGAATCATCCGACTGCTCACAGGGAATGGTACCAATATAACCAATTGGCTGACCTGCCTGCACATGGTCGCCTTCCCGTACCAATGTTTTATCGGTCAGACCGCAGTAACGAGCCGTACATTCCTCATGGTCAATGCAGATCACCTCGCCATAAAGTGCATCGTGATAAACAGACTGCACCACACCGTCTGTCATCGCTAATACGGCTGTACCCGGCTGGGCAGTATAATCCGTACCCCGATGCACCCGCCAGTCATTGGTAGTACGGGCAAAGAGCAGTTTCGTCATGCTCATAGGCTTGAGTACCATGCCGTTTTCAATCGGACAGCATACCATCCTTTCGGCAGCACTTTCTTCGGGCAGAGAATTCATCTGTACATCACTGCTTTCTTCCGATACATCAGATGCCTCTTGCGGAGTGCTTTCCATCGAAGATTCCTGCACACTCTCCTCCGCCGGAGTTTCCGATTCATCCTCCGACGGCTCCGGCATTTCTGACGGCTCTTCGGAAGAATAGGGTTCACCGCTCACCTCATTACCGGTATGGACATCCTGCGGCTGATAATATTCCACCACACTGCCATAGGTAGTCCATGCGGCCGCCGCAATCGTTACAATGCAGATAGCCAGAGCAATATAAAAGCCGGTATTTTTCGTCTTGCTTTTCGTTTTGTGCATAACACGACACCTCCGCTGTTAGTATGACCGCAGCGAAAATGATTTATACAAGCAGTGCCTCCGGAAAACGCACAAAAAAAAGACACGGTGCCATACCGTGTCTTTTACAGACAGTCTCCGCTGTCAGAAAATCGGAAGGATTATTTTTCAACCAAAAGGAACTTTCTGCCGTCACGCTCAACACCGTAAGTCTTGCTGCCGTCAATAGTGCCTTCATCACTCTGTACATAACGGCCGGTTGCTTCGGATACGCTCAGGAACATAAAGCGCGGATTGACAAACTCATTTCCGTTATCAGCCAACTTGGATACAACTACATAATACAGACCGTCACTGCCCAGTGTCATCTGCTGACCGTTAGGCGTATTCTGGTTGGAATTACTGTCGTACACTCTCAGGTACAGGGAATCAGCCTGCCAGTCATCGGGCTTTTCAAACTTAATGACTGCCAAAGTGTTTTCATCTGTTGTGATATCACCGGTAGAAGCGGAAGTTTCCTCAGAAGACTCTGTAGGAGTTTCCTCAGAAGACTCTGTAGGAGTTTCCTCAGAAGACTCTGTGGGCGCTTCAGAAGATTCCTGCGGTGCTTCGGAAACGGGTGCTTCAGAAACGGGTGTTTCTGATACAGCAGAAGAAGTCGTGTCTGTGCTGGCCGTAGAAGCAACAGAACTCTGTCCCTCCACCTTGCTGGTGATTTCTCCTACCATCTCATAGCTGACAGTACCATCGGGCTGTTCTACTGCTTTGAAGTAATACGACTTTCCGGCACAACCTGTCAAAAGGGCAGAGGAACCAACCGCCAAAGCCAATGCTGCGAAAATAGATACTATGTGTCTTCGTTTCATATCATTACCTCCGTTATATATACGACCTTTCTCGGTTCTTTGTGTACTATATATAATTATACACTTTGAGAAAAAATTTTCAATATATTTTTTGAAATTATTTGTAAATTGTGCAAAATAACAATAAACAGTGCCTGTCTTTTCCGAAAAGAACAAAAAAATCATGATTCAACAGCCGAAGATATACCATAAATACTATTGACGAGATGAAATTTATTTTTTACAATAAAACTGTGTATATTCTTGCAGATATTCCGTATGTTTCCGGACGGCAAAAGCTTCTGCATTTTGCACAAATCCCCAGGAACGCCCTTCCACCCGTGCTGATTTTTGAGAAAGAGGCTGTATTTGTATGCTGTTTAAGTTGATTTCGTTGGACATTGACGGCACCCTCACCAATTCCCGCAAACGCATTTCCCCCAAAACCCGTGACAAGCTCATCCGATTCCAGAAAAACGGCGGCATTGTTGTGTTAGCTTCCGGCCGTCCGGCAGAAGGAATCCTTCCCCATGCCGATACCCTGCATCTGCGGGAATTCGGCGGCTATATCCTTGCCTATAACGGCGGTCTTACGATTGAATGTAAAACCGGCAAGGTACTTTTCCGCAACAGCTTTCCCCTTTCCATCATCCCCGATATCTGTTCTGTCATCAAGGATTATCCCGTTGGCATCAATACCTATAAGGACGGCACCATTCTTGTCGGCAATCAAATCAATACCTATACCGAATGGGAAGCCCGTATCAACGGTATGCCCCTGCAATTCACAACCGACTTTGCCGCCGCTGTCAATTTTGACATCGTAAAGTGTCTCCTTCACGGAGATCCGGCTGTGATCAGTGAATTGGAAACCATCTTTTCGGCTCGTTTCGGCGATCAGATCGGTGTATTCAAATCCGAGCCGTATTTTCTTGAATTAGTCCCCAAAGAGATCGACAAAGCCGCCTCTCTGGACAAGCTGCTCCATGCTATCGGCATACAGACTGATGAATGTATTGCCTTTGGTGACGGCTTCAATGATATTTCCATGATCCGCTATGCCGGTCTGGGCATTGCCATGTCCAATGCCGCCGAACCTGTTAAAAAGGCCGCTGATTATATCACCGCCTCTAACGATGATGACGGTATTGCCCGGATGCTCACCCGCATGGGACGCTCCGTTTTCCCTTCTCTCTCCATGCTTTAATCTAAATGGGCAAGAAATCCCTCGCCGCTAAGCGTCAGCGCAGACGGCGTGAGTATGTCACTTTCCGGATACATACTTTATGAGAAAGGAATCCATCTATGAATACCGATACTTTAACGGTCATGCATGGCCGTCCGCAGGAAGGCGAACGTCTGCCCGTAGAATGGGCGGTCGATGACCTGTTGGAGCGGTTAGCTGTCAGCTATGACCGCATTGACCACCCCGCCGCTTATTCTATGGAGGACTGTGCCGACATTGGCCGGCTATTGGGTACAGAGATCTGCAAGAATCTGTTTCTCTGCAACCGACAGAAAACAAAATTTTATTTACTGCTGATGCCCGGCGATAAGGAATTCCGCACCAAAGACCTTTCTGCGCAGATCAACAGCGCCCGTCTGTCCTTTGGTGATGCGGATGCCATGAAAGCCATGTTAGGCGTTACACCGGGTTCTGCCAGTGTGCTGGGACTGCTCAACGATACTGCCCATCAGGTAACACTGCTGATTGACGGTGAAGTATTGCAAAAGCCCTTTTTCGGCTGTCATCCCTGTGCCAACACGACCAGTATGAAGCTGCTGACGGCAGACCTTACCGAAAAAATTCTGCCCGCTCTCGGCTATAAGCCGCTGATCGTACATTTATAAAGGAGCTTTTCATGCAACAGGCAAACGATTTTGACAAACTGTTAGCACTCGTCATCCGTCAGGCTCAGGCAGTACACATTCCTATTGCCGCACAGATTGATGCCCATGTTGCCGTCAATACCCGTGCTAAAAAGCGTTTCGGACAATGTATCTTCTATCAGGGACGTTATACCATTGAACTGTCCTCTATGATGCTGTATGCGCCGGAAAAATCCTGTTGTCAGACACTGGCACATGAACTGATTCATACCTGTCCGGGCTGTCAGAATCACGGTCCGCTGTTTCAACAGTATGCCGCTGTGATGAACCGTCAATACGGCTATCACATTCAACGCACCAATACTCCCGAAGAACTGGGGCTTTCTACGCCCCTGTCTACGGCAAAATATCTCCTGCAATGCCGTCAGTGCGGAAGAAAGTTTGCCCGTGAACGCCTTTCTGCCGCCGTACGCCATCCGGATAACTATCACTGTCCCTGCGGCGGCCGACTCCAACGGATTCGATAAAGAGGTGAAACCCATGATACCATTGACCTGTCCCATCTGCGGACAGTTAATGACCCAAGAGGAAAAACGGGTCGTCTGCCAACAGAATCATAGCTTTGATCGGGCAAGACAGGGCTATATCAATCTGCTGCCCGTACAGCAGAAACATTCCCTCAATCCCGGCGATACGAAAGAAATGTTAGCCGCCAGAAGGCAATTTTTAGACAAAGGCTATTATGCGCCGATCTGTAACAGCGTAACAGAGGCTTTCCGCCGGTTCCTTCCCACGACTCATCCCGTCATGGCGGATATTGGCTGCGGAGAAGGCTATTATACCTCATACATTCAACAGGCGTGTCATGCGGAAACAGTCGGACTGGATATTGCCAAAGACGGTGTCCGTATGGCGTGTGCCCGTAATAAAGACATTCTGTGGCTGGTAGCAACCGCTTCCCGTCTGCCGTTGCCGGATGCCTCTTTAGACGGCCTGAGCGCTCTGTTTTCGCTGTTTCTGCCGGAGGAATACGCCCGTGTACTGAAAAAAGGCGGCTGTGCCGTTGAGATCACGGTCGGCAGTGACCATTTACGGGAACTGAAAGAAATCATCTATGCCGATGTCTTTGAACAGCATAAACATCCGGCTCCCTGCGGTGACAGGACACGCTGACATTGACCGTTCACTACTGGCTGCGTATTCTGATACGCCGATAAGCCTTCCCATCTCCTGCATAAGCTCACCGGCGTGTACTCATTATGAATTATGCATTATGAATTATGCATTATTTAAGGTGGTTTGACAAATGAAAAAGAAAATTATGTTGGCCTGTCTGCTGACAAGTCTGCTGCTGTGCGGATGCGGCGCTAAATCAGACAAACAGCCATCCGTCAACGAGGACAGCAATCACGTTATTCTCGTTTCGGATAACGACTATGTCACTTCTATGGGTGATAAGGTCGTAGAAAAGCCAAAGGATCAGAAAGTTTCCGCACCGGCAGACAGCATCAGCTTTGAACAGGCCTGTACCCTGCTGGACGGCTGCGAAAAAAAGGATTTCTATTTGCCGGAAAGTCTGAAAAGCTATCAGAAATACTATTTTGGTACAGTAGAATATAACGGCAGTCAGTATTATTCTATCTATCCGTATATTGAAGCCAACGGCAAGCATATCTATGCCGGTACCAACTGTCTGGTAGCCGTCAGCGGTGAATATGTGCTGGCGCAGAACTGGATGGGCGGCTATGAGAATATTGAACTGAACAGCGCCGATAAAGATAAGGACATCCAAAAAATGTACCCCGACGCTAAAATCTCCCCGAATGAAGCCTTAGCCGTACTGGCACAAAAGGAAAAGGCACTGGGACTGAAACGTCCGATAGAGGATTATGTATTTGAAACAGATGAAAAGCTGATCGAGGCCAATGCCATACCCTGTTACTGTTTTACGCCCAAACTCGAATACACCGATCATATCGACCTGCTGAAAGTGTATTATGTCACCGCAGACGGCAGTAACACAATTTTAACTTCCGTCACTTGTTCTCCTGCTGAATTCACCGAACTGAAGTAAGCTTTTTCAACAGTGCGGCATGGAATGCGGTTCACTCCACACTCCAAGCTCCACACTCCACACTAAAAATAAAAGGAGATGCGTATCATGATTATTCAACCCAAGGTAAGAGGATTCATCTGCACAACCGCACATCCTGCCGGCTGTCAGGCTGCTGTCAAGGAACAGATCGACTATGTGAAGGCGCAGCCCCATGCCGATGGTCCCAAAAAGGTATTGGTCATTGGCGCTTCGATGGGCTATGGTCTGGCTTCCCGTATCACAGCGGCCTATTCTTTCGGTGCCGCTACCATCGGTGTCATTTTTGATAAGCCTGCCGCCGGCAACAGAACCGCTTCTTCCGGCTGGTATAATACCGCCGCTTTTGAGAATTTCGCCCATGCAGACGGTCTGTATGCCAAAACCATTAACGGCGATGCCTATTCTCAGGACATCAAGGAGCAAACGATTGCACTCATCAAGCAGGATCTCGGTCAGGTGGATTTAGTGGTTTATAGTCTGGCCGCTCCCCGACGTACTATGGCAGACGGTACAACTTATTCTTCCGTTCTTAAAACAGTCGGCGCTCCTTATACCAACAAGACCATTGACCTGAAAAAACGTGTTGTCAGCGACATCACCGTAGAACCCGCCACTGAGGAAGAAATTGCCGCCACTGTCAAGGTCATGGGCGGCGAGGATTGGAAAGACTGGATGGATGCCCTGAAAGCCGCCGGCGCTCTTTCGGAACAGGCACTCACCGTAGCCTATTCCTACATCGGCCCCGACATTACCCATCCCATGTATGCAGACGGTTCGATTGGTAAAGCAAAGGACCACCTTTTTGCTACATCCCAGCAGTTGACCGCCGAAGGGATTCCGGCCTATATTTCCGTCAACAAGGCGCTTGTCACCCAATCCAGTGCCGCCATCCCGATTGTTCCGCTGTACATTTCCATTCTCTATAAAGTCATGAAGGCACACGGCAATCATGAAGGCTGCATTGAGCAAATGTACCGCCTGATGAATCAGAAGCTGTATAACGGCGCAGCGGTCACCGATGACGAAAACCGCATCCGTCTGGATGACCTTGAAATGCTGCCCGATATCCAGTCCGAGGTACAGGCACTCTGGTCAACCATTGCTACCGAAAATCTCGACACCCACGCCGATATTGACGGCTATTTCAGTGACTTCTACCGCTTGTTCGGCTTCGGCCTGGATGGTGTTGACTATGAAGCCGACACCGATCCGTCTGTATTGATTCCCAGTCTTATGTGAACCGGTCAATAAAACCCGTCAGGCTTTGGTTTTTCTGACAGAAAAGGACGATGGCACACAGCGAATGTGTGCCATCGTCCTTTTGTACAGTATTTTCTGTTCTGCATTTTTCCCGTATATTCTCGCCTTTTTCCCGTATCATACCGCACGTTTTTCCTTTGAACAGCATCGTGTTCCATGCTATAATTTTGACACCACAAAGAAAAGGAGATAATAAAATATGGGTATTGATTGGGAAACTATTCTGGGCATTGACGAAGGCGACTATGACGACATTGACGAGGCCTATCAGGATTTCGTAGGAGAGGCAGAATGGGTCGATGACTCTCCCGAAACGTCATGGCATGATGATGATTCGTTGTTACAGAGAGATGAAACGCCGTTTCCCGTTGACGACGAGGAAGATGACGTAGATTGGGACGAGTACTTTTTCGAGGAAACGGCCGCCGAATGCGGCGAAATCTCCCCTGAGCCATCCGCTGATTTCGATGATGACAGCGGTAATGATAAGTTGTAAAAACATCGCCTGATTTTCTTATCACAGCAACCCCATGCACGATGAATTCACGATTCTGTCAGCTGTTTCATCGCCTGCTGATATTTCTGAAGGCGGGCTTTGGCACGATCGTCCACCACCGTATAGCGGGAAACATCACTGTTATGCGCCAGATCAGCCAGTTTAACCGCCACCGCCACAGGATGTCCCTTGATGCGGGCAATATAATCACTGTACGGCATATCCGGTGCATGGGTCAGCAATTTCAGATTGTCGATCACCACCGGCGGAAATCCCATTTTCGCTAAATCCTCAAAGGTATAAGGGGTATCCTCCACCACATCATGGAGCAGGGCAACCGTCGTTGTCACCTCGTCCTGCATTTGCTCCGCCACATGAAACGGATGAAAGACATAGGGTAAGCCGCTTTTATCCGTCTGATACTGATGCGCTGTAAAACACAGTTTCAATGCTTTTTTGGTCATTTCGGTATAGATCATCGCTGTTTCCTCCTCTTATGCTTTGATATATCAAAAGCAGGTACTTTATGATGCGTAAAGTACCTGCTTATTCTTGATGTCGGATATGCAGCAAAAACCAGTTCTCCGCTTTGTCCGTGAGAATTAACCGGTTGATGCGAAAGCATTAGTCCTTATTGTTTTTTTCACGCTTCTTGATTTTGTCAAAGAAGCTGGCACGTTTCTGATAGTTCGTTGAACCGCTCACCTCATCGAACTGACGCAGAATTTCCTTCTGCTTCGAGGTAAGATTACGGGGTACTTCAATCGTAATGCGAACATACTGATCGCCACGACCCTTCATGTTCAGATGCTGAATACCCTTGTTCGCTAATTTGAAGATATCGCCCGGCTGTGTACCGGGATGCACCTTATAACTGACCTTGCCGTCCAATGTCGGCACAATAATTTCATGACCCAGCGCCGCCTGAGCAAAGGTGATCGGAATCTCACACCAGACATCATCGCCCTTACGCTCAAAGATATCATGCTTTTTGACGTTAACGTAGATATTCAGATCACCGGCCGCACCGCCGTTATAACCGCTATGGCCACGTCCGCTGATACTGATGACCTGATCCTGATTGATACCGGCCGGAATATTGACCGAAATCGTCTTGGAGGAACGGATACGTCCGGCACCGGAACAAGTAGGACAGGGCTTTTCCACGATCTTACCTTTACCACGGCACTTATCACACGTCTGGGCAGTATGTACCGTACCGAAAGGTGTACGCTTCTGTACAGTAACCTGACCTGTACCGTTACAATTGGGACAGGGCTTGAGCTGTGTACCCTGTGCCGCTCCCGTACCGCTGCAGTCCTTACAAACGTCTACATTCTGATAGGTCACGTCTTTTTTACAGCCGGCGGCCGCTTCTTCAAAGCTGATGGTGACGGATGCTTCTACATCGGAACCTCTGCGGGGCGCATTCTGACTGCGGCCGCCCCGACCGCCGAATCCGCCGAAAAAGCTGTTGAAGATATCACCCAGATCAATATCCTGTCCGAAAGGACTGCCGGCACCGCCGCCATAACCGGGACTGAAATTCGGATCCACACCGGCAAAACCGAAACGGTCATAACGGGCTCTCTTATCTTTATTGGACAGCACCTCATAAGCCTCATTGACCTCTTTGAATTTGGCTTCCGCCTCTTTATTGCCGGGATTGAGATCAGGATGATATTTTTTAGCCTGTTTACGGTATGCTTTTTTAATTTCATCGTCTGAGGCACCACGCTGAACGCCGATCACCTCATAGTAGTCTCTCTTGTTCTCTGCCAAGTGTCATCACCCCAAATTATTCTGCAAGCACTACTGCCACTTAATATTTTTCATTATACCACGTTTTTTCAGATAATACAACCGGGGCAGCCCTTTTTTGGCAGAGAATATCACTCTATTCAAAAACGCCGCACACCATGAACAGTAAATACTATTGCATTTTTCCGAGTCAAACACAAACGGAAGATAAGCAATGTACCATACCTGAAAGCGGATACCATTCTGAGCAGAAGTGAAGCATCTCCATAAGACGCTTCACTTTTTTCAGAAGGATCATGAAAGTCTACTGTGCGGGGCACAGATCAACATTCAGGGTACATTGCTTATGATAGCCGGATTTCGATTTTACTTAATTGTCATCCACATCGGTGTAGTCTGCATTGTAAACACCGTTATCTCCTTCAGGTGCCTGACTCTGGGCAGCGCCCTGTGCAGCAGCATCCTGATAGAGCTTCTCAGAAACGGCATACATATCCTTCTGCAGCTCATCCTTGGCAATCTGGATATCCTCAATGTTATTTCTGGAAAGGGCAGATTTCACAGCCGCTACCTTATTGTTGAGGTTTTCCTTATCAGACTCGGAGATATGGTCGCCGTTTTCGCTGATGAGCTTTTCAACAGCATAAACGAGGTTTTCCGCATCGTTTTTCTTATCAACTTCTTCTCTGCGCTTCTTATCCTCAGCAGCATAGGCCTCTGCTTCACGAACGGCCTTGTCGATATCGTCCTTGCTCATGTTGGTATTGGAAGTAATAGTGATGTGCTGCTCATGGCCGGTACCCAAATCCTTAGCGGATACATTAACGATACCGTTGGCATCAATGTCGAAGGTAACTTCGATCTGCGGCACACCTCTCATCGCCGGCGCAATACCGTCCAGCTTGAACAGACCGAGCTGCTTGTTATCTCTGGCAAACTCACGCTCACCCTGCAGTACGTTAACTTCAACCTGTGTCTGATTATCGGCAGCCGTAGAGAAGATCTGGCTCTTCTTGGTGGGGATGGTCGTATTTCTTTCGATGATCTTGGTCATAACGCCGCCCTGTGTTTCAACACCGAGGGACAACGGCGTTACATCAAGGAGCAGCAAGCCCTGTACATCGCCGCCGAGTACGCCGGCCTGAATAGCGGCACCGATGGCAACACATTCATCGGGGTTGATACCCTTGAACGGCTCCTTACCGATCAGGCTCTTGACAGCTTCCTGTACAGCAGGAATTCTGGAAGAACCGCCTACCATGAGAACCTTGTCGATCTCGCTGATATTCAGACCGGAATCCTTGAGTGCCTGACGAACCGGACCCATTGTTTTTTCTACGAGGTCAGCGGTCAGTTCGTTGAACTTGGCTCTGGTCAGCGTATAGTCAAGGTGCTTCGGGCCGGTAGCGTCAGCGGTAATGAAGGGGATGTTGATCTGAGCGGTTGTAATACCGGACAGCTCGATCTTTGCTTTTTCCGCTTCATCCTTCAGACGCTGCATAGCGGTCTTATCACCGGAAAGGTCAATGCCGGTATCGCTCTTGAAGCTCTGTACCAGCCAGTCAATAATTTTCTGGTCGAAGTCATCGCCGCCCAGACGGTTGTTACCGGCTGTTGCCAATACTTCCTGTACGCCGTCACCCATTTCGATAATGGAGACATCGAAGGTACCGCCGCCGAGGTCGTAAACCATGACCTTCTGCTCATTTTCCTTATCTACGCCATAGGAAAGGGCAGCCGCTGTCGGCTCGTTGATAATACGCTTAACGTCCAGACCGGCAATACGGCCGGCATCTTTGGTAGCCTGACGCTGAGAGTCCGTAAAATAAGCCGGAACGGTAATAACGGCCTGTGTAACGGTCTCACCGAGATAAGCTTCTGCATCCTTCTTCAGCTTGGTGAGAATCATAGCGGAAATTTCCTGAGGAGTATATTCTTTTGCGTTGATTTTTACTTTATGGGATGTTCCCATTTGTCTCTTGATAGAAGCAATCGTATGATCGGGGTTGGAAACAGCCTGACGCTTTGCCACCTGACCGACCAGTCTTTCACCGTTCTTAGCAAAAGCCACAACGGAAGGGGTTGTTCTGGAACCTTCTGCATTGGCGATAACGACCGGCTCGCCGCCTTCAATTACTGCTACACAAGAGTTTGTTGTACCAAGGTCAATACCAATGATCTTTGCCATAATAAATACCTCCAAAATTATAATAGTTTCTTTTTATTCCTGTCAACCATATCAGTTGGCAATCTGTACCATTGCATGACGGATAATTCTGTCACCGATCTGATAACCCTTCTGAAAGACCGAAACAATGTGATCTTCTTCGATTTCGGGATCATCGGCACGGGAAATAGCATTGTGGAATTCGGGATCGAATTTTTCGCCCCGCTCTCCAAAAGCCTTAACGTGCAGTTTTTCAAAAGCTCCGTCAAACTTTTTAGCGATCAGCTCCAGACCTTTGCGGAATTCATCGGGCATATTCTGTCCGGCATCCAGTGCCAGCGCAAAATTATCAACTACCGGCAGAAAAGCTTCTACCGCCGCTGCGATGGCATTATCATAGGTGGACATTTTTTCCTTTTCGGTGCGCTTGCGGTAGTTATCATATTCTGCTGCCATTCGCAGGAACTGATCCTTCTGTGCAGCCATTTCCGCCTGCAGCGCCTCCAATTCTGTCTGCGCACCGGTGTTTTCCGCTGCGTCAGTCACCTCTTCGGGAGTCGTTTCCTCTGCAGGAGAGGTCGTCTGCTCTGTCACAGGTGGATGGGGCTGTTGTGTGTCATGATTTTTTTTCTTTGCCACAAAATTATCTCCTTTCCGGCAAATGCTTTATAATTCCAATAATTCTGAGAGCGATGCGCCGACCAGATCGGTCACACACTCCAGCGTTGCTTTCGTTTTGGGGTAGTTCATCCGCAGCGGACCGATCACTGCCAAAGTGCCGACACAATCGGGGGCTGCTGTATAGGGTACTGCGGCTATGCTCAGACTGCTGAAAGCCGGATTCGGCAATTCGCTGCCGATGAGAACGCCGGTACCGGAGGCAGCCGTCGTCATCAGCTTAGAAAATTCTCTGCTGTGTCCGAGCAGTTCCATGACCTTTTTACCGCAAGCGGCTTCTAATTCAGGCATCGTGAACAGGCTGGACTGTCCTTTGATAGCAATCCCGTCTGCGGAAGCCTCTTTAGCGGCTTCACTCACCGCTAAAAGCACGTTCGGCATCATCATGGACATTTCTCCCAGGGAAAGTGCCGTTGTCTGCACAAATGCCGGTGTCACCGCCAGCACAGACATACCGGCCAGCCGTTCATTCACGGCCTTATCGAACATTTCCAACAGGGAAGGTGTAATTTGATAATCACAGCGGAACAATTTCGGTTTAACCGAGCCAAGCGAGGTGATCAGCACTGCCATAGCCGTATAGCGGCCGGTCTGCACAAACCGTACATGACGTATCAGTGCGTGTTCACCCGGCGGAGAAGTTGCTGCAGCGGCATAACCCGTCACCCTCGAAAGAATTTCGGCTGCCGTATCCAGCAGTTCCTCAGGGGTATCGGCATGCAGTTCCAGCATATCCTTGATAGCTGCCTTTTCATGTCTGTTGAGCGTGACCGGCTTCATGAGATCGTCAATATAGATACGATAACCCAATTCTGTCGGTATTCTGCCCGAAGACGTGTGGGGCTGCGCCAGCAAGCCCAGATTTGACAATTCCGCCATATCATTTCTTACGGTTGCCGATGAAACATTAAAATCCAGTACCTCGCAGACGGCCTTGGAGCCGATCGGGTCACCTGTCTTTATATATGCCTCTACAACCGCTTCAAGAATCTTCATTTTTCTTTCGGTCGGTTCCATTTCAGCCACCTCTCTGTTAGCACTCTCACCTGTCGAGTGCTAATCTACATATAGAGTACCATTATCTTTCGCACTTGTCAAGTCCTTTATGCTAATTTTTTTCATACAAACCCCCGACAAATCGCAGAATATGACGAAAGTCATCCCGCCGTCTTTGACTTCTTTTCCAAATGACTGAAAAAACCGTCTTAAAACGGCTTTTTCAGTCAATATGGCTTTGCATTGTTTTTTCGCCACATCAAAAATATTGTCTGATTCCTCTTTTTTTTCGGAAAATTTCTGCTATAATAGCTATAAATGAGCAAATTTCTAATGCTTTCGTCAGACTGCACAAACCCTTCCGTCAAAAATCAACCATTTTAATGGTTGATTTTTGCCACCTC
>ONYQ01000044.1 GCA_900322145.1 uncultured Eubacteriales bacterium
GTTTCCTGCCTCCCCTTCAGGGGAGGTGCCGAGCGTTAGCGAGGCGGAGGGGTTCTTGTTTTTGTGCAATTTTCAAATTTGCTCATTTATAGTATAATGCTTTCTAAGAGGAAAAAGTGGTACAACAGCACAACTCCACACTCCACACTCCTAACTCCACACTGTTCACGCTCCACACTACCAAAGAAGGGTGCGGCGCTGGAATACTGTCAGGGCAGTGATGTTATCACGGCTGCCGGAGGCTAAGGCGGCCGCTGTGAGTGATGAGGCAAGGTCAGGACTGTCCGGCTGCTGTTCAATCAGTCGGATAATTGCGCTTTCTTCCAGTCCTTCCGTCAATCCATCCGAACAAAGCAGTAATACATCTCCCTTTGCAAAGGGAATATTTTCCTGCTGATACAATGACAGCTGCATTTCTTCGGGCGGAATTCCTAAATGCTGTGAAAGCTGATGACTTCTCGGGTCTTTGCGGGCTTCTTCATGGGTCAGCAGTCCCGCTTCCACCAAAGCCGCCGCCGCTGTATGGTCTTTGGAAAGCTGGGTAAGCGTACCGTTATGATACAGCAGGGCTTTACTGTCACCGATATTATAAATACGCAGACGTTTGCCCTTAATGACCGCTATGACAATGGTAGTACCGATACAGGAATGAATCTGCTCGCTCCTTTCGCAAATAATGCCGTTGGCTTTGGTGACGCAATCGTATAATTGCTCATAGGACGGCAGTTCTTCCCCTATCGCACACAGGGCCTCTACCGCCGTCAGCGATGCGAATTCGCCTTCCCGTTCACCGCCCATGCCATCCGCTACCGCTAAAAAAGCATGGTTGGCTTCATACACCGCCGTATAATCCGTCTGACTGTCATCCGGCAGTGTCACACCGTTATAATAAAAGTTATCCTGATTGATACTGCGGACACGGCCGGTCAGAGAACTCACCGTTATCCGCAAATTCTTTTCACGCAAGAAAACACGCCCCTTCTGATGCGACATCTGCTTCTATCTTATCACGCTGTCACGCAGGATTCAACATTATATAAAAAAATCTTGCAAATTCTGTTGATTTTCGGCAGGAATTTCAAAAAAACTATGGAGAAATAGAAAAGGATATGCTATAATAGGGTTGTAAATTTGAAAAGGAGCTGATGCCTTATGCAAAATATATGGCACGATATGGATTCCGCAAGAATCAATCCCGAAGATTTTATGGTCGTTATCGAAATTCCCAAAGGAAGCAAAGTGAAGTATGAACTGGACAAGCAGAGCGGTCTGCTGAAAATGGACCGTATTCTCTATACCTCTACCCACTATCCCGCTAACTACGGTTTTATTCCCCGTACTTATGCGGATGACCTTGATCCCCTTGATGTACTGGTGCTTTGCTCGGAGCAGATTGCTCCGCTGACTCTCATTCGTTGTTATCCCATCGGCATGATTACCATGCTGGATAACGGCCGCAACGATGAAAAAATTATCGCTATCCCCTTCAACGACCCTACCTATAACGGTTATACGGATATTTCCGAACTGCCGAAGCATCTCTTTGACGAAATGACCCACTTCTTCACCGTTTATAAGTCCCTCGAAAAGAAGGAAACCGTTGTGGATGAAGTCAAGGGACGCAAAGAAGCACTCGAAGTCATCAAGATGACTATTGAAAACTATAAAGAAAAGTTCAACGTTGTCTGAGCCGGAAAGGATTTTTATTGGAATGGCAAGAAAAATAGAAAACGAGGAAATGGAAAAGGTCTCCCCCACTGTACCGGCACCGCAGGAAACCCCTGAGGATGCCCCGGCAAAAAACGGTAAACGCAAGGTCGTGGTAATCAACGTACCCAAACGCAAAAAATTGCTCTATACCCCTACCCGCATTATCCGTATTTTTTTGCTGTTGGCATTGATCGTTGTCCTGTTCCTGCTGTCGTATCCTTTTCTGGAGGTGCGGTTCTATATCACGAAGGATTTGACCGCTACCCCGAAAATATCCGAAGCCTATGACGTACTGGCAACACAAGAGGATATCGACAAGGCCGAAGCCGAATTGCGCACCGCTCTGGAAGGCTTAGTCGAAGCGCCCAAAGAGGAAGAAGAAAGCGCCGGTGAATCCTCTGCACAGGACAGTCAGAACAGTCAGGAACCCAGTGCTGAAAGCACCGCCGAAGAAAGCAGTACAGCGACCACCGCTAAAAGCGGTTTTCTCGAAATGAATACCCTTGACTATAACTGGATGTATACCATTCAGGAAGGTGTCAATGAGGAAAAGCTTACCACTCTTATTGATGAAGTCAAAAAAATCAAGCGCCCGCTCTATACGCAGGAAAGCCTTGACCAACTGAATGCAGCGGTACTCAAAGCGCAGAAGATTCTGTGCGCTTCCGTGTTCGTTTCACAAAACGCTTTGCAGATGATGCTCGGCGGTACCATTGGTGAAGCCTTCGGCGGTAATATTTCTTTGAGCAATACCTTCCTGCGAGCCATTCTGACCTTTGCGCTGGGCGTTCTGCCGATGATTGCCTTTCTCGCCTGTCTGCTGGACAGACGGCGCATGATTAAAAATATTATCGTCATGATCTGTTCCGCACTGGCATTGGCGGATATCTTCCTGACGATTTACCCGTATGTCGGTATCGGCGCTGTGCTGACGATCATCATGTATGTGCTGATCATGCTGTTGAATATCGGCGGTTTCTATGCCGGACAGCAGGAAAAGTATATTGTCAATCATCCCGAAATGGAAGCCGAATATACCCAGAAACATCCCCAGCTTGTCAAGGCACTGATTAACCATAAAAGCATCTACGGTTCAGCCGTACCGCCCCGTGCCGAACAGGAACGCACCGCCGCCGTCAATGCCAAAAAACGGCAGGCTAAAAAGAAAAAAGGCCGCTGAATCATCGGATGAACCGCCGTCAGATATCCCATACTATTATAAAGGAGTGTTGCCATTATGTCAGTGATCGAAATTACCGCCGCTAACTTTGAGCAGGAGGTTCTCAAGTCTGAACAACCCGTCATGCTGGATTTCTGGGCCGTATGGTGCGGTCCCTGCCGGATGCTTTCTCCCGTCATTGAAGAGATCGCCGCAGAAAATCCGGATATCAAGGTCGGTAAGGTCAATGTTGACAATGAAATGTCCCTGGCGGAACGGTACAGCATTATGAGTATCCCCACTGTCATGGTTTTCAAAAACGGCAAGCTCGTGGATACCTCTGTCGGAGTCAGACCCAAAAGAGAACTGCTGGCCATGATCGAGGAATAACTTTCCTTCTCCCCTCCAGAATAAAAGCAGGTATATCCCCCTCAAGGGAATATACCTGCTTTTTTCATTCCTCCGGATACAGCAGTGTATCCAGCAAATCTGTATAAACGCTTTTCGGATTGGCTTCGGTAATGCGTTCCAGCAAATAACCGTTTTTGAAGCAAATCACCGTCGGCGTAGTGTCAACCGCAAACACATTTGCCACATCCGCTGACTGCTCCACATCTACCGCCAATACCCGCAGAACATCATAGTATTCATCGGCGATTTCTTCCATAATCGGCATCATACTCCGGCTCTGACTGCACCACTGGGAATAGAAAAACACCACGTTGAAGCCGTGTTCAATACGGCTGTCAAAATCATAGGAATCCACATAAATAATATCGTCACTCAAACTGTCTTCACCCTTTTTACGGCAAATTTTTCTCACACGTCATGCTATAATCTTCCTATCGAAAGGAGGTCACGGTTTATGGCTGTCCCTTGTTTCCCGCAGGCGCACTGCAAAAAAACCGATGAACGGCAATTGCTTCTGCTCGAATTTCAGCGCTGATGAAACCCCGAAGCCTATCAGCATCGCATAAGCCAATGTAATGGCAGATGTCAGCAGAAAGCCGACAATCGACTGCAATCCCCCTGAAAAGGACAGTATCAGCACGATCAGCATATCCAGCAGATACAGGGCGGCAAAACCGCCGCACAGCACCGCTCCCTGATATTTATGGAACCGCAGATCGGGATTATCCTTTTCCACTGCAAAATGTCCCACGATAAACAGCATGGGAATATATGAAATAGCGGATAAGAACCGGATATTATCATTACTTTCACTCATCCGGCACCACACTCCCTCCCCCAAAAGATACTTCTATTTTATAATACATAGCCGCAGAATGCAAGCGTTTTTCTGATTCATCCTGCATTCGGTGCGAACAAAAAAAAGATTCGGCTGTGAAAGCAACCCGTACCATGATGAATTATGCATTATGAATTATGCATTATGAATTATGCATTATGAATTATGCATTATGAATTATGCATTATGAATTATGCATGACCTATCGGGTTATGTCATATAGATGTGGAGAAAAGTATCGAGGCAACGCCTCAGCAGAAAGGAATGAAGCAAAATGGCAGGATATTATCCTGAAGGCAGACTGATGAACACGGTGGAGAATATTTCCTCGCTCCAGTCGATGGCGTCTTTGACAGAAGCCTACTATGAGGGAAAAATTCTGGAGGCACGGGCTATTGTGTGCGACTCCGCCCATAATCTGACGGTTGATCTTGGCATCATCAAGGGAATCATTCCCCGTGAAGAGGGCGCTATCGGCATACGGGAAGGAACCGTCCGTGATATTGCGGTGATTTCCCGTGTGAACCGTCCTGTCTGCTTTGTGATAACCGATTTTCGCAGAAACGAGGACGGCAAAATGATTGCTGTCCTGTCACGCCGTCTGGCGCAGGAACGCTGTATGAAAGAGCATATTGCCCTGCTGACTCCCGGTGATATTATTGATGCCCGTATTACCCATCTGGATTCCTTCGGCGCTTTTGCTGATATCGGCTGTGGTATTGTGTCCCTGCTCCCTATTGATGCTATTTCGGTTTCACGCATTGACCATCCAAGAGAACGCCTGTGGGTCGGTCTGGAAATCAAAGCTATCATCAAATCCATTGAAAACGGCCGTATCAGTCTGAGCCATAAAGAACTGCTCGGCACATGGGAAGAAAATGTCCGGCGTTTTTCCGTAGGCGAAACCGTCGCCGGTGTCATCCGTTCCGTAGAGGATTACGGCGCATTTGTCGAACTGACTCCGAATTTAGCCGGTCTTGCCGAAATGAAAGATAACATCCGTCCCGGACAGCAGGCCAGTGTCTATATCAAAAATATCATCCCCAACCGTATGAAAATCAAACTTATCATTATCGACACCTTCAATGACGAATATCATCCCTCTGCACCGGAATATTTCTATACCGGCCATCATATCGACCATTTCTGTTATTCTCCGGCCTGTTCGGAAAAAATCATCGCCACTACCTTTGCGCCCCTTCCGCAGGAACCCCTTCTCCAAAAATGCATCTGAACAATGTGCAATGTGCAATGATTTGAACGGATGAATATTTCCTTCCCTACACACGATTTTTTCAGAAAAACGCCGGCAAATAACCTTGCAAAACGGGTGGAGAGATGCTATAATAGGAACATTCCAAAAAAACAAAATCAGCCCCGACCGCTGACCCGATATGGGCAGCACTTATGAATTTGCAGGAGGTTTATTATGCAGGGAAATGTAAGACCGGAAACAATGGAAAGAATTACGACCGAAGCACTCGCACAGGCATTCATTGACGAACAGGTGACCGCACTGCGGGAGCAGATCGGTGACAAAAAAGTATTGCTGGCACTGTCCGGCGGTGTTGACAGCTCTGTTGTCGCCGCTTTACTCATCAAAGCTGTCGGACAGCAGTTAGTATGTGTACACGTTAATCACGGTTTGCTCCGCAAGGGCGAACCTGAACAGGTTATTGAAGTATTCCGCAACCAGATGAACGCTAACCTCGTTTATGTGGATGCTGTTGACCGTTTCCTCGATAAACTGGCCGGCGTTGCCGAACCCGAAAAGAAGCGCAAAATTATCGGCGCAGAATTCATCCGTGTATTTGAAGAAGAAGCCCGCAAGCAGGACGGCATTGAATTCCTCGCACAAGGTACCATCTATCCCGATATCTTAGAGAGTGACGGCGTAAAAGCCCATCATAATGTCGGCGGTCTGCCGGAGGATTTACAGTTTGAACTGGTTGAACCACTCAAGCTTCTGTTCAAGGATGAAGTAAGAGTCGTTGGTAAGGCGCTGGGTCTGCCCGATAACATGGTATACCGTCAGCCGTTCCCCGGCCCCGGTTTAGGCGTGCGCTGTCTGGGCGCTATCACCCGTGACCGTCTGGAAGCTGTCAGAGAGTCCGATGCCATTCTCCGTGAGGAATTCGCCAAAAACGGTCTCGAAGGCAAGGTATGGCAGTACTTCACCGCTGTGCCGGATTTCCGCTCTGTCGGCGTGAAGAACGGCAAAAGAACCTTTGCTTATCCGGTTATCATTCGTGCCGTCAATACGACCGATGCTATGACCGCTACCGTTGAAAACGTTCCCTTTGAACTGCTTCAGCACATTACCGCCCGTATCACGGCCGAAGTGGAAAACGTCAACCGTGTGTTGTTCGACCTGACGCCGAAGCCTTCCGCTACCATCGAGTGGGAATAATATAGTACAAGCGGTGTAAACCTATCCCCTTTTCTAACGCTGATAAGAACCTTGTATCGTGAGTAAAGCGCTCACTTTACAGGGTTCTTTTGTTTGTTGCAAACCCTTTTTTGAGAAAAAAACCGTCCGTAAAAATCTTGTAGAGAAATAAGACTTTCCTGTGAACTCTCGTTATAGTAAACAAAAAAGTTAAAAAATAGGCAAAAAGGTTGACAGATTTATCCATTTATTGTATAATAGTGACGGATATCCTATACCCCAAACCATATTTTTTAGGAGGAATGTATATGAGTCAACTCTATCCGTTAACCGCAGCACAGAATATGCACTACCGCTGGATCAGAGAGTATAACACCCAGCAGGTATCCGGTCTGAGCATTGTGGCTGCGTTCCAGTTTGACGTTAACGTCGAGACATTGAAGAAATGTATCGAACTGGAAAAGCAGAGATATGCCTGTCTCAGACTCCGCTTCACCAAGCCCGATGAAAACGGCGAAATTCAGCAGTATATTGCCGATTATGAGCCGGAAGAACTGCAGGAAGTAGACCTCAGAGGAATGTCCCTGCAGGAAGCGGACGATATCATGCAGAAATGGGCCTATGAGACCTTTGACGGCGATGATATTCCGATGTGTGAGTTCCGCATTGTCAGACTGCCGGAGCGCTACACAGGCTTCTTTGTACATATGGATCACCGTCTGAACGACTCCGTAGGCGTGGCTGTTATGGCAACGGATATCATGAACCTCTATAAGCATTTCCAGGGCGGCGCTCCCTATCCCGCTCCGCTCGGCGATTTTGAAAAAGTACTCATTTCGGACCTCGAAAAAGCCAATAACGAAAAACGTGTGGCAAGAGCCAAGAAATTCTGGGATGAACAATTGGATGAATTCGGTGAGCCGCTGTATTCCGACATTCAGGGACCCTCTGTATTGGAGGAAGCCCGCAAGAAGCATAATGACCCGAATCTGCGGGCGGCTGACATCGAAAGAAAAGAGCTTTTTGTGGCGGTAAAGGATTATCAGCTCGAAGTAGACAGTATGCAGAAAGCCATCAATTTCTGCCTGTTCAATCAGATTTCCCCGACCAACCTTATTCTGTTGGTTATCCGTACTTATCTGTCCAAGATGAATAACGGTCAGGAAGATATTACTGTCGAAAACTTCATTTCCAGACGTTCCACACAGGATGAAATGACTTCCGGCGGCAGCCGTGTACTTTGTTTCCCCTGCAGAACGATCATTCCCGGCGATACTACTTTCATTGAAGCCGCCAGAAAAATTCAGAACCATCAGAACCGTATTTATATGTTCAGCGGTTATGACCCTGAATTCATCCGTGATGAAATGAAGAAGCGCTATCATACGCCGGATGATACTACTTATGTCAGCGTTTATCTGACCTATCAGCCGCCTATGAATACCAGCGATCTCGACCCGAATGCCGAAAAACTGCGTACCCATATCAAGTGGTTCGCTAACGGTGCCGCTACCAAGAAAATGTATCTCACCGTTTCGCATCTGCCCGACAGAAAGCTGAACTTCTCTTATCATTACCAGACCGCACAGCTCACTGAAAAGGATGCCGAACTCATGTATTATTACATGATGCGTATTTTGTTCAGAGGCATTGAAGATCCCGGCAGAACCCTTAATGAAATCATTGACATGATCTGAATTTGAAAGGAGTCATTACCATGGCAGAAAAGATTGATGAAAGATTCAAGGAAATCGCAGCCCGTTACTGTTCCGTAAAAGCAGAGGACATCACCAATGACATGAGTTTCCGTGATGATCTCGGCCTTAGCTCTCTCGATCTGATGACCTTCCTCGGCGATCTGGAAGATGAATTCGATGTAGAATTCGATTTCGGTGAGGACGAGCAGAAGCTGTCCCGTGTACAGACCGTCGGAAGCGCTCTTGAAATGCTGAAGGAATACATGGAGTAATCCGGGAGGAACTTTATGAAAAAAACAATCTATACCATGTGGAAAAGATGCGAGGAAAATTATGCCGCACGTCCTGCCGTTCGCTGGCTTGTCAAGAAGAACGTAGAGGAAAAAACCTACGGTGAAATAGCGGCGGATGTGACCAGCCTTAAAAAAGGTTTTGCGGCACAGGATTTTTCCCACAAGCATATCGCTCTGATCGGCACCAGCTCCGTTGAATGGATCACAGCGTATATGTCCGTTGTTACCAGCAACAACACCGCTGTACCGCTCGATGCCGCTCTGCCGGCCGCCGACCTGATCGACCTTATCAACCGTTCCGATTCGGAAGGCGTATTCCTCGATAAAATCTTTGTTTCCCTTGCCGCTCCCATTCAGGCTAACTGCCCGAAGGTCAGAAAAATCTGGATGCTTTCCGGTGATGCCGCAGAGGGAACCGAAACCCTCGCTGATCTGATCGCCGCCGGCGCAGATACCGCCGAACCGGAACCGCCCGAAGAAGAAGATATTTCCATGATCGTCTATACTTCCGGCACCACCGGCAAAAGCAAGGGCGTTATGCTGACCCAGAGCAATCTGTACTGCAATATTGAAGCCGTTCTGTATGACATGGATCCCGGTCTGGTATTCATGAGCGTTCTGCCGGTACACCATGCGTTCTGTCTGACAATGGACTGGCTGAATGGTTTCTGGATGGGCGCTGTTCTGTGCATAAATGATTCTCTTTTGCACATGGTAAGAAATATGAGCATCTATCAGCCTGATGTTATGCTCATGGTTCCCCTGATGGTAGAAACTATCTACAAGCGTCTCAAGGCGCTTGGCTCGGATATTCCGCCCCAGATTCTCGCTAAGAAGGTTTTCGGTGAGAACCTGAAATATATTTTCACCGGCGGCGCACACCTTGACCCCTATTATATCGGAGAATTCGCCAAGTATGGCATAGAGGTCTATGAAGGCTATGGTATGTCCGAATGTTCCCCCGTTATCAGCACCTGCAAACTCGGTGAAGGACGGCCCGGTTCTATCGGCAAACCGCTCTCCAACGTAGAAATCAAGTTTGAAAACGGTGAAATTCTCGTGCGTGGTACCAGCGTCATGAAGGGTTACTATAAAATGGAAGCCGAAACACAGGAAACCCTCAAGGACGGCTGGCTCCATACCGGCGATAAAGGCTATTTAGACGAGGACGGCTATCTGTATATCAACGGCCGTGTCAAGAATCTTATCATCCTTTCCAACGGCGAGAATATCTCTCCGGAAGAAATCGAAACCAAGTTAGCCCTGAATGATCTTATCAGTGAGATCATCGTAACCGGTGAAGATAATATGCTGACCGCCCGCATTTATCCCGAACAGGAAGCCATCGAAAAGATGAGCGAACAGGAAGTGCAGGACGCTCTGCAGAATATCCTCAACGATTACAACAAAAATCAACCAACCTATAAACAGCTTTCACGACTGGTCATCAGAAAGTATCCTTTCCTCAAGAATACCACCAAAAAGATTATCCGTCATGAAGTGCTGAGAGATGAACCGAGTGTATAATCAACCATGAATATCATTGAAACAACCTATCAGCATATTTCCGGCTCGGACGAACTGCCTATTTATGTCCTCAGAATTGAGCCGGAAGACCCGAAAAACATCAAAGGCATTGTCCAGATGGTACACGGAAAAAATGAATATACAGGCAGATATACCGGCCTGATGCGGTACTTGGCCGAACAGGGCTATTTAACCATCGTCAACGATCATCGGGGACACGGCGAAAGTGTCCTCGATGTCTCCGACAGAGGTTATTGGTATGAAGGCGGATTTCAGGCATTAGTAGAGGATCTGCACGAAATCACACAGGAGGTCAAGCAGTATGCCGCCGAAAAATGCGGCCGGAAGGATTTACCTTTCACCATGCTCGGCCATAGTATGGGTTCGTTAGCCGCCCGATGCTATATCCGGAAATATGACACGGAATTGGATAAGCTGTGCATTATCGGCTGTCCGTCCCGTTCCAGCAAGATGAAACAGGGGATTCGCTTGCTGAAATTTCTCGAATTAGTGGAAGGAAAGCATTTCCGTTCCCGTTTTGCCAAGCTGATTATCATGGGAAGCTCCTATGAATTCAAATACCGCCATGAAAATCTGCCCAATGCATGGACGAATTCCGACAGAGCCGCCGTCATTGAACACAATAACGACCCGATGTGCCGTTTCCTGTTCACCCTGAGCGCTTATGAGGAAATGCTCCGCATGGCGATGCTGGCTTATGACGGTAATTTCGTTCCGCAGAATCCCGGCATGGCGATCCGCTTTTTTTCCGGTGCGGATGACCCCTGTGCCTTATCCAAAACAAAAATTGCACAAGCCATGTATTTCCTCAAGGAAATGGGATATTATGATATACGTGGCACGGCATAAACCGATACGGGTATGTCACACCATTTTCAATAGGATCATTTTCCTGCCAAGTGAGTAAAATCTTCTCACTTGGCAGATTTTTTATATTCCCATCATTTATAGTTTTCAAGAAAGCTGATTTCCGTGAAACTATATAGGGCTTGTTGTCAAAAGAACGGATATTTGATATAATAAACTGTGACGACAGATTACAAATTGTGAAAAAGAGGATATATGCTATGATAGGCGAACAAATCAAAAAATATGGACGGACAGAGCGTATTGTCCTCTGCCATCGACACGACCTTTAATCAGGGCTGCCGGAATGTCAGCGAACACGTTCAGAGCATGACCGCCATGACCGGCCGTAAGGCGATTATTGTCGCCATTGAAACCACCGGCAAAGCTTGCATGGATGAGCTTATTCCGGCTATTGGTCCCACCAGCAAGGGCGCTGACAGTTTCTTCGGGAAAGCCGGTACAAAACAGACCGGTACTAAGCTGTGTGAATTCATCTGTGATACGCTCATGCCGTATATTGACGAAAATTACAACGTTTATCCCGACCGTCTGCATAAAGAGGCATTGCCGGCAGTTGGTCAAATTATTCAGCATAAACGGTTGCTGACTGCCTTGCCTTTGCAGTAATTGCACATTGTACATTGTACATTGTGTTAGTGGATGCGGATGAGCTGGTCATACAGGAGAATAAAGCGGTCGTCAATTTTCCTGTCCTCGTGATAATGTCCGAAGAACCACGGTCGTCAATTTTCCTGTCCTCGTGATAATGTCCGAAGAACCAGTGACCGAACTGCAGACGGCCGACTAAGTCATCAAAATACAGCGTCAGTTCATCCGGTGTCGGCGGATTCTGCCACAGCTTACGCAGAACGGATTGCGGCGCACAATGTGTAATAACGTAATCCACCGTATGATGAACGGCGGAAAGAGTTGCTTCAGCGTGTTGATAATCCGCTTCGGAAGGCATTTCTTCCGGCCACCAAGTTACGTTTTTCACACGGAACTGCTTTTTCCGTTTCCGCCATTGACGGACGGTTTCTTTGAAATGCGCCTCGCTTGGAAAGTCATTGCTGTCGAGGATACCGTCCTGTATATCATGACTGGCGGCACCGCCGAAGGTAAAGAAGGTTTTACCCTGTATCGTGTAGACCTCGCCCCGCATCAGATGATAAACACTGTTCCGGATACGGTGCGCCTGACCGCCGTAAAAAGGCACCGTTTCAAATTCACTGTTCAGGCGGTCAAAATTTTCGTGGTTGCCGTCAACGAATACGGTAGTAAAGGGCTTTTCATCGAGCCATTGAAGCCAGTAATTTTCATAGCGGCTGTCGGTGTCGGTATCCCAGATACCGCCGAAATCTCCGCAGATGATGACAACATCGTCTTTTGTCATGTCCTTCTGCTCAGGAAAGGCGGCAGAGGAAAGCTTATTGAATTCTGAATGACAGTCACCGGTGACAAAAATCATATAGATTTCCCCTTTCTGAAAGTGTGGAGTTAGGAATTAGGAGTTATCGTAAACGACAAAATAAAACTGCACTATGTCATTCCAGACCATGCGAAGAATCCTTGAAAGATTCTTCGTCACTTCGTTTCTCAGAATGACAAAAGGAAATTTTCAATGACGTTTACTATAGAAATCAGGAGTGGATACCGCCTTGTCGTTCTTGCGTTCAGGAACAATCATTGTACATTGCACATTGTACATTGCACATTGATACTTATCCTGTTTTGGTGATTTGCTCCATCTGGTACAGGATTTCGCTGAAATAGCGGGGGTTTACCTGCTCAAGCGGAATAGCTTTGTTATCGTCTGCCTTATCGTAAACGTAACTGCCCCGTTCAACCGTACCCGGATGATAGAACCGCAGATTTTCAATGGTGACATCTTCCTCATAATAGCCGACGGAACAGCCACTGAAAGTGAATTCGGCGGCATAGCCGGAAAGCTTCACCGTACCGTCCGGCTGTTTTTCACGGGCGGTAATATCTTCACGGTAGAATTCAAAAAAGCCGCCGCCGTCCTGTATCGAGCCTTTATACCAGCCGGCTTTTTCGGTGCGGCCGATGATACTGTAAGCGCTGAGAGTGCGTCCGGCAAAACGGGTGACATCCAGCGTTCCCTTCTCGTTTTCATTGATACGGAAAACAGGTCTTTCCAACTGCATGAACGGCTGTGTGATTTCATAATCGCTGAGCTGTTCTTTCCATGCCGAAAGAGTTTCCTCGTCCAATTCGAGGGGATGTACCAATCCGATGGTGCTGTTGTCCGGCAAGTCAAATTCGTCACTGTCGGCGGTATTGAACGTGCCGTCCTCCATATAACGGAACGTGCCGGCACATTCACTGTCCTGATAAGCCGCCCATATCAGACCTTCCGCAAAGCTGTGCATGACAGGATTCTGTACAAACAGCTTTTCCCAATCCGCTTTGCGCCACCGTCTGTCGGAAATCAAAGCGGTTTCCAGTCGGGCGGCCTGTATGGAAACAACGGTTTTTAACTGCTTTTTGAGTTGCTTATAAGATTCATAAGCGGCGGAAGCTTTTTCCTCGTCATCCCGTTTACCCGGCGAAGGAAGGGATTTGACCTTTTTGCCGTTTTCATCGGTAACTTCGAGTGTCAGTGCCGAAGTCAGATACACGATGAATTTTCTTGTACCGTAATCGAAAACCTGTTTCTTTTCGCTGTCAAAGCCCAAATCAGGGATAATGCGGTCACCGAGTTCTTCGGCGGTGAGTCCGAGAATCTGCGCCGCTTTATTCATGGCTTCTGTGGCGGCGGCCCGTACCTGCTTATGCTTGAATTTTCGTGCCATGCTGTCAACGGCCATCAGCGCTTGTGAGGAGCCGTTCAGGGCAAGCGCTTTGGCGGTTTCCGCCGCAATAGCGCCACGGGCTTTTTCCGGACTTGCCCATTCCTTGATACACCGGAGCATTTCGTCAATCAAAGCGCTGTCACCGTAAGCCGCCGCAAAATACATGAGCTGTTTCCGTTTGGATTCTGCGCCGACATGATACCAGCGGGCAAAAACTTCTGCGGCAAAGGCGGATAAATCCTTTTTGTTGAGGTGATCGGCTAATTGATCGGCTTCGGCAGGACGTTCAGGCGCAGAAAGGGGCGTATAGGACAGGAGCATAGCCTGACAATAGCTGTCATCGGTCAATGTGCCGTCCGTCAGATGGACAGCAGGGAGAGGCATTTCATAGAGCCACTGTATTTTTTTGACACGGCCGCCCTTCAGCATGGTCTTGATATAAGTATCGGCGGAAAAGGCGGTTTCTGTGTCGTCCGTATTTGCCGCTGATATGCCGACACCGGTCTGGGCGAGAATTTCCCGTATACGGTCAGCCACTTTAGTGCTTTTTTCATTTTCTGCGGCCGTGGTGAGCAGTTCCGTATAGTTGGCGGCACCCCAGTTATTCAGGATTTCAACAGCCGTTTCACGGACGGCCTGCTTTTTAGCGGTCAGCAGGTCTTTGATATCGCTTTCCAATCCTTTATGAGCGGTTACGGCGGCGATAATTTCCCGCCGGACTTCTTTGGAACCGTCGCCGCACATTTTGAGCAGGATCTTGCGGTGCTGTCCCATAGCGATACCCGTTTTATGGAGATAAAGCGCATACAGACGGCGGGCATAAACGTTTTTGATATCCGCCAGTGCTTCATATATCGTGTCATGGGTAGCGGACAGCGACATCATTTTATCAACGTATGTTTCAAACAGCCGTGTTCTTTCGGGACTTTCCCCATAGAACCATGAATTATCCATATCCTGATATAAGCCGAACCGATCCTCTAACGGGACGTTTTCCTGCACCAGTGAGTCGATCAGCGCATCAAATTCTTCCTCCGTGTCCGTTTTTCCGATACGCATGGCACGGATAATGTCGCCGGCATAATTGTTGATGTTATACGGCTCCTGAATGGTTTTGTAGGCGATATATCTGTCCCGATAGTCGGGTATCTTTCGCAGGGCATAGAGTATCAGTCGCACATGATAGGACGTAAACGGCGTATGCCTGGAAGGATCGGCAATGCGGTCATGCTGTGGCAGAAGGACAGAAATATCCTGTTCGCCACGGAGATATTGACCGACTTCCTCTCGGGCAACACTGGCATCCTGTTCAATTTGAGTGAAAAATTCCGTCATATCTCCATAACGGTCAGCACTCAAACGATGAGCCGCCTGTGGATTTTCTTTTGCTAAAATGTCAAATAGCTGGTCATAGAAAACATAGTAATAATCCGGCACATAGCCCATGTGGTGAATACCGGTCATTTTGTCACGGCTGTGCATGACGGCATAGTATTCATCGGGATAATGCTTCGCTTCATAAGCGAGTAATGCAAGGGCGTTCTGACTGCGGTCCCGTCCGGTTTGTTCGGCAATGCCGTTTTCCTGAAAAGCGTTTGCGTCATAGGCGGCGAAAACAGAGAACTTGATGATATGGTCGATATCAACGTATTCCTTCATCAGCGACAGCAAATCGGGAATTTCCGACAGGAAATAGCTTTGGGGCATATTACGGACAATGCCGGCTAAAAAGTCTTCTTCCCGTCCACGGATGTTGTCAAGCATTTTCTTACGAAGATGGGAACTGTCTTTTCGGGCAATAAACAGGATGGACATGAAAAACTGGTATTGTCGTTCTTCGGTCAGATTGGCGCTTTTGAGTTCCTGTGCCAGATAATCGGTCATTTCCGAAATTTCCGCCTTAGAAAAAATATCCTTGCCGTCCTTATGGGCATAGCAGAGAGCCAGTGTATAGAACCCCAGTGGATTGCGGTACTGACCGGCCTGATAGATGAAACGGGGATTTTCTTCCGCCCATTTTTCCTGCTGATAAAGGTCAAAACCCAGACCGTTATAATAAGAAATATCGGATACGGTATTGGCATACAGACGGGCTTTTGTCTGGAAATCATCGGCGCATACCAGCGAAAACGCATGATAGCAGGGATCTGTGTCGGTCAGTTCCATGCTGAACCGGAAATCGAAATAGCGGTACACCATGTACTCGGTCACGTTGATGGCATCCATGAAAAGGATATAACGGTCACTGTAACGAAAATCGTTTTTCTGTCGGATATCCGATACAATTTTCTTAGCTTTGGCGCTGACGGCAGAATTCCATAATTCCAGTGAATGGATTCTCGTGCCGTTGAGCAGAGAGAAATTGATTTCCTGTGAGAAGTCGAAGAACTGCTCCGCTTTGTTCATCCAAGCGGGTTCGAGGTTCATGCTTTTCAGCAGACTGAGGATATCATTGGTCAGTTGGTTGTTGGGGTTCATCAGAATATTCATACGGTTAATCACTCCTTTATCATCACTATAGCACAGTAGTGATAAAATTACAACTCCCTAAAAATTGTTTCAGCTTGCTATTGCCATTCGAGCCTATTTTTGAAAATTGATTGCCGTGATATAGTGTGAAGCGTGGAGTCAGGAGTTAGGAGCGTGGAACGTGAAGTGTGAAGTGTGGAGCGTGAAGTGTGGAGCGTGAAGTGTGGAGTGTGGAGTTAGGAGTGTGGAGTTAGGAGTGTGGAGTGTGGAGTCAGGAGTTAGGAGCGTGAAGCGTGGAGCGTGAAGTGTGGAGTGTGGAGTGTGGAGTTGATGACAACGGCAAATCCTTCTCACAGGGCAAAAAACAGCGGATACAGACAACAAAATGCCGGATAGTTCCTCTGAACGGGAAACTATCCGGAATTGTTTTATTTTTGCCGTAACATTACCGGCAAAATCAATTTGCCTTGCTTATATCGGGGGCGTAGTATTTTACGGTTTTGTTATAACTTACGAGACGGCTATCATTGCACATTGTACATTGTACATTGCACATTAGAGGACATCTAATTTGAGGTTGTCGTCCTCGGCGGCGACGTGGATGGCGGCAATACCGCCTAAACGGCTGTTGACAATAGCGGCGGCGATTTTATCCTCCACTTCCTTGCGGATGAGGTTACGCAAATCTCTTGCGCCGCTCTTTCCGCCGTGGGCTTTCTTCGCTAAATAACGCTGGGCTTTTTCATCAAAGGTAAAGCGGATACCCTTTTCTTTCAGGGTGTCAACATATTCATTCAGCATCAGGGCGGCAATCGCTACGAAATCTTCTTCCGTGAGATGACGGAAAATAATAATTTCATCCAGACGGCTCAGGAATTCCGGCCGCAGGAATTCACCGAGGGCGGCTCTTACTTTTTCGGCAGTGGCTTCGGCTTCTGTTTTCGCAAAGCCGAGGGCATTTTCCTTGCGTTCACTGCCGGCATTGGAGGTCATCACGATAACGGTATTGCTGAAATTGACCTTTCTGCCCTGTGCATCCGTCAGAACACCTTCATCTAAGATTTGCAGAAGGATATTCAGCACGTCAGGATGTGCCTTTTCGATTTCATCGAACAGCAGTACCGAATACGGCCGCCTTCTGACCTTCTCCGTCACCTGTCCTGCCTCTTCATAACCGACATAGCCCGGAGGGGAACCGATGATTTTCGATACCGAATGTTTCTCCATGTATTCTGACATATCCAGACGGATAAGGGTTTCGGGGGTATTGAATAATTCGCCGGCCAATACCTTGACCAGTTCCGTCTTACCGACACCGGTAGGCCCTACGAAAATAAAGGAAGCCGGTCTGCGGCGGGGACTGATCTGCACACGACTGCGCTTGACGGCGGCCGCCAGTGCGGTAACGGCTTCATCCTGTCCGATCACCTTACTCTTGAGCTTTTCTTCGAGGTCGGCTAACTTATTCAATTCATTTTCCTGTACCTTCGAGGCAGGAATACCTGTCCACAGTTCGATAACATGGGCAATATCCTCTTCGGTAACCTCTGCGGTAAGGGCGGCGGCATCCGTTTCGCTCATGACCTTTTCCAGCTTGGCAATATCATAACGGACAGTCGCCAGCTTTTCATAGTCAATCTCCGTTTCAGAGGAAAGCGTTTCCTCCTGTTCCG
>ONYQ01000043.1 GCA_900322145.1 uncultured Eubacteriales bacterium
AAACGTTTCCTGCCTCCCCTTCAGGGGAGGTGCCGAGCGTTAGCGAGGCGGAGGGGTTCTTGTTTTTGTGCAATTTTCAAATTTGCTCATTTATAGGTATACAAACAATTTGTGTCGGGTCATGTTTGTCCGGCACAAATTTTTTCCCCCATTTTGACCACCTTATATTTTTTCTCAACACTAAAGAAGGTATTGCCCGAAAAAATGCGTATTAGTATTATACAAGCCTATAGCGGAGGTGAGTCATTTGTTGATCCGTGAACAAATCGAAATGCTGGAGCAACAGCATCTGTCCCCCTTTGCGTGTTTGTCCTCTGCCACCAAAGGACGACAATATCCCGAGGAAAAATGTCCCGTCCGTACCGATTTCCAACGGGACAGGGACAGAATTATCCATTGTAAAGCGTTCCGGCGGCTCAAACACAAAACGCAGGTATTCCTGTCACCGGAGGGCGATCATTACCGCACCCGTCTCACCCACACCTTAGAGGTATCACAGATTGCCCGTACCATTGCCAGAGCTTTGCGGCTGAATGAGGATTTAACCGAAGCCATTTCTCTGGCGCATGACCTCGGACGCACCCCCTTCGGCCATGCCGGAGAACGTGCCCTTAATAATCTGATGGCCGGCGGTTTTCATCACTATGAACAAAGTCTGCGTGTAGTGGATATCCTCGAAAAAGACGGTCGGGGACTGAATCTCACCTATGAAACACGCAACGGTATTCTCTGCCATACCACCGGCAAAGAGGCTGACACCCTTGAAGGCCGCATTGTCCGTATGGCTGACCGTATTGCCTATATGAACCATGACATTGACGATGCCATTCGTGCCGGTGTCATGACCGTTTCGGATATTCCGAAGGAAATTACCGCCGTACTCGGCACAACAACTACTTCCCGTATCAATACCATGGTCATGTCTGTCATTGAAAATTCCGAAGGCGATACCTTGAAAATGTCGCCGGATGTACAGAATGTCTATGACCAACTGCACCGGTTCATGTTCGACAGTGTTTATTCCAATAATGATGCCAAAAAGGAAGAAAAGAAAGTTCCTGAACTGATTTATCTTCTGTTTACATATCTGACCCGACACATTGACCTGCTGCCGGCGGAACTGCACCACATAGCGGAAACCGAAGGCGCACCCCGTGCTGTCTGTGATTATATTTCCGGCATGACAGACCACTATGCTACAGAAAAATTCAAGGAATTATTTATCCCCCGTGCCTGGAAGGACGGGAAATAATGCATAATTCATAATGCATAATGCATAATGATTACTTTTCGACAAAGGGAAAAGACGTATTGTATGAGTTTGTGGAAAAAAGGAGAACGTGAATGGCTATATCCGAGGATTTCAAACAGGAGTTAAAAAGAAGAACCAATATTGCCGATATTATCGGGAACTATGTCAAACTCAAAAAATCCGGTCGGAATCTGATGGGAAAATGTCCTTTTCATGGAGATGATACCCCCTCTTTCAGTGTATCACCGGAGATGGGTTTGTACCACTGTTTCGGCTGTAATGAATCCGGCGATGTGATTCAGTTTGTCCGCAAAATAGAGCATCTTGACTACATGGAGGCTGTACGCTGGCTGGCACAAAAGGCCGGTCTGACCGTACCCGAAACCAACAACGACAACAAAATGCATCACCTGCGCCAGCGCATCTTTGAAGCGAACCGTGAAGCCGCCCGTTTCTATGTGCGTCAGCTTTATACACCGGAAGGCAAGGAAGCGCTGGCCTATCTTACTAAGCGTCAGCTCTTGCCCAAAACCATCACCCATTTCGGACTGGGTTACTCCCCCAAATCCCGCTTTGAACTGGTCAACTATCTGAGAAGCAAGGGCTTTTCCGGTACCGAACTGATACAGGCTAATTTAGCCAATCAATCTCAAAACGGGAATCCCTATGACCGCTTTTCCGACCGTATCATGTTCCCGATCATTGATTTACAGCGGCGTGTGTTAGGTTTCGGCGGACGTATTATGTCCAACAACAAGCCGAAATACCTCAACACCTCTGAAACGCCCGTTTTCAATAAAGGCGAAAACCTCTATGCACTCCAGTTCGCCAAAAATAAGGCTAACGGACAGTTGATTTTAGTCGAAGGCTACATGGACGTGATTGCCCTGCATCAGGCCGGCTTTGAAAATGCCGTTGCAACGCTTGGTACTGCACTGACACAGGAACAGGCACTCATCATCAAGCGCTATTGTGAAGAGGTTGTCATCTGTTATGATGCAGACGAAGCCGGTCAGCGGGCTACCGCACGAGCCATTGGCATACTGCGCCCGCTGGGTATCAACATCAAAATCCTTACCGTCCCGAACGGCAAGGACCCCGATGAATTCATGAAATCGCATGGCGAACAGGGTCCCGCCCGTTTCCGGATGCTGCTGAATAACAGCGGTAACGATATTGATTACCGTCTGACAAAACTGCGTTCCGGTTATCATCTGGACATTACCCAACAGCGTGTTGAATTTCTGACAAAGGCCTGCGAGTTATTATCACAGCTGGATAACAGCATTGAACGGGATATTTACATTTCAAAGCTTGCGGAGGAATTAGGCGTGGAAAAAGCCGCTATTAAAGAGCAGACACAGCAATCTATCCGCACCCGTCAGCGCCGTACCGAAAAAGACCGTCAGCGCAGTATGCAGCGCAGTCTGACCGTATCGCCCGAAGGCTTTTCCGGTACAGAACCCTTCAATCTGCGTGTCGCCAGCGCTGAGGATGCTCTGATTTCCCTGTTAATGGCACATCCTGATGTAGCGGTCAGCGTCTTTCCGACACTCTCCCCTACCCTGTTTCCCACGGCTTTCCACCGTATGGTCTATGAATTACTGCGTGACCGTGCCGCACAGGGGTATAACTTCACCTTTACGGATATTTCCGACAAGCTTTCGGCAGACGAACGGAACCGTCTGGGCAAACTGTTGATGTCCCATTCCTATGAGGAAAATCCTACCGCTGCGGCAAAGGATTACATAGATATCCTGCAGGAAGAATCCGAAAAGCTTTCTCCACAGCAAATCGCTGAAGCCGATGACAATACCCTGCTCGAAGAAATGCGCAAGCTCCGCAGCAAAAAACAATAACTGTCTTTCCGCCATGCTGATGCATATATATGGCTGCATGACAATTCTGCGGAACAGACTGCCTGTCAGTCATATCCGCTTCATATATAATCCGCCCACCCAAAACAAAGGAAAAAGAAATAGCAGGAGGTACGATACGATGATCACACAATCTGACAAGAAAACGGTACTCAATAACCTCATGGAGTTAGGCAAATCAAAAGGTCAGCTCAGCAACAAGGAAATTCTGGATGCGATCGGCGAAATGGATTTCGACCCCGAATACCTTGAAAAATTCTATGATGCTCTCGAAAGCAACGGTGTAGAGATCGTTGAAACGATGGAAGACATCATTCTTGATGATGCCGCTCTCACTTCTATTTCGGATAACGGCGATCTCATGGAAGATGAAGAAGGCGGGGAACCGACCGGCGACAGCGTTACCATTGACGACCCTGTTAAAATCTATCTGAAAGAAATCGGCCGTGTACCGCTGCTGACACCGGACGAGGAAATGAGCCTTGCCATCCGTATTTCCAACGGCGATGTTGCCGCTAAAAAACGTTTATCCGAGGCCAACCTCCGATTGGTTGTCAGCATTGCCAAACGCTATCTTGGCAGAGGTATGCAGTTCCTTGATCTGATTCAGGAAGGTAACCTCGGTCTGATCAAGGCGGTTGAAAAGTTCGATTACACTAAGGGCTTCAAATTTTCCACCTATGCTACCTGGTGGATTCGTCAGGCCATTACCAGAGCGATTGCCGATCAGGCCAGAACCATCCGTATTCCCGTCCACATGGTGGAAACCATCAACAAGGTCAAGAAGGTATCCAACCAGTTGCTCCACCAGACCGGACACGAACCCACCGCCGAAGAAATTTCCGCTTGTATCGGTATGCAGGCCGATAAAGTCCGTGAAATCATGCGTGTGGCACAAGAACCGGTTTCCCTCGAAACACCTATCGGTGAGGAAGAGGACAGCCATCTCGGTGATTTCATTCCCGATGACGATGCCCCCGCCCCGCAGGATGCCGCTTCCCATACCTTACTCCGTGAACAGCTTAACGAGGTATTATCCACGCTGACTTCCCGTGAAGAACACGTTCTGCGTCTGCGCTTCGGTCTGATTGACGGCCGTTCCCGTACCCTTGAAGAGGTCGGCGAGGTCTTTAACGTCACCCGTGAACGTATCCGCCAGATTGAAGCCAAAGCCCTCCGCAAGCTCCGTCATCCCAGCCGCAGCAAAAAACTGAAAGACTTCCTCGACTAATATGGGGCGCTGAGTCTTGACTGTCGGCTCGGTCAGCGCTGCTGCACCCTTTGTTGAGTAAAAAAAACCTCTGTCATTCCTGTTGGATAGCAGGAATCGACAGAGGTTTTTTATAAAGATTTTCGGGGAAAAAAGTACATTGCACATTGTATTGCTAATGCTTGCGGTAGGTGATGACTTCATCGGTAGCTTCTTTGGTACGGGTAAGCGTATTGGCTTGTGCGTCATACATCAGCCGGTAATGATACTTGCCAAACAGCGCTTCAACTGCCTTTCCGTCAAAGGAATAAGTGCCTTCAAGGGATTGGCTGTTATTAGACAGAATAACAGTGCCGTCCTGCTGTATGGTATAAGTACTCGAAAAGTCTTCCCGTTTCAGGTCGGAATATTCTCCAATGGAATAAACTTCACCGTTCACGGTGACACTTTGCGCTGTCCATATACCGATGATCGTTTTGACCTGAGAAGGATTCTGACGATAGTCTATTCCGTTATCCGCCGGATAAGAAGGCGAGGATTTGTCCGGCATATCACAGCCGGATACAGCTGTGAGCAGCATTACTGTCAGCATACATCCTGCACAACGAATCAACCACCGAAAAGGATGCGTTTTATTACGCATGGGACAACTCCTCCAGCTTCTGATAGGTCTTTGCTAAAAAACGCTCCGTCTTGACCAGAAAACGCTCATGCTGTCCCCGTGCAATAAGACCGCCAATATCCTCCGCTGTCACATCAAAGCAATACTTCCTGTCCTCTATGGCTGTCAGCACTGCTTTCACCGTTACCGCCGCCCCTACCGGCGTAGCGCTCAGATGCTCTACGGCAATCTTTGTACCAACCGTTGTCATATCATCCGGAAGATAGGGTGCCAAAAGCATACAAGCGGCTTTTTCCATGAGCGCCACTACCGCCGGTGTCGCCAGTACCGCCAATGAACCGCTGCCCATTTGCTGTGCGGTACGGGATTCCTCTGTCACATAAGTCAGAACTGCTTCTGTCCCGATGGTCAATTCCTTCATATTATCTTTCATATTGTTTTCCTCTTCTCTTGATAAAATCTTCAGATGCTGTTATAATGATGGCAGATATATTATAACACACTTGCACGGCAATGGAAATACACCGCAGCAGAAAAAATCGCTTTTTTCGACAAAAAACAACAATGCGCCGGCTTATTCTATGACAAAGAAGGGATTCACATGGCAGAAGCATCCGCTGAAAACGCAAAACCGTCCAACGACAAGTCAACCAAGGCAAGACCCCGTATTCATACCTTAGATGAACTGAGAGGAATCGCCGTCTTTTGCATGATCTTTTTTCATGCGTTCTTTACGATCGGCTATTTCTTTCACTATGAATGGGGTATATGGCTGGTGAATTTCTTTCTGCCGGCCGAGCCGTATTTTGCCGGTCTTTTCATCCTCATTTCCGGCATCGCCTGCAATCTCAGTCACTCCAATTTAGAGCGTGGTGTCAAACTGGCGCTGATTTCTCTGGCCGTTACGCTGATTACCTATCTGGCAGTAGGACAGGAAAACATGATACAATTCGGTATCCTCCATATGTTAGCTTCCTGTATGCTGCTGTACGGTCTGAGCAATAAATATCTCAAGCTGATTCCCTCATGGGTCGGCATTGTTTTCAATGTGATTGTTTTTATACTGACTATACATATACCGGAGCATATTTTTGGCATACCTCCGCTGTTTTCTGTCACAATGCCCGACAGTTGGTACAATACCCACTTCCTTTTTATGTTCGGTTTTCCTTATAAAGGCTTTGCATCCAGTGATTATTTCCCGTTAGTGCCGTGGCTGTTCCTGTTTTTTGCCGGCACTTATATCGGCCGTATCGGTGTGAAACGTAAATTTCCCAAACCGCTCTTCAAAAAGCGGATAGGTTTCTTTGGATTTCTCGGCCGCCATTCCCTGCTCATCTATCTGATGCACCAACCCATTATCTTCGCTCTTTGCTATGCGTTCAACTTTATCAAGGGCGTGTTCCACTGGTAAAAGCTATCCTCAGCCTACATAAAATACCAAAGACTTGTGCCGCACTCACAACAGTACAGCACAAGTCTTTTTTTGCGTTCTTCATAAAGCTGTCGGAAAAGTTTCTGCTGCATCACAATAGTGGACAGAAGATAAAGGCCGACGGCAGCAATAAAGCGGCACAGCTTTCACTGTGCCGCTTTTGGCTGTTCCCTGTCGTGTGCTTTTATACAGCAGACGAACGGGAATCGTTTAGGTTCAGGCTGTTACCTTTACGGTAAAGTCTTTGTTAGAAACGGTGCCTTTCGCATCCTTGACCTTCACACGAATGTTATAGGTAGTAGCGGCAGCCGGTGTAACGGTGATCTTAGCGGTTGTGCTGTAGTCTCTGATCTGGGTATAGCTGGAAGAAGAGGACTTCTTGTAGTAAGCCGCATACTGATACGGAGTTGTACCGCCGGTAGCCTTGCCGGTGATGGTCAGGGTAGTACCCTTTTTGATGCTGGTAGCGGAGATAGTAGAAGCATTAGCCAAAGCAGTAGAAGTAGCCTTCGTTACCTTTACGGTGAAGTCCTTGTTCTTAACCGTACCCTTGGCATCCTTGACCTTTACACGCACGTCGTAAGAAACAGCGGCGGCAGGTTTGAAGGTCATGGTAGTGGTGGTGCTGTAATCTCTGATCTTGGTGTACTCAGTAGAAGTGGACTTCTTGTAGTAAGCTGCATACTTATACGGAGTTGTACCGCCGGTAGCCTTACCGGTAATGGTAATGCTCTTGCCGAGGGTAATGGAAGTGGCGGAAAGTGTGGAAGCATTCGTCAGAGCCTTGACAGCCTTCACGGTCAGATCCTTGGAAACAACAGTACCCTTGCTGTCCTTTACCTTAGTACGGATGGTATAAGTACCGGCCGTAGCGGGCTTGAAGGTCATGGTAGCGGTAGAGCTGAAACCTCTGATCTGAGAGAAGGAACCATCGCCGATCTTGTAATAAGCAGCATAGGTGTACGGAGCAGTACCGCCGGTAGCTTTACCGGTAATCGTTACGCTGCTGCCCACGGATACACTGGCAGCGGATACGGTGGAAGTGTTGGTCAGTACCGCATTGGTTACCTTTACGGTGAAATCCTTTGTCTTAACGGTGCCGGCCTTATCCTTTACCTTGACTCTTACATCGTAAGTAGTAGCAGCGGTAGGCTTAACGGTAACCGTCTTGGTAGTGCTGTAGTTCTGTACGGTCGTATAAGAAGTAGAAGAAGCCTTCTTGTAATAGACAGCGTACTGATACGGAGTAGTACCGCCGGAAGCTGCACCGGTAACGGTAACACTCTTGCCGAGGGTGATAGAAGTAGCGGAAATGGTGGATTTGTTGGTCAGGGTAACAGGTACGCTGGTAGCGTTAACGGTGAAGCTCTGTGCTTCAACAGTACCGTCGCTGTCCTTAACGCTGACCTTAAGGTTATAGGTACCGGCAGCAGGCGGTGTGAACTTCACGGAAGTTGTTGTGCTGTAAGCCTGGAGAGTAGTATAAGAGGATTCGGTGCTCTTCTTATACTCTACCTGATACTTATAGGAAGGTGTACCGCCGGAAGCGGAGCAGGTAACGGTCACGCTGCTGCCGACATTGACAGAAGTAGCGGAAACCTTGGAATTGTTAACCAGTTCATCAACGGGGTTATCGGGGGTGTAAACATAAGTAACGGTAATCGTTGCTTCGGTAAAGGTACCGGAAGCGTTAGCAGGTGTTGTGCTGAGGGTGTAGCCTGTGAAGGTCTTAGCAGAGGTGGTGTAGGTTTCGCCGGAAAGACCGGTGAGCTTTTCAGAGCCGAGCACCTTGCCGTCTGTGCCGGTGTAAACAACATTGACTTTACCGGCAGTCATCTGCTTGCCATCCTTGATCCAGACTTCACCGGAGCACTGATAACCGGGCTGCATATAGCCGGGTTCCTGTCCGCCGCTGCCGTTGAAGATGATATAGGCATCTTCGGTGTCCGGCACTTCGATAGAGAACCAGCCATTGCTTTCTGCGGTCATTGCCTTACCGGGCCATGCGCCAAGGTATTCTGCCTTCGGAGTTTTGGTTTCATCATAGGCATAGCAGTTAACGCTTGACCAGCCGTTGGCATTGTAGTAATGTACACGGAGATTCGTGGGTTCTACATAGTTGTAATAGAAAGTAACGGTATTGGTGCCGGATTTAACGGTACCGGTTGCATTAGTGGTCTTGGTCAGGTCAACTTCGTAATCCTTGACACTGACAGGAGATACGCTGTAGGTAGTGCCGATCTTGGCGGCAGTGGTTTCGCCCTTGGCAATTTCTGCGCCGGAAGAGGCATCCACGTGTTTGGTTTCGATATACGCATAGTTAGCGCTGTCGAAGGTGTAGTAGAAAGTAACGGTGGCAGGAGTTTCGCTGAAAGTACCGGTCTTGCTGCCTTCTACCTTGGAAACGGTGAAACCTTCTACGGAAAGCGGCTGAGCGGTGTAGCTGTCGCCTACCATACCGGAGAGGGATTCTTCCTTCAGGGTAGCGCCGGTATCCTTATTGATATGGGTAACCTTTACAACGCCCTTGGAACCGTCGGGTTCTGCGATAAGGATAGTGCCGTGTGCGCCGGAATTGAAGGTAACCTTACCGCCGGAAACGGTAGCAGAGGAATCGTCATAATAGTTCGTCAGCATAGTGCCGTCTGACCAGATAGCAGAAACATCGAGGCTGACAGAGGTGTTAGCGGAAGCGCCGATAACAGCTGCGATCTTATCTTCCTTGCCGTTCTTGGAATAGGTTCTGCCGAAGCCGACACCGGAAGAAGCGGTCATAGCGGTATGTGTACCGGCACCAACAGCCAGATGGTTGTTACGGAAGGTACCGACCTTCTGCCAGTGAGCCAATACAGCGGTATCCATGCTGTCCCAGTTCATATCGCTTCTTACGGCATGACCGTCACCGCTGACAGCAACACCGGGAACGAGAGGTCTGTTGGTTTCATCGCCGTAGTAGATCTGTACGCCGCCGGGAAGCATCAGGAAAGCAGAACCGAGATAGTACTGATCGCCTCTGGCAAGTACGGTATCATGAGAAGAAATGTAGGACAGGACGTTGAAGCTCGGATCGGAATTGATCTTGCTGGCATAGCCTTCATAAACGCCTGCGATTCTGTCCATCGACAGCAGACCTGCGCCTGTTGTCTCGAAGTTAATCATGGAGTCAAAGCCGCCCTCGGTATAGTAACCGTCCTTGTAGCAGCCGTGATCCCAACATTCACCGGTCATCCAGAAATCGTCTGTCCAGTTAGCACCGGGGCTGGAGGGGTTATTCTGTCTCCACTTTTTCAGAGCAGCCACGCCTGCCTGCTTCAGCTTGTTCCAGGAAGCAAACTCAACGTGTTTAGCGGTATCGCAGCGGAAACCGTCAACGCCGTAGGTTTCAACCCACTCAGCCAGCCATGTGGAGATATAGCCGGTTACGGTATTGGATTGACCGTACTTGCTCATTTTTTCGTTGAGAGTACCCTCTTTCTGCCATTTTGTCTGGAGGAACTGCGGAATACCGACAGACTTGGAGGATTCGGTTCTGAAGTCCGGCAGACCGGTCAGACACTGCACCTGTTCGGAGGGGCCATCGCCTTGTTCGTTGTAGCCAGGCAGACCGGATCTTATCCAGTCAGTACCCCACCAACGACCCCAGGCGGCCGCATCAGAGGTATAGTCGATCTTCTTATGATAGTTATCCAGATCGCCGGCATCATAGACCTGTTTCCAGCCGTCCAGAAGTGTACCATAGTTATACTCGTTCATGTCGATCATGTTGTTATAACCGGCATGGTTCATAACGATATCCATGATAATACGGATACCATGCTCATGGGCGGTATCGACCAGTGTTTTGAATTCCGCCTTGGTACCATAAGCGGCATCCGGCTCGGTATAGTCGGTAACATAGTAACCATGATAAGAATAGTGTGCAAAGTTAGTGCCGAGGATATAGCCGTGAAGCTGCTCATAAGGAGCGGTCATCCAGATAGCGTTAACGCCGAGGTCATTGAAGTAGCCTTCATTGATCTTTTTGGTGATACCGGCAAAGTCACCGCCGTGGAAGGTTGCTCTGGAATCACCGGCAACGGTCTTGACACGGTCGTAAGCACCGTCGTTGGAGGTATCGCCGTTGCAGAAACGGTCTGTCAGCAGGAAGTAAACCGTAGCGTTATCCCATGAAAAATCGGGGGCATCGCTGGTGGTAGCTGCTGCGACCGGAAGTGCTGCAGAGGTTGTGGCAATCGTACCGGCTACAGCCGTACCGGAAAACAGGCAGGCAGCCGACAGAAGCGAACCGAGCAGCTTTTTGAAGAAGCTTGTTGATTTTGTTGACATCGTATTCCTTCTTTCTGTGTTTGATTTTGGGTACAAGTGTGTGGTTGCGGTCGTTGCAGAGTGGGATTTTTCACCTCCGTATCCTATATGGATTTTGCAGGATTCATAATTTAACGCCATAAGACGCAATTCTTTAATATTATATTACAACAAAATTAACGATTTGTAAATTCCTTTCGAGGATTTTTTCCGTTTTACCAAAGTTTTTCCGGAATTTTGTAGGCTCATACAAAATTCGTGTTTTCCTTTTGTGAACAATCACAAAGCAGGTCACATTCTGCTTATGGAGTGAAAATAACCGTTTTGGCTGGCATGAAACAATTTTCAGAAGATGTGATTTTTT